>NZ_JBEYWW010000019.1:0-188225 GCF_040644635.1 Microbispora sp. NPDC046933 | reverse complement strand
GTCCGGGCGGGGGGGGGGGGGGCCGCGCGCGCCCCCCCCCCCCCCCCTCCACGCTGGAGGGAAGCCATGTCCCCGCTGTCCGGAGTCTCGCCGCCGCTCGGGGTGTTCCTGCTGTTCGGGCAGGTCGCCGCTCTGGGCTGGGTGGCCGTCAAGACACTCCTTCTGTACGCGACCGCCGTCGCCGGGCTGCGCCTCACCAAGCGCCGCATGATCGCCGAGCTGTCGCCGTTCGACTTCGTCGCCGCGGTCGCGGTGGGCGCGATCGTGGGCCGCACCGCGACCGCGTCCGACACCTCGTATCTCACCGGGGCCGCCGCGCTGCTCACGGTGATCGCCGTGCACGCCGTCGTGACCCAGGTGCGGTTGCGATCCCCGTCACCGCACTGGTTCGACCACACGCCCCGGATCCTGGTGGACGAGGGCGAGATCCAGCGGCGACAGCTGCGGCGGTGCGGGCTCACCGAGCCCGACCTGTACGCGATCCTGCGCCAGCACGGCGTCGCCTCGCTCTCCTCGGTCCGATACGTGATCTTCGAACCGAAGGGGGCGGTGAGCGTCGTCACGAGGGACCGCCCCGTGGGCGACGTCACCCACCACGGGCTGCGGCACGCGCCCCGTCCGTGACGGGCCGGGCACGACGAGGCCGGCGAAGGAGCCAGCCCTTCCCCGCCGGCCGGGTGCCGTACGCCGCCCTCGGCGCAGCCCGCGCGGGCGCGGCGGCTACCACTCGCCGCCCGGTTCGCCGACCCCCCGCCGGCTGCTGCGGTACTCGTGCTGCCGGTAGTTCGCGGCGAACGCCAGCGAACCGAGGCCGAACAGGAAGATGATCGCCCCGGTGACCACGTTGTCCCAGATGGTCGCGGTGGTCGCCGGCTGGCCGCGGATCACCCACGGCGCGATGATCGTCCAGACGCCCAGCACCGGCGTCACCCAGCTCATGCCGTACGTGCGGCCGAAGGCGGACGCGCAGCTCATCGCGAGCGCCGCGACCGTCAGCCCGACGATCAGGTTGTTGATCGCCAGACCGCCGAGGCCGCTGAAGCCCACGATCCACGGCGAGATGGCGAGATAGACCCCGGCGAGGAACGTCACTCCGTCCATGACCTGCGCGGGAGCGGTCGATCCCGCGCGGTCGTACGTCTGGCGCAGCTCCGTCACGTCCGGGCGGCGGGCCAGACCTGGTCGCACCATGTCGCGTCACCTCTTCTCCCAGGTGTTCTCCCCGAGGCGGCCGGGCCGAAGACCCGGACCCCTCGTTCGCATCATGCAACGCCGCAGGTGGATGAGGGGAGGTCGCGAGATGCGCGGGAAACAGATGGAGGACATCTGTCAGTCAGATGTCGCCGGCGCGGCCAGGGCCTGGGCCGTGTTCACGATGGAGACGTGGCTGTAGGCCTGGGGGAAGTTGCCGGCCTGACGCCCGCGGCCGACGTCGTACTCCTCCGACAGCAGGCCGACGTCGTTGCGCAGGGACAGCAGGCGGTCGAACAGGCGCCGCGACCGGTCGCGGCGGCCGAGCAGGGCGAGCGCGTGGGCGAGCCAGAAGGAGCAGGCGATGAAGACGCCCTCCCCGCCCGGCAGCCGGTCGACGTCGTCGGCCTCGGGCCGGTAGCGCAGGACGAGGCCGTCCTCCGTCAGCTCGCGGCACACGGCGTCGACGGTGCCCGCCACGCGGGGGTCGTCCAGGGGCAGGAAGCCGAGCCGGGGAATGAGCAGCAGCGCGGCGTCGAGGCCCTTCGACCCGTAGAACTGGGTGAAGGTGTTCCTGTCGGCGTCGTAGCCGTGCGCGCACACGTCCCGGTGGATCTCCTCGCGCAGGGTGCGCCAGCGGCCGGCGGGACCGCCGAGGCCCTGCTTCTCGACCGAGCGGACCATGCGGTCCGCCGCCACCCAGGCGAGGACCTTGGAGTGGACGAAGTCGCGGCGCGGGCCGCGCACCTCCCACAGCCCGTTGTCGGGCTCCCGCCACGCCCCCTCCAGATACTCCATGAGCGCGCACTGCAGGTCCCACGCCTCCTCGTCGGGCCGCAGGCCCGCCTCCCTGGCCCGGTGGAGGCAGTCGATCACCTCGCCGTACACGTCGAGCTGGAACTGCCGCGAGGCGGCGTTGCCGACCCGCACCGGCCGCGATCCCTCGTATCCCCGCAGCCAGTCGACGGTCCACTCGGGCATGTGCCTGCTGCCGTCGACCGCGTACATGATCTGCAGGTCGGCGGGGTCCCCGGCGACGGCCCGCAGCAGCCAGTCGCGCCAGGCCGTCGCCTCGTCGCCGTACCCGGCGCCCATCAGCGCCTGCAGGGTGAACGAGGCGTCCCGCAGCCAGCTGTAGCGGTAGTCCCAGTTGCGCGGCCCGCCGATCAGCTCGGGCAGCGAGGTCGTGGGCGCCGCGACGATGCCCCCGGTGGGGGCGTACGTGAGGGCCTTGAGCGCGAGGAGGCTGCTGCCCACGGCCTCGCCGTACTCCCCCTGGTAGCGGCACCGGCCGAGCCACTGTTTCCACAGCCGGTCGGTGGCGGCCAGCTCCTCGGCCGCCTCAAGCCGCCGCGGCCGGCCCTGCCAGGACTGCTGCCAGGTGAGCACGAACGGCACCCGGTCTCCCGCCGCGACGGTGAAGGAGGCGGTCGTCCCGCGGAGCTGGGAGTCGTGGGTGAGCTCGACGGGCGACTGGAGCCAGGCGGCGTTGGGACCGGCGACGACGGCCAGCTCTCCCCCGCGGTGCCGCACCCAGGGGATCACGTCGCCGTATTCGAAGCGCAGCAGCAGTTCCGTGCGCATCTCCACCCGGCCCCGCACGCCTTCCACGATGCGCACGAGGTCGGGCGCCTCCCCGCGCGGCGGCATGAAGTCGAGGACCCGCACGCACCCGCCGGGCATGTCCCAGGTCGTCTCCAGGACCAGCGTGCCGTCGCGGTAGCGGCGCCCGGTGCACGTCCCCCCGCCCGCCGGGGCCAGCAGCCAGCGGCCCGCCGCGCGGCCGCCCAGGAGCGCCGCGAAGCAGGCTCCGGAGTCGAAGCGCGGCAGGCACAGCCAGTCCACCGATCCGTCGCGGCCGACCAGGGCGGCCGTGTGCATGTCGCCGATGAGGGCGTAGTCCTCGATGCGCATCGTCCTCCCCCGTGATCCCCGGGGACCTACCCGGTCGTCATGGGACGAACCGGGCGACTAGCGACCGAGGACGTACCGCTCGACGAACTCGTTGGCGAAGACGCCGCGCGGGTCGTAGTGCCGCGCCAGCGCCGCGAAGTCGTCCAGGCGCTCGTAGCGGGAGCGCAGGACGTCCGCGGGGAGGGTGAAGAGCTTCCCCCAGTGGGGCCGCGCGCCGAACGGCGCCAGGCACTCCTCGATCGCGGTGAGCACGGGCGTCACGGCTGCGGCGTCCTTGATCCAGGTGAAGTGGAAGGCCACGGTCTCGCGGCCCTGGCTCGGGCTCAGCCACAGGTCGTCCGCGGCGATCGTACGGATCTCGGAGATCTGCAGGACCGGGGCGATACGGTCGCGGATCGCTTCGAGGGCGTGGAACGCCGCGGCGGCGTGCCGCCGGGGCACCATGTACTCCGCCTGGAGCTCCTCGCCGCTGCTGGGGGTGAAGTCGGGCCGGAAGTGCGGCAGCCGCTCGAACCAGGGGCCGGGGACGCCCATCTGGGCCGTGCAGTGCACCGCGGACATGCCCGGCACGGGATGCCTCGGGCCGTCGGCCGGCGGCGCCCCGAAGAAGCCGCCGCCCGGCTCGGCGCCGTGGAGCCCCCCGGCGGCCGTGGCCCCCTCCAGGCCGCCCGCGGCCGCGTCCCCCGCGAGCCCGCTCACCGCCGCCGCCTCGGCGGGGTCCGCGTCGGCCGCGCCGGCCCGCTCCTTCACCCAGACCTGGTTGATCCGTGAGGTCCGCCAGTCGGTGAACAGGCTGACGCTGTACGCGGCGGACATGACCGCGTCGAACTGGTCGTCGAGCACCTCGGCCGGCAGGCCCTCGTACACGCGCTGGCGGACGTCGAACGACGGAACGACGTCGAGCGTCATGGCGACGACGGCGCCGAGGGCGCCCAGCGCGACGACGGCTCCGGCGAACCGGTCGCCGTCCGCGTCGCGGCTCAGCGTGACGAGGTCGCCGTCGGCGGTCACCATCTCGATCGCGCGCACGGACGTGGCGAGGCCGCCGTTGGCGTCGCCCGAGCCGTGGGTGCCGGTCGCGCAGGAGCCCGCGACCGAGATGTGCGGCAGGGACGCGAGGTTGGGCAGGGCGTAGCCCTTGTCGTGCAGACGGCGGCCCAGCTCGCCGTACCGGACGCTCGCGGCCACCCGGACGGTGGACGACGCGCTGTCGATCTCGATCTCCGGTGGCAGCGCGTCCAGCGAGATCAGGGCGCCCGCAGAGTCGGCGAGATGGTTGAAGGAGTGGCCGCTGCCGAGCACGCGGGCCTTCCCGCTCCGCGCCACCAGGGCGCGCACCTCTTCCAAAGAGGAGGGCCGCTCGACCGCCGCGGCCCGGAAGGTGATGTTGCCCGCCCAGTTTGTCACCGTATGAGTCACAAAGGAGTTCTACCGGAACACGGCGCCCACGTGGCGGTCAGGCGCCGCGTCCGGGGAGGCTCGCGAGATACCAGTCGACGAGCTTGAGCCGCTCGTCCGCCAGCCTGGCCTCCACCTCGGCCTGGGTCTTCGGCGCGCCCAGCAGCACGTCGTCGCCCGGCCGCCAGTTCGCCGGGCAGGAGACGCCGTCGCGGTCGGCCGTCTGCAGCGCGTCCACGAGCCTGAGGATCTCGGGGACCATCCGCCCCGCGTTCATCGGGTAGTAGAGGATCGCGCGGACCACCGACTCCGGGTCGATCACGAACACCGCGCGGACCGCCGCCGTCGCCGACGCGTTCGGGTGGAGCATGCCGTACGCGCGGGACACCCGCGTGTCCAGGTCGGCGATGATCGGGAAGGGGATCTTCACGCCGATCCTGTCCTCGATCGCCCGCGTCCAGGCCAGGTGGCTGTGCACGGAGTCGACCGAGTTGCCGAGCAGGGCGACGTTCCGGGCGGCGAACTCCTCTGCCAGCTCGGCGAACGCGACGAACTCGGTGGTGCAGACCGGGGTGAAGTCGGCGGGGTGGCTGAACAGCACGAGCCACCGCCCGGCGTAGTCGGCGAGCCGGACCGGCCCGTGGGTGCTCTCGGCCTCGAAGTCCGGCGCCCTGTCGCCGATGAGCGGCAGCCGGGCGGCGGGTGCCACGTCAGAGTTCGCCGCAGAGTTCGCCGCAGAGGTCACGGCAGAGGTCATGGTCGCTTCCTTTCCGCGTCACGCCGCCCTGAGTGGGGCCGGAGTGGGGCCTGAGTGGGGCCGGCCCGCGAGCGCCGTCGCCGGCGCCGAGGCGGTCGCCGCGCTCACCTTCTCGTCCACCTCGTCGTCCAGCGCGTCATCCGTCGCGTCGTCCATCGCGTCGTCCATCGCGTCGCGTCGTCCATCCGGCCCGTACCCGCGATGGCCGGTGGCGACCACGACCGTTTCGCCCCGATTCGGTAATGCCGCTCCGCTCGCCGCGCGGGGAAGGAATGAGGGACGGGAAGGGGGACGCCATGCCGACGACCAGGGTCAGCCATCCGCTGTTCGCGCGCTTCTACACGTGGTTCAGCCAGGTGCTCGACCGGCACGGCATGACCGGGCAGCGTGAGGCGCTGGTGGCGGGGCTGTCGGGCCGGGTGATCGAGGTCGGCGCGGGCAACGGGCTGAACTTCGCCCACTATCCGCCGTCCGTCACCGGTGTGCTGGCCGTCGAGCCCGAACCGCGGCTGCGGGCGGTCGCCCGCCACGCCGCCCGCGGGGCGGGGGCGCGGATCGAGGTCGTCGGCGGCCTGGCCGACCGGCTCCCGGCCGCCGACGGCGAGTTCGACGCGGCGGTGGTGTCGTTCGTGCTGTGCTCGCTGCCCGATCCCGCCGCCGGGCTGCGGGAGATCCGCCGCGTGCTGGCCCCCGGCGGGCGGTTGCGCTTCCTCGAACACGTCCGCGCCGGCCTCACCGGCTGGGCCCGGGTGCAGGACCTGCTGGACGCGACCGTGTGGCCGAGCCTGACCGGCGGCTGCCACACGGGCCGCGACAGCGTCGCGGCGATCGAGGCGGCCGGCTTCACCGTCGGGCCGCTGGAGCGCTTCGTCTTCCCCGGCCGCGTCCGCAGCCCCATCTCCTTCTGCGTACGCGGCGAGGCCCGGCCCTGAGATCCGGGTTCAGGGGGTGTCCGGGCGGCTCGCCAGTGCGTCGTACCGGCGGAAGGCGGACACGCCGAAACCGGTCACCAGGACGAGCAGGGCGCACACCAGGCCGCCGCCCGCCCAGGAGGGCACGAGCCCGAAGGCGTCCGCGCTGGCGCCCGCCCGCAGGTCGCCCAGGCGGGGCCCGCCCGCGACGACGACCATGAACACCCCCTGCAGGCGTCCGCGCATCTCGTCGGGCGCGTAGGTCTGCAGGATCGTCTGCCGCCAGACGGCCGAGGCGAGGTCGGTCGCGCCGCCGATCGCCAGCAGCGCCACGACCAGCCACAACGGCTGTGCCAGCGCCGCCGCGGCCACCGTCACGCCCCACAGGGCGATCACGAGCGTGAGCGCCACCCCCTGGCGGCGTACGCGGCCGACCCAGCCGGAGAAGACGCCGGCGACGACCGCCCCGATGGCGATGCTCGCCGACAGCCAGCCGAACGCCACGGCCGACCCGCCGAAGCGCTCGGCCGCCATCTCCGGGAACAGCGCCCTCGGCATCGCGAACGCCATCGCGATGATGTCCACCACGAACGACATGAGCACGACGGGCCTGCTCACCACGTATCTGAGCCCGTCCACCACCGAGCGCAGGCCCGGCCGGGAGATCTCGCCGACGGGCGCCAGCGTCGGCAGCCGTACGGCCGCGTAGAAGCCCGCGCCGAACAGGACGGCGTCGATGAGGTACGCGGTGGCGTACCCGCCCTTGGCGAGCACCACTCCGGCCAGCAGCGGCCCGACCACCGTGCCGATGCTGCTGACGAGGAAGTTGAGGGTGTTGGCCGCGGGGACCCGCTCGGTGGGCACGATGCGGGGAATGATCGCGCCGCGCGTCGCCGAGGTGACGGCGAAGCCGATCGACTGCAGGGCGATGACGGCGAGGATGAGGTAGACGTTGCCGAGCCCCGACCAGGCGTGCAGCAGCAGGGCGACGGTGGACAGCCAGGCCACCACCGAGCCGGCCAGCAGGAGCCGGCGGCGGTCCATCGCGTCGGCGACCGCGCCGCCCCACAGTCCGAAGACGACCAGCGGGACGAGGCTCACCGGTCCGAGCAGGCCCACCCACAGGGACGACCCCGTGATGCTGTACACCTGCCCGCTCACGGCCACCGAGGTGAGCTGGAAGCCGATGAACGAGACGCCCTGCCCCACCAGCAGCCGCCGGTACGCGGGAATGCTCAGGGGCCGGGTGTCGAGGGCGACACGCTTGAGAACCGCCTGTACCCCCGCCACCCTCTACCTCGCCGATCTGGGCATATAGAACATTTGGCGTACTTTACCCTGATCACGTGCGGCGGCCGTGGCCGGAGTCCGGGAAAGGGTCAGACCGGAACCGCCCGTGCCTCACGCAGCGGCTTGAGGGCCCCCGACCAGTCGAGCAGCTCGTCCAGCATCTCGTTCAGGGCCGGCTCCTGTCCGGGGCCCGGCCGCAGCACGCGCGGCGCGTCCGGATCGGCCGGGTAGCTCGGCTCGAAGTCGG
Source organism: Microbispora sp. NPDC046933 (assembly GCF_040644635.1). NCBI lineage: Bacteria > Bacillati > Actinomycetota > Actinomycetes > Streptosporangiales > Streptosporangiaceae > Microbispora > Microbispora sp. NPDC046933. Next base: position 180,517 of record NZ_JBEYWW010000019.1, on the reverse strand, counting down.
CGAACACCGACAACGTCACCTGCGAGCGCACTGCCACGTGCTGGGCGGCGACCTTCACCTCGCCCAGCACCTGGCGCAGGTGCTCGACGGCACGGGCGCCGCCGGCCACGCCGTACCCGCCCGCAACCTTGTCGTTCCAGCGAACAGATGGTCCACGGCGTTCTCGAGCACGGCCGGGACGGGATGGTTGTACTCCGGTGCCACCTTCCGGAGGCGGTCCGGGACCGCCTCTGACGTGGCGGCAATCGCGTCCGAAATTTTCGACGATATGCCGAATATTTCTACGGGCGGACGCCGCGCCCGGGAGGAGGAGCGGTACACGGGCCCGAACCGGCCGGGGCGCTCACGAGGATCCGGGCCATCACGACGACCGGCGAGACCTGCCGTGCGCCCGGTCGTCCCGCCGGCCGCCACGGTGCGGGGCGTTGCGGGCATGGGGGCCGAGAGTTCCAGCGCGGGCGGCGTACATCCGGGACCGACCCGGGGCTCACCGCCCCCGCCCGGCCGGACGGCGGGGCGCTACCGACTCCGCCGGGCCGGTACAGCACGACCGGTGGAAGGAAATTGGCCGCCGAAATTTCCATCGGTGTTCCGAAACTTCAGGCCGTGAGAACGTCAGGCCACGAGCGGGGCGGTGCTCCCGCGGACGACGAGGCTGGTGGTGAGTTCGAGACGGTTCTGCGGCGGGGCCTCCCCGCGGGCGAGCGCGACCAGCATGGTCGCGGCGGCGGCGGCCATCTCGGTCAGCGGCTGGCGGACCGTCGTCAGCGCGGGGATGAGCCACTGCGCCATCGGCAGGTCGTCGAAGCCGACCACGCTCAGCTCGTCGGGGATGCGCAGCCCCATCTCGTGGGCCGCCTGATACACGCCCATGGCCTGCGCGTCGTTGAAGGCGAACACGGCGGTCGGGGGCCGGGGCAGCGCGAGCAGGGAGCGGGCGTGCGCCAGGCCGTCCTCCGCGCTGAAGTCGCCCTGGCGGACGAGCGCCGGGTCCGTGGGCACGCCCGCGGTGTCCATCGCGGCGCGGAACCCGTCGAGCCGCGCCCGGCTGGACAGGGCGCGGGCCGGACCGGTGATGAGGGCGATGCGCCGGTGCCCCAGCTCCAGCAGGTGGCGCGCGGCCGACAGGCCGCCGCTCCAGTTCCCCGCGCCCACCGAGGGCAGCTCGTGTCCGGGGTCGCCGGTGGGATCGACCAGCACCAGGGGGATGTCCCTCGTCCTGAGCTGCTCGCGCTGGGCCCGGGTGAGGCCGGAGAAGACCACGATCACGCCGCAGGGGCGGCGGCCGATCACCCCCTCGATCCAGCCCCTGGCGGGAGGGTGGCGGCCCTGCAGCTCGGAGACGACCACCGCCAGGTCGTGCTCGCGGGCCACCTGCTCGACCCCCTTGATGACCTCCATCGCGTACGCGCCCTCCAGTTCGTGGAAGACCAGTTCGACCAGAGGGGCCGCGGTGGGGCGCTTCTTCTGCCGGCGGTACCCGTGCTCGCGGATCAGGTCCTCGACCAGGGCGCGGGTCTCGGGGGCGACTTCGGACCTGCCGTTGACGACCTTGGAGACGGTCGCGGGGGACACCCCCGCCAGCTCGGCGATCTGGGCGATGGTCAGCGGCCGGGAGGGCGTGCGTTCCGGAGGTGTCGGCTCCCTGGTCGTCGTCATGGCCGCAGTTTAGCGCCCAACTTTCGGACACTCACCCGAATGTTTCGGATATCTCACCGCCGATTCCTTGACGACCTCCAGCACAGCGACCTAGAGTCCCCATAAACTATCGGTCCTAATTTAGAAACTTTCGGACCACCGTTCAGACGACAGCTCGGATGACAGGGGGCGCTCGATGCGGCTGCTCGCGTATCGCCGTCTGCCGCCGCCGCGGCGCGGGTACGGCCGGGCCGATCGCCGCCGGAACCCCGTACGGCGTCTTCCGGGGCCGAGCTCCACGCGATGAATCGACAAGCAAGGGATGTCATGACATTCGTAGACGCGCCGGGGCTCGCGCCCTGGCGGGACGGCGACCGGCCTCTCGACGAACGCGTGGAGGCGCTGCTGGCCGAGATGACGCTGGAGGAGAAGGTCGCCCAGCTCGGATCGGTCTGGGTCGACATCTCGCCCGCCGGCTCGGAGGCGGCGGGCGGCAACGTCGCCCCGTTGCAGGACCTGTTCATGAAGGACGGCGTGGACCTGGCCGACCGGATGCGCGACGGGGTCGGCCATCTGACCCGGGTGTACGGCACGGCGCCGGTGAGCCCGGCGGAGGGGGCGGCCGGGCTGCGGAAGCTGCAGGAGCAGGTGATCGCGGCCAACCGGTTCGGCATCCCCGCCATCGCGCACGAGGAGTGCCTGACCGGGTTCGCCACCTACGGCGCGACCGCCTACCCCACGCCGCTGGCCTGGGCCGCGACCTTCGACCCCGCCCTCGTCACGCGGATGGCCCGGGCGATCGGCGACGACCTGCGCGCCGTCGGCGTCCACCAGGGCCTGTCGCCGGTGCTCGACGTGGTGCGCGACTACCGGTGGGGCCGGGTCGAGGAGACCCTCGGCGAGGACCCCTACCTGGTGGGCCAGATCGGCGCGGCCTACGTACGCGGCCTGGAGGAGACCGGGGTCATCGCGACGCTCAAGCACTTCGCCGGGTACGCCGCCTCCCGGGCGGGCCGCAACCACGCACCGGTCAGCATCGGACCCCGCGAGATGGCCGACGTCATCCTCCCGCCGTTCGAGACGGCCATCCACGAGGGCGGCGCCCGGTCGGTCATGAACTCCTACACCGACATCGACGGCGTGCCGGTCGGCGCGAACCCGGACCTGCTGCGGCGCGTGCTGCGCGACCAGTGGGGGTTCGACGGCACGGTGGTGGCCGACTACTGGGCGGTGCCGTTCCTCGCCATGAATCACCACGTCGCCGCCGACGAGGCGCACGCGGGCGCGATCGCGCTGCGCGCGGGCATCGACGTGGAGCTGCCCGAAACGGTCGGCTACGGCGAGCGCCTGGTGGGGCAGGTGCGGGCCGGCCGCGTGGAGGAGCCGCTCGTCGACGAGGCGGTGCGCCGGGTGCTGCGGCAGAAGATCGAACTCGGCCTGCTCGACGGCGGCCCCCTCGTGCCCGACGGTGCCGCCGAGGTCGACCTGGACAGCCCCCGCAACCGCGACCTGGCCCGCATCGTGGCCGAACGCTCCGTCGTGCTGCTGGCCAACCCCACCGGCGTGCTGCCCGTCGCCGCCGGGACGACCGCGCGGATCGCCGTCGTCGGCCCATGCGCCGACGACCCGCGGACCCTGCTCGGCTGCTACGCCTTCCCGAACCATGTGCTCGACCGCTTCCCCGGCCACGGCATGGGCCTGCCCGTAGCCCCCGTCCTGGACCGCCTGCGGGCCGAGTTCCCGGACGCGGACCTGCGGTTCGCGCGGGGCGCGGACGTGTCCGGCGACGACACCTCGGGCATCGCCGAGGCCGCCGCCCTGGCCGCCGAGTCCGACCTCGTCCTGCTGTTCGTCGGCGACCGGGCCGGCCTGTTCGGCAACGGCACCTCCGGCGAGGGCTGCGACGCCGCCCACCTCGGCCTGCCCGGAGTCCAGGCGGAACTGGCCGAGGCGGTCCTGGCGACCGGCACACCGGCCGTGCTGGTCGTCGTGTCCGGCCGCCCCTACGCGATCGGCGCCTACGCCGATCGGGCCGCCGCCGCCCTCCAGGCGTTCCTGCCGGGCGTCGAGGGAGGCGCGGCGATCGCGGGGGTGCTCAGCGGCCGGGTGAACCCGTCCGGGCGGCTGCCCGTCCAGATCCCCGGCTCCCCCTTCGTCACCCCCTCCACCTACCTGCAGCCGCCCCTGGGACTGCGGACCGACGGCATCTCGGTGTCCGACCCCACCCCGGCGTTCCCCTTCGGCCACGGCCTGTCGTACACCACGGTCCGGTACGACGCGATGACGACCTCCGCGGAGCGGTGCCCCACGGACGGCACGGTCGAGGCGCGGGTGACCGTCACCAACACCGGCTCCAGGGCGGCGGAGGAGGTCGTGCAGCTGTACGCCTCCGACCCGGTGGCCCAGGTGGCCCGGCCCGTCGCGCAACTGGTGGGCTTCGCCCGGGTGCCGCTCGCACCCGGCGAGACCCGCGAGGTGGTCTTCGAGGCGCCGGCCGACGCCTTCTCCTACACCGGTCCCGACCTGCGCAGGATCGTCGAGCCGGGCGCGATCGTGCTCACCGCCGGCCCGTCCGCCGCCGACCGCCCGCTGCGCGCCGAGATCCTGCTGACCGGCGACACCGTCGTGCTCGGCCGGGCCCGGCGGCTCACCACACACGCGCGGATGCCGGAACCGGCCTCCTGACCGTGACTCGCGTACGGCGGGTGGCCGGGCCGCCCGCCGTCCCGCCGCCGTGCGCGGCGACCCCCGTGTCCGGTGGCCGGGGGGAAGATTGCCTGCCGCTGCTCCCTTCCGGGGCAGGAAACGATGCGAACCCTCCCCGTGAAAGGAGCCTCCCTGATGGCCCGGACCGAGCTCGACGCGCTCGCCCTGAACGCGCTCACGCTGGAGCAGAAGGCCTCGCTGCTGTCGGGCCGGGACTTCTGGACGACCAAGCCGCTGGAGGAGGCCGGGATTCCCTCCATCACGCTGTGCGACGGGCCGCACGGCGTCCGCCGTGAGGCCGGCGGATCCGACCACCTCGGCCTGAACGAGAGCATCCCCGCCACCTGCTTCCCGACCGCGGCCGCGGTCGGGTCGAGCTGGGACCCCGAGGTGGCCGCCCGGATCGGCGCCGCGGTCGGCCGGGAGGGCCGGGCCCTCGGCGTGGCGGTCGTGCTCGGCCCCGGCGTGAACATCAAGCGCTCGCCGCTGTGCGGGCGCAACTTCGAGTACTACTCGGAAGACCCCCTGCTTTCCGGCGTACTGGCGGCGGCGCACGTCACCGCGCTGCAGGCCGAGGGACCCGGCGCGTCGGTCAAGCACTTCGCCGTCAACAACCAGGAGACCGAGCGCATGCGGGTCAGCGCCGACGTGGACGAGCGCACGCTGCGCGAGATCTACTTCCCCGCGTTCGAGCGGGTGGTCACCCAGGCCCGGCCCGCCACCGTGATGTGCTCCTACAACCGCGTCAACGGTGTCCACGCCTCCCAGAACCGGTGGCTGCTCACCGACGTCCTGCGGCGCGAGTGGGGCTTCACCGGCGTCGTCGTCTCCGACTGGGGCGCGGTCCAGGACCGCGTCGCCGCACTGGCCGCCGGACTGGACCTGGAGATGCCGGGGACCGGCGGCGCGAGCGACCGGCGCGTCGTGGAGGCCGTCCGCGCGGGCGACCTCGACGAGGCCGTGGTGAACGCGAGCGTGCGCAGGGTCGCCGCCCTCACCGCACGCCACAGCGGCGTGTCCGGCGCCTTCGACGCCGACGCCCACCACGCGCTCGCCCGCGAGCTCGCCGCCGAATGCGCCGTGCTGCTCAAGAACGAGGACGGCACGCTCCCCCTCCCGGCGAGCGCCCGCATCGCCGTGATCGGCGAGTTCGCGGCCAGGCCCCGGTTCCAGGGCGGTGGCAGCTCCCACGTCAACGCCACCCGGGTCGACGCGGCGCTCGACGCGATCCGCGCCCTCGCCCCGGACGTCTCCTACGCCCAGGGGTTCTCGCTGGACGGGTCGGGCGACGCGCGGGAGCTTCGCGAGGCGGCGGCCGAGGCCGCGGCGTCCGCCGACGTCGCGGTCGTCTTCGCCGGCCTGGGCGAGCGGGAGGAGTCGGAGGGGTTCGACCGGGAGACGATCGACCTGCCCGCGGTCCAGGTCGAGCTGATCCGCGCCGTCGCCGCCGCGGCCCGCCGTACGGTGGTCGTCCTGTCCAACGGCGGCGTCGTCTCGATGGAGGGCTGGCACGACGACGTGGACGCCGTGCTGGAAGGCTGGCTGCTCGGCCAGGCGGGCGGCTCCGCCGTCGCCGACCTCCTCTTCGGCGTCGTGAACCCCTCCGGGCGCCTCGCCGAGAGCATCCCGGTGCGGCTGCAGGACACGCCGAGCTACCTCAACTTCCCCGGCGAGGCCGGGCACGTGCGCTACGGCGAGGGCGTCATGGTCGGCTACCGCTACTACGAGACGGTCGAGCTGCCGGTGCGCTACCCGTTCGGCCACGGCCTGAGCTACACGTCGTTCGCGATCGGCGGCCTCACGGTCGTCCGTACGGGCGACGACACGGCGACCGTCACCGTGACGGTGACCAACACCGGTGAGCGGACGGGCAAGCACGTCGTGCAGGTCTACGTGGCCACCGCCGCGGGTCCCGTACGGCGGCCCGCCCGGGAGCTGCGGGCCTTCACGAAGGTCTCCCTCGCCCCCGGCGAGTCGCGCACGGTCACCCTCCCTCTCGACCGTCGGGCGTTCGCGTACTACGACGTCCCCCTCGGCCGGTGGGTCGTCGCGCCGGGCGACTACACGATCCAGATCGGCGAGAACGCCGCGTCCGTGGTGGCCGAGACGACGATCAGCCTCGACGGCGACTCCGTCATCCCCGTGGTCTCGCTCGACTCGACGCTCGGCGAGTGGCTCTCGCATCCGCTCGCCGGGCCCGCTCTCCTGCGGGTCCTCACCGGCGGGAAGAGCGAGCGGCCCGAGGAGGACGACGAGAACGGGCTGCGGATGGCCTCGTCGATGCCGATGGGACGGTTCCTGACCTTCGCCGGCATCGACATCCCCCACGCGACCCTGCGGGAACTGGTGGAGCTGGGCGGGTCGGACGGCGCGGCCGCCTGAGCCGCCGGACGTCGGCGTGGGACGGGAGGCGGCCGCTCAGCCGAGCCGTTGGGCTCTGCCGAGCAGCCGCTGGGCCACCACGACCAGGGCGAGGAACAGGCCGCTGACCACCTGCTGGAAGGCCGACGTCAGGTTGCCCACCTGGTTGATCAGGCTCTGGATCACCCCGAGCAGCAGCACGCCGGCGATGGTGCCGGTGATGCCGCCCGCTCCCCCGGTCAGCAGCGTGCCGCCGATCACCACCGCGGCGATCACGTCGAGTTCCAGGCCGATGCCGAGGATCGTGACGCCGGAGGAGAGCCGGGCCGCGTTCAGCACCCCGGCGAGGCCCGCGAGCAGGCCCGACATCAGGTAGACGTAGACCTTCGTCCGCGCCACCGGCACGCCCATCAGCGCCGCCCCCTGCTCGTTGCCGCCGACCGCGTAGACGTTCTGGCCGAAGGCCGTCCGCTGGAGCAGGACCATGGCGGCCACCGCCAGGAGCGCCGTGATGAAGACCGGCCAGGTCAGGCCGAACACCCCGCCCTGCCCGAGCCGCGCGAACGCGGCGTCCTTCACGAGGTAGGTCGTGGCGCCCTCGTTGGAGATCGCCAGCATCAGCCCGCGCACGCCGAGCAGCCCGGCCAGGGTGACGATGAACGGCGCCATCCCCGTCCTGGCGATGAGCAGCCCCTGGAGCAGCCCCACCAGCCCGCACGCGGCGAGCGGCAGCGCCAGCGCGACGAACAGCCCGTACTGCGAGCCGTACGCCGCGAGGACCCCGCCGAACACGAACAGCGACCCCACCGACAGGTCGATGCCGCCACTGATGATCACGAAGGTCATGCCGATCGCGATGATCGCGGTGAACGAGGAGGAGACGAGGACGCTGGCGGCGTTGCCCGCGGTGGCGAAGGAGTCGAAGGCGACGCTGCCGACGATCACCAGCGCCGCCAGCACCATCAGCGCGCCGTGCTGCTGGAGGACGCGGCTCACCTGCTCGCGTCCGGGCGATGCGGTCATCGGGTTCCTCGCTCCCTGGTGGCGTAAACGGCGGCCAGGATGATGACCGCCTGCACGATCTGCGTCCACGACTGCGGCAGGTTGTGCTTGATGAGGGTGGCCGACAGCAGCTGCATGAGCAGCGCGCCCATGACCGTGCTGAGCACCCGGATGCGCCCGCCGCTCAGCGGCGTGCCGCCCACCACCACCGCCGTGATGGCCGACAGCTCGATGAACAGGCCGAGCGAGGTCGGATCGCTCGCCTGCAGCCGCGCGGTCGCGAGCACCCCGGCCAGCGCGGCCAGCACCCCGGAGATCACGTAGACCAGCAGCAGCACCCGGCGGACGGGCAGCCCGGACAGCTCGCTGGCCGCGCGGTTGCCGCCGATCGCGACCACCTGCCTGCCGAACGTCGTCCTGCGGACCAGGAACGCCATCAGCAGCGTCAGCACGGCCGCGATGACCACGATCACCGGCACGCCGGACAGCGAGCTGCTGCCGAGCGCGATCAGGTCGGGGTTGCGGAACTCGACGAGCTGCGGCACGAGCACGTTGGCCAGGCCCCGGACGCCGACCAGCAGCGCGAGCGTGGCCACGATCGGCTGCACGCCGACGTAGGCGACCAGCGCGCCGCCCGCCGTCCCGGCCACCGCCCCGCCGACGAGGGCCACCAGCAGCGCGGGCCAGGCGCCGTACCCGAGGTAGAGCGCGACGAGCGCGGCGGCCAGCGACATGACCGAGCCGACCGACAGGTCGATGCCCTGCGTGCCGATGACCAGCGCCATGCCGAGCGACACGATCACGATCGGGGCGACCTGCACGAGCTGCGTGCGGAAGTTGGCCACGTCGAGGAAGTGGGGGGTGAACAGCACGTTGAACAGCAGCAGGACGCCGACCGCGGCGTAGACGCCGTACTCCTGGGCCCAGGCGAGCACCCGCCGCCCGGGCGGTGCGACCGCTTCAGCCATCGGACTCCGCTCCTCGTTCGGCGATGGACGCCATGATCTTGTCCTCCGTGACGTCGTCGCCGGACAGCTCGCCGACGACGGCGCCCTCGCGCAGCACCAGGATCCGGTCGGCGCCCTCCACCAGCTCCTCCAGGTCAGACGAGATCAGTAACACGCCCAGGCCCTCCTCGGCCAGCTCGTCCACGAGGGCCTGCACCTCGGCCTTGGCGCCCACGTCGATGCCGCGGGTGGGCTCGTCCAGCAGCAGGATCTTCGGCCGGATGGCGAGCCACCGGGCGAGCAGGACCTTCTGCTGGTTGCCGCCGGACAGCTCCTGCACCGGCTGGTGCGGCGAGGCCGCCTTGATCCTGAGCCGGCGCATGAAGACCTCGACGACCTTGTCGATCCTGGCGTCGGAGACGACTCCGGCCCGCGACAGCGACGGCAGGGCGGCGAGCGCGATGTTCTCCCTGACCGACAGCGCCGGGATGATGCCCTCGGCCTTGCGGTCCTCCGGCAGCAGGCTGACCCCGGCCCTGATCGCCGCCGTGGTCGAGCCGGTGCGCAGGGGCAGGCCGGCGACGAGCACCCGGCCCGCGTCCAGCCGGAGCGCGCCGACGATGCCCTTGGCCGTCTCGCTGCGGCCCGCTCCCAGCAGCCCGCCGAGGCCGACGACCTCCCCGGGCCACACCGAGACGTCCACCCCGCGCAGCACCTGCCGCCGGGTCAGTCCCTCGGCCCGTACGGCGGGCTCGGCACCGTCCCGCCCCCGGGCCCCACGGCGGTCGCGGGAGAACCTGGTCAGCCCGCCGGTCCTGACCTCGTCGAGGTCGCGGCCCAGCATCAGGGCGATGAGCTTCAGCCGTTCGAGCTCGGCCAGCGGGCCCGTGTGCGCGACCCGGCCGTCACGCAGCACGGTCACCCGGTCGCACACCTCGTACAGCTCGTCGAGGCGATGGCTCACGTAGACGACGGCGATGCCGTCGTCCCTGAGCTTCCTGATCACCGAGAACAGCGTCTCGACCTCGCGCGGCTCCAGGGACGAGGTGGGCTCGTCCATGATGACCACGCGGGCGTCGATCGCCACGGCCCTGGCCAGGGCGACCATCTGCTGGACGCCCATTCCGAGGGTGCGCAGCGGGCGGCGCACGTCGGTGACGACGCCGTATCCGGCGAGGATCCGCTCCGCCTCGCCGTACATCCTGGCGGTGTCGATGACGCCCAGGCGGCCGCGCGGCTCGCGCCCCAGCATCAGGTTGCGGGCCACGCTCATCATCGGGACGAGGTTGACCTCCTGGTAGATGGTCGAGATCCCGGCGCGCTGCGCGTCGAGCGGCGTCCCGAAGGCCACCGGCGAACCGTTGTAGATCAGCTCACCGCCGTCCGGGCGGTGGACCCCGGTGAAGACCTTGATCAGCGTGGACTTGCCCGCGCCGTTCTCGCCCACGAGGGCGTGCACCTCGCCGGGGAGGAGGGCGAGGGACACGCCGTCGAGGGCCACCACGCCGGGAAAGCGCTTGCTGATCTGCCTGGCCTCGAGCACCGGTGCAGCGGACTGGCTCAATGAGTTCCCTTCCTCGCGCGGGCCTCCGCGCGCGCGTCCGCGCGGAGGCCCGGGACGCACGCGTGCTTCCGCGGGCGTCCGTGACGGGCTTCGGCGGGTCAGTAGGCCTCGCCGAGGGACGCCTCGGCGTTGGAGCCGTCGTATTCGCGGTCGGAGATGATGACCTTGTCCGGGATCGACTGGCCGTCCAGGAACTTCTGCGCCGTCTCGAAGGCGAGCGGCCCGAACCTGGGGTTGGACTCGACGACCGCGTGCAGCCAGCCGTCGGCGATGGCCTGGACGGCGCTGCGGGTGCCGTCGACCGAGACGATCTTTATGGCGCCCGGATCCTTGCCCGCGCCCTTCAGGGCGGTCACCGCGCCCAGCGCCATCTCGTCGTTCTCGGCGTAGATGCCGTTGATGTCGGGGTTGGACTGGATGAGCTGCTCGGTGACCTGCTGGCCCTTCTCCCGGGCGAACTCGCCGGTCTGCTCGAAGGAGATCTGGATGTCGGGCGCCTTCTCCTTGATCCGGTCCTTGAACCCGTTGGTGCGCTCGGTGGTGACGTTGTTGCCCGGCGCGCCGAGCAGGATCGCCACCTTGCCCTTGCCGCCGAGCGCCGTGATCATCTGGTCCGCGGCTCGCTTGCCCTGCTCGTAGAAGTCCGAGCCGATGAACGTCAGGTAGTCGCTGCACGGCTTGGCGTTGATCTTGCGGTCGACCGTGATGATCGGGATCTTCTTGGCGGCGGCCTGCTGGAGCACCGGCTCCCAGCCGTCGGAGTTCAGCGGCGCGATGACGAGCAGCTTCACGCCCTGGGCGATGAGCTGCTGCACGTCGGTGATCTGCTTGGAGAACTGCGACTGCGCGTTGGTGACCTTGAGGTCGGCGATGCCGAGCTTGGCCGCCTCGTCCTTGATGGACTTGGTCTCCGCGATGCGGAACGGGTTGGCCTCCTTCTCCGACTGGGAGAAGCCGACCGTGGCGGTCTTCAGGTCGAACTTCGTGCCGCCGAACTGGTCCAGCGTGCAGGTCGGGCCGGCCGAGCCCGCCGGGGTCTGCACCACCTGCTGCTGGGCCGACGCCGCGGCGCTGGGGCCCGCCGCGGCCGGGGTCTCCTCCGTCTTGGCGCAGCCGGCCGCGCCGATCAGCACGGCGAGGGCGAGCACCGCCGTACGGGGGTATGGCTTCATGATGATCCTTCCGATGGGGGGGTGACACGGCGCGTCCGGCAGGCCGGAGGACGACACGCCGTGGGCGGTTCCGGGGCGGCCCGGACGTGTCGTCCGGGCCGCCGAAGGCCGTGCGGGTCAGGCGCAGGCGGGGAGGATCTCCGCGGTGAGGGCCGTGTTGGCGTCGTGGACGCGCTTGACGTCCGGCTTGGTCACGGCCCTGTCGTAGGTCATCAGGCCGTTGATCTCGGTCTCCACGTCGGTCGTCTGGGTGTAGACGGCCGCGCTCAGGCCGTTGCAGGCGTGCAGCTTGCGCAGGGCGTCGTCCATCTCCAGGAAGCGCTTGGTCAGCGCCTCGGAGTCGGGCTCGACCGCGTAGCCCCAGCCGCCGCCGGTCCAGGTGTGGCCGACCACCGGCAGGGCGAGCCCGCCGTACTCGCCGAGCACCGACGCCCGGAAGAAGCCGGGCTTACCGGGGCTGCCGGGTCCGGGGTAGATGTGGTAGTCCATCACGTCGCCGTTGCCGCCGTCCTGGGCGCCGCAGCAGTTGATGCCGCTCATGTTGTCCACGAGCCGGGAGGGGTCCAGGCTCTCCACGTAGTCGGCGATCCTGGAGATGTCGTACTGGCCCCAGCTCTCGTTGAACGGCACCCACATCACGATCGACGGGCTGCTGCGGTGCTCGTCCACGATCTCCTTCAGCTCGCTTTCGAACTGCGCCTTGTCGGCCGCGCTCGCCGCGCCGAACATCGACGGCATGTCCTGCCAGACGAGCAGGCCGAGCTTGTCGGCGTACGCGTACCAGCGGTCGGACTCGACCTTCATGTGCTTGCGCACCATGTTGAAGCCGAGCGCCTTGGTCTGCTCCAGGTCGTACCGCAGCGCCTCGTCGGTCGGCGCGGTGTAGATGCCGTCCGGCCAGTAGCCCTGGTCGAGCGGGCCGAACTGGAAGACCGGCTTGCCGTTGAGCAGGACCCGGGTCGTGCCGTTCACCCGGCCGACGGAGATGGAGCGCATGCCGAAGTAGCTCTCCACCTTGTCGCCGCCCTTGAGCTCGACCGTGAGGTCGTACAGGTACGGGTCGTCGGGCGTCCAGAGGTGGGGGTTGGGGATCGGCACGGCCAGCTCGGTGCCGGCCGGGCCGGAGACCTTGCCGATGACGCGCTTGCCGGCGCGGGCGGTGACGACGGCGGTGGCGTCGCCGCTCGCCCGGACGTTCACGCGCAGGGACTGGCCGAGCACCTCGGGGATCGTGTCCACGGCCTCGATGTACGTCTTGTCGACGGGCTCCATCCAGACCGTCTGCCAGATGCCGGAGGCCGGGGTGTACCAGATGCCGCCCGGGTTGAGCCGCTGCTTGCCGATGGGCTGGCGACCCTTGTCGGTCGGGTCGGTCACGCCGACGACCAGCTCCTGCGGGCCCTTGCGGGTGAGCGCGTCGGTCACGTCCACGGTGATCCTGTCGTAGCCGCCCTTGTGGGTGCCGACCTGCTTGCCGTTGACGTAGACGACCGACTCGTGGTCCACGGCGTCGAGGTGGAGCAGGACGCGGTCCTTCCTCCACGGGGCCGGCACCTCGAACGTGCGCCGATACCACATGCGGTCCTCGTGGCGGCCGATGCCGGACAGGCTCGACTCCACCGGGTACGGCACGACGATCCGCTCACCGAGGTCGCGGCCGAAGGGCGGCGCCTCGCCCTCCTTCGCGGCGGCGAACTGCCAGGTGCCGTTGAGGTTCTGCCAGCGGTCGCGGACGAGCTGCGGGCGGGGATACTCGGGCAGCGGGTTGTTCGCGTCCACGTCGCCGGACCAGCGGGTCTTCAGCACGTACGTGGAGCCGTTGGACACCGGGACCCAGGTGAACGCCTCGATCGCGGTGCCGTCCGCCCTGGCGAGGCCGCCCTTGCCGTCGTAGGAGGCCCGGATGTCGGCGGCGAGACGGGGGATGGGGAAGCCGAGCTTCAGCTTGACCTTCGTGGTCCCGTCGAGGGCGGCCGACGCGACCTGCCACTTCGTGCCGGCCACCGTCAGGCCGAAGTGCTCGGCGGCGGTCGCGGGAAGCGCCGCGAGCGCGGTGTCGCCGAAGTCGAGGGTGGCGGTGTCGCCCGCCGCGTCGACGGCGGCGCTGTCCGGCCCCGGCGGGTCGAAGCCCTCGGGCAGGTAGAACGCATCCGCCGGCACGGCCTGCTTGGGCTGGCTGGCGCTCTGCCAGCGCAGGTGGAGGTTGGCGCCGCCGAAGTGCTCGAAATACTCGACCTTGATGTCATACTTCTGGCCGGCCTGCAGGGTGATCGGGGTGCCGATCTGCTCCTTGTCCCAGTCGTCCACCCAGTGGTCGATGACGAGCGTGTTGTTCACCCAGAGCCGGAAGCCGTTGTCCCCGATGATCGAGAAGGTGTACGCCTCGGAGTACGCGGGCTGGATGCGGCCCGTCCACCGCACGGTGACGTCGTCCTCCCGCCCGGTCAGCGAGGTGAAGACCGGGTTGAGGTCGGGCAGTTCGAGATCCGGGTCGATCACGGTGGCCTTGAGCTGGGCGAAGTCGAACTTCCCTGCTGCCGAGGACAGGTAGTAATCGCCGCGCAGGCCGTGCCGCTCGGCGCCGGCGGCGGTCGCGGGGACCTGCCCCGCGACCTGCCAGACGGCGCCGAGAACGACGGCCAGGAGTAAGAGGATGGGCTTTCTCACAGGGATCCTTTCCTGCGGGCAGGGTCGGGCGGACGCGCCGTACGGCGTGGCCGCGTCCGGCCGGCGCGACGGGGGGTGCTCCGCACGAAGGCGGCTCGGCACGCCGATGACCTGCCATGACGTGGGGGGAGGGTCGAGATCGGGAGCCGCGGACGCCGGGCACGCGGGGAACGCACCCTTCGAACGGGACCGATCAGATTCGGACAGGATCGAGTCGGTTATGGCCCTCAAATAAGCACCGGGAGCGGCATCCGGTCAAGAGATTGGATCAGATTCGTTCATTTCCGGTCAGTCGTGCGGCGCTTTCACTGGTCGACTATGATCGGAACCGGTCACAGCGGAGGGTGGGGGCGTGGTCGACACGGACAGCGACGGGCGCCGGCCCGTGTTCGCGGCCGAGCGCCGCCAGCGCATTCTGGAGTTGGTGCGGGCCAACGGCGCCGTCTCGCTGCGCGAGCTCGCCCAGGCGGTGCAGTCGTCGGAGGTCACCGTACGCCGCGACCTGCGCGCGCTGGAGTCGGAGGGCCTGCTCAACCGGCACCACGGCGGCGCCACCCTCCCCGGCGACCTGAACAGGGAGGCCAGCTACGTCCAGAAGGTGACCCTCTCCTCCACGGAGAAGTCCGCCATCGCTGATCTGGCCGCGTCGCTGGTCGAGGACGGGGACGCGATCGTCATCGGCCCCGGGACCACCACCCAGGAGTTCGCCCGCAGGCTGAGCAGGCACACCGAACTCGCCGTGGTCACCAACTCGCTGCTCGTCGCCCAGGCGCTCGCCAACTCCCCGCGCATCGAGGTGATGCTGACGGGCGGCACGCTGCGCGGGCCCATCCTCGCCCTCGTCGGCAGCGCGGCCGAGCGGTCCCTCGCCGGGCTGCGCGTGCGCCGGGCCTTCATCTCCGGCAACGGGCTCACCGCCGACCGCGGCCTGTCGACCCCGAACATGCAGGTCGCCTGCGTCGACCAGGCCCTGGCCGCCGCCGCGGAGGAGGTCGTCGTGCTGGCCGACCACACCAAGATCGGTATGGACGCGATGGTGCAGACCGTGTCCGCCGAGCAGATCGACCACCTGGTCACCGACGACGCCGCCCCGCGCGACGTGCTCGACGAGCTGGGCGGCAAGGGCGTCCGCCTGCACGTTGCCCAGATTTGATCGAATGTGACGGCCTCGTTACGGGTTTGTTTCCTGCCGGGATCACCATTCGAGGCGGAGGCAACCGTGCTGCAGGCCGCAGGTATTTGCAAGAGCTTTCAAGGCGCGCCCGCGCTCGACCACGTCACCCTGGCCCTGCGGGCCGGGGAGGTCCACGCGCTCGTCGGCGGCAACGGCGCCGGCAAGTCGACCCTGGTCAAGGTGCTCTCGGGGGTGTGCAGGCCGGACGCCGGCCGGTTGCGCTACCTCGGGGAGGAGGTCGCCCTCTCCTCCCCCGCCGAGGCGGCCCGGCTCGGGATCGCCACGATCCACCAGGACGCCGGCCTCGTCCCCACGATGAGCATCGCCGCCAACCTGTTCCTCGGCCGGGAGCCGCGCGGGCGCTTCGGCCTGATCGACTTCGCGGCCATGCACGCGCGGGCCGCCGAGCTGCTGTCCTCCTACGGCCTGCGCGCCGACCCGCGCCGGCCGCTCGGCTCGCTCGGCGACGGCGCGCGTCAGCTCGTCGCCCTGGCCAGGGCCGCGTCCGCGGACGCGCGGCTGGTCGTCATGGACGAGCCCGCCTCCGCGCTGGAGCGCGACGAGCTGGACGTCCTGTTCGGCGCGATCTCCCGGCTCCGCGACGAGGGCCGGGCGGTGCTGTACGTCACCCACCGGCTCGACGAGCTCTACGAGATCTGCGATCGGGTGACCGTGCTGCGCGAGGGCCGGGTGGTGCACACGGGACCGCTCGCCGGCCTCGACCGCCGCAGGCTGGTCTCGCTCCTGCTCGGACGGCCCTTCCACGCCGGCGGGATGGACGCCGCCACCGGCGAGCCCGCCGGCCCGCCCGCCGACGAACCTCTGCTCGAAGCCCGGGGGCTGACCCGCCGCCACGTGCTCCGCGACGTCTCCCTCGCCCTGCGTACGGGAGAGGTGGTCGGCCTCGGCGGGCTGCGGGGCGCGGGGCGCAGCGAGACCGCGAAGGCGATCGCGGGCGCGCTGCGCGTGGACGCCGGCCAGGTGACGATCGCGGGCGCGCCCGCGGGCAAGTGGTCGATCAGGAACGCGATCCGCGCCGGCGTCGGGCTCGTGCCGGAGAACCGCCGCGTGGAGGGCATCGTGCCCACCCTGTCGGTCCGCGACAACATCGCGCTGGCCGCGCTGCCCCGCCTGTCCCGCGCGGGGATCGTCTCCGACGCGCACCTGGACCGGATCGTCGCCACGTTCATGCGGCGGCTGGGCATCCAGGCCGTCTCACCCCGGCAGGCGGCCGGGGAGCTGTCCGGCGGCAACCAGCAGAAGGTGCTGCTGGCCCGCTGGCTGGCGATGCACCCGAAGGTGCTGCTGCTCGACGAGCCCAGCCGGGGCGTCGACATCGCGACCAAGCTGGCCATGCGGGCGCTCCTCGACGACCTGGCGGTGGACGGGCTGGCGATCCTGCTGATCTCCTCCGACGTGTCGGAGCTGGTGGAGAACTGCGACAGCGTGGTGGTGCTGCGTGACGGCGCGGTCGTCGGCGAGCTGGCCGGGCCCGAGGTCAGCGAGGACCGCATCATGGGAGCCCTCGCCGCGAGCTGACCCGACGCCGGGGGATCAACGCTCCGGGACGCCGAGGCTGGAGTATCGCCTGAACGTCACGGAGAAGGCGCCGCGGCCGGGCAAGGTCACCTGGACGACCTGACGCCGGCGAAGCGCGCCTCGACCTCCTCGGGGGTCAGCCCGAAGCCGGACAGCTCGTAGCGATGCGCCGGCCGGGCCTCCCCGGAGCGGCTCTCCTCGTGCAGGCGCGCCATGGCCGTACGGGCGGCGTCGCCGAGGGGCAGCCCGAAGTGGGCGTAGACGGCCTCGACCGTGCCCAGCGGGTCGCGGACGAACTCGTCGTAGCGCACGTCGAAGAACCGCGCGGGGTCGTGCCGGGCGCGAGCGGCGCGGAAGCGGTCGAGGCCCCGGCTCCACAGGTCGAGCTGGTCCCGCCCGATCACCGCGCCGGTGAACGCCTCCGACCACCCGGCGGTCGCCTGCGCGGCGAGGCTGCACATCGACGCCATGGCGGTGACCGGGTCGCGGTGGGTCTGGACGACCAGCGCGCCGGGGTGGACCTCCATGATCGCGTCCAGCGCGAACAGGTGGCTGGGGTTCTTCAGCACCCACCGCCGGCCGGGGTCGCCCAGCCCGACGAGCTGGAGGATCCGCCGGTGCCGCCGGTAGGCGGGCGTCCAGTCCCGCGCCGCCAGCCACGCCGAGTACGCCGGCAGGTGGGCCAGGCACTCGAAGGAGACCGACCGCATCGACTGCTGGAGCAGCCGCCAGCACTCCTCGACCATGTCCGCCGACATGTAGTGCACGCCCATGAACTCGGGATGGCGCACGTGGTGCCGCGCGTACGCGGCCTGGGCGGCCCGATACTCCGGGTCGTCCGCCCAGGTCTCGCGCGGCGGCCTCGGCCGGGGCGACTCGGTCAGCCACAGCTCCAGCCCCTGGTGGGCGGGGTCGGCGGTCAGCAGCCGGTGCAGGGCGGTGGTGCCGGTGCGCGGCAGGCCGGTGACGAAGATCGGCCGTTCGACGGGCACGGCCGCGTGCTCGGGGTGCCGCCGCCACGCCGCCTCGCACCGCAGCCGGGCGGTCAGCGCGCCGCGCAGCATCGCGCGGGCCGCCCGCGCGCCCTGCGGGGTGAGCGCCGCGTCCCGGGCGTACGACTCGAGCAGCACGCCGAGGCCGTCGAGGTAGGGGTCGTCCCCGAAGTCGGTCAGGCCGGTGGCGTCGCTCGCCCAGGCGTGCAGGTCCTCGATCGTGCCGACGCCGTCGCGTCCCGTGCTCATCCGGTCGCCTCCGCGCTCGTCAGTGGTGCCATTCGCCGCAGTTGACGTCGAGACACTGGCCGGTGACCGCCCGCGCGAGCGGGGACAGCAGGAACACCGCGGCGTCGGCGATCTCCTCGGGCTCGGGCAGCCTGCGCAGGTCGAGCCCGGCGGCGGTCTCGTCGTACACCTGCCGGGCGGGGACGCCGCGCCGCCGGGCCAGGGTCTCGAAGTACCACTTCAGGTTGTCCGCCCAGATGTAGCCGGGGGCGACGCTGTTGACCCGCACGCCGCGCGGCCCGAGCTCGGTCGCCAGGCTCTGGGCGAGGGCGAGCAGGCTCGCCTTGGCCATCTTGTACACGCCGAAGGTGCGCCGCGAGTGCCGCAGCACCGCCGAGTTGACCATCACGACCGCGCCCGCGTGCTCGGCGAGCGCCGGCGCGAAGAGCTGGGTCAGCCGCAACGCGGCGAGCACGTTGGTCTCGAAGGCGGCGCGCACCGCGCCGAGGTCCACGTCGACGAGGTCCGTCATCGGCGGCATCGCGAAGGCGTTGTTGACCAGCCCGTCGACCCGGCCGCAGCTCTCCAGTGCCGTGGCGGCCAGCCGCCGCCGCGACGCCTCGTCGGTGACGTCGGCCGGCACCGGCACCGCGCGGCGGCCGAGCCGCGCGACCTCCTCCGCCACCGCGGCCAGCCGCTCCTCGCTCCGGGCGGCCAGCACCACGTCCGCCCCGGCCACCGCGCACCGCAGCGCCAGGGCGCGTCCCAGCCCCGGCCCGACCCCGGAGACCACGACGACCCGGTCCTTCAGCGGCATCAGCCCAGCATCCTTCGGGCGACGGCGGTCTGCCGGGCGGCGATCCTGGCCGCCCACTCCCCCGGGCTCATCCGCTGCCGGTCGTGGTAGGGCAGCCTTGCCGGCAGGTCCTCGAACCGCATCACCTCCACCTCCGGACCGTCCTCGGGCCCGAGGGGGCGGGTCAGCCGCTGCCAGCGGATCTGCAGGTAGCCGCGGCGGTGCCCGGTGCGCTCGATCCAGTTGGCCAGCCCGGGATCGCGCTCGCCGATCACGTAGCGGATCTTCCCGTCGGGGTCGGGGCGCGCCTGGTCGGCGGTGAGGCTGGTCTGGTGGTTGATGTAGTCCAGCGAGACGTACCACATGCTGCCGAGCTGGAACCCCTGGTACGGCGCGACGTCGCGGCCCGCCGCGGGCACGGTGACGACCATGACCTGGTCGTCGTCGAGGTCGTAGTGGCCGACGGACGAATACTGCGTCGCGAGGCCGCCCGGCGTGGGCCGCGGCTCGGTCATCGTGTTGACCGGCAGCGTGAGGTAGTGCCGCTCCGGGAACGCCAGGAACGTCCGCAGCCGCCCCAGCAGCATCCTCGCGGCCACCTCGTAGCGCCTGGAGATCCTGTCCACGTCCGGCGGCGGGGGCGCCGACCCCAGCGTGGCGGCGCGGTGGATGCGGATCTCGCCGGGCCGCTCGGCGTCCCAGTCGGAGAAGACCTCCCGCACGATCAGCATCGCCGCGCCCGGCCCCAGCGTGAAGCGGTTCGGGCCCGCCTTTCCCCCGGCCGCGCTCTCGTCCGGGCTCTCGGCCAGGCTCTCGGCCGTGCTCTCGGCCGTGCTCTCGGCCGGGCCGAAGCGCAGCTCGTACGACCCGTCCGGGGCGATCTCGATGTCGCGGTCGTCGAACGCGGTGAGGCTGTCGGGCGACCGCGCGGGCGAGTAGTCGCCGTTGAGCACCTGGAAGCTCAGGTCGGCCGTGGTGCCGCGGCGGCCCGTGACCACGTATTCGGCGTCGTCCCGGATATAGGCGTGGAAGTAGAGCGTGTCGGGGTTGTCCAGGCCGAGCTTGGCGTACGGGCCGGTGGAGGCGGCGAAGAAGGGGAAGTCGCGGTCGTAGGCCCACGTCATGTGCAACGCCGCCTTGATGCCGCCCGCCAGGTAGTCGAGGCCCTCGGCCAGGTCCCGCTCGGACCGCACGTGCGGCGCGGAGCGGATGATCTCCTCGGCCTCGGCGATCGCCCGGGCGAACGGTTCCGTGGCCATCGGACTCCCTTGGATCAGCGGTGCGAATACGGACCGAACCGGTGGTCTTCTCCACCGCGAGATTAGAACTCGTTCTAGATGTGGTCAATGGCGGTGGCGCGGCACGGTTTCCCGGCCGGCGACGCGGCCCGGCTCCGGGAAAGGTCAGGACGCGGCCCAGAGGTTCGCGGTGAACCGCAGACTGGGCAGTTCGTCGAGGGACAGCGTGTACTCGTACGTCCGGCGGTAGCCGGTGCCGCTGATCCGCCAGCGCCCGTCGGAGCAGCGCCGGTAGGTGTCCTCGTAGTAGGCGGATCCGCGGATCATCAGGCGGTGGCGTGGGATGAGCACGGTGTCGTCGAGGCACCAGGTGCCCCTCGCGTCGTCGCCGTCGATCTCGATCTCAGGGTGACCGGCGAGGTGCGTCGTGATCACCTCCGGCCCGAGGCTGGCGCGCATGTAGCCGACGATGGCCTCGCGGCCGTCGAACCGCAGCGGGTCGCCCGCGACCGGATTGTCGTAGGCCGCCACGGCGTCGCCGGTGAGCGTGTCGGCGAAGTCGTCCCAGCGCTTGAGGTCCAGGCAGCGCAGGTAGCGGTACTTGGTCTGGCCGATCTCCTCCAGCGCGATCAGATTCATGCGCCCCAGCATGCGCGAGCCCGGAACGGCTTGCAAGAACGCGTTCTACCTCAGTGTGGCCGGACACCCGCTCATGATGACGGCAGCGGGGTGATCCGGCCTCGCGCCGGAGGTCCGCTCGGTCGCGGAACCGCTAGCCGGCCTTGGCGATCACCACCTCGGCGAAGCGCTCCAGGTGCTCGATCTTCCGGCTCAGCGGCTCGGTGTCGGGCCCCTTCGCGTACGGCCTGCGGAAGCCGACGATCACGTCGGTGACGCCCTTGTCGGCCAGCCGCTTCACCCCGTCCGCGCTGTAGGCGTCAGGGGAGATCACGTGGATCTCGAAGGGCCGGTCGGCGGTGCCCTCCTCGGCGCGCAGCGCGGCGAGTCTGGCGAGCAGCGCGTCCAGTTCTGCGGGGTCTCCCCCGCCGTGCATCCAGCCGTCCCCGAGCCTGGCGGCGCGGCGCAGCGCCCCCTCGCTGTGCCCGCCGACCAGGATCGGGACCGGCTCTGCCGGGACCGGGGACATCTTGACCGGCGGCAGGTCGTAGAACTCTCCGTGGTACTCGAAGTAGCCGCCGCGTGTCAGGCCGCGGACGATCTCGATGGCCTCGTCCATGCGCCTGCCCCGCCGTGCCCACGGCACGCCCGTCACGGCGTAGTCCTCCGGCCAGGGGCTCAGCCCGACGCCGAGGCCGAGGCGGCCGCCGGTGAGCCAGGCGACGGAGGCGGCCTGCTTGGCCACCAGCACCGGCGGACGCACCGTGAGCTTGAGGACGAACGGCGTGAACCGGATCGCCGAGGTCACCGCCCCCATCGCCGCGATGAGGACGAACGTCTCGATGAAGCTCTTGTCCTCCAGGAACTCCCGATCTCCGTCCGCCGTGTACGGATACCTCGCGTCCGACTCCCTGGGGTAGACCAGCGAGTCGGCCACGCTCATGCTCGCGTACCCCGCGGCCTCCGCGGCCCGGGCGAGCGGCAGATAGTACGACGGGTCGGTCATGGCCTCGGCGTAGGTGAAACGCATACCCCGGAGCGTACGAGAACGCGTTCTATTTTTGAATGCCCCCGTATGGCCTTTCCTCACCGCCCGGCGCGGCGGCGGACCACCACGACGAAGTCGGCCGCGGCGACGATCGCGAGCACGGTCGCGACGACCGCCGGCACGAACAGCCCCGCCGCGTACGCCGTGATCGCGATGAAGCCGCAGACGACCAGCCCGAAGGCGGCCAGCGCCATCCGCAGCCCGAGGGCGCTGCGCGGCGGTTCCGTCGTCGGGGAGAACACCGACCAGAACCGGTCACGCAGCGACGGAGCGCCCGGCGGGGAGCCGGTCCGCCCGGAGTGCCGCTTCTCCATCCGATTCCCACCCCCGTCGGTCCCCCTACCCGCCGGGACGGGCGTGCCACCCCGGCGGCGTCGGGCGAGTGGAGTGTCCTAGGGCTTGCGAGCCATTCCAGCCCAGTAGTAGGCGGGACCCTGGCCGAACAACGGCTCGTCATCGGGGCGCCAGTCCATGACCGGGACCACGCCCGGCTCGACCAGGTCCCATCCCTGGAAGAACCGTTCGACGTCGGCGCGGACACGCGGGATCACGGTCATGTTGCCCTGCCTGGCGGCCTCCTTGATCGCCTCCATCGCCTCGGGGTCGAAATCGAGGCCGGGATGGGTGATCGTGACGTAGCTGCCGGAGGGAAGGGCGTCCATGAGGGTGCGCGCCTTGCCCCACGGATCTTCGTCGTCGTCCAGCAGCATCAGGATGGCGACGAGCATCAGCGCTACGGGACGGGTCAGATCCAGGGTGCCGGTCAGGGCGGGGTCGGCGAGGATCGTCTCGGGCTCGCGCAGGTCGGCGTGAATGTAGTCGGTCACGCCGGGGCCGCCGCTGACCAGTAGCGCCCGTGCGTGCGCCAGGACGATCGGGTCGTTGTCGACGTAGACGACGCAGGCCTCGGGTGTGATCGAGTGGGCGACCTCATGGACGTTGCCCTCGGTGGGGATGCCGGTGCCGATGTCGAGGAACTGGTCGATCCCCTCGCTCGCGAGGTAGCGGACCGCGCGGCCGAGGAACTTGCGGTTCTCCCTGGCCATGGTGCGGATGCTCGGTATCGCCTGCATGAAGGCCTCGCCCAGGGCCCGGTCCGGTGCGAAGTTGTCCTTGCCTCCGAGCCACCAGTCATACATCCGGGCCGAATGGGGGATGGTGGGATCGATACCCAGGCTCGTCCACCGGTTGAGGTTTTCGTCATCACTCGAAAGCTTGAACGGTGAGTTGTCCGTCATCAGGTCCACCAACGATAGAAAGCGGTAGATAATGCTCGTAGCCTAGCAACGTCGGCGCTCGATTCCGGACTCCGGACGGATCACGCTTACGGCGTGACCTGGGAGGATGTTTTCGGTCATCTTTCCCGATAATCCGAAACAGACAGATGGTCCAGCAGACCATCAGCAGGGCACTTTGTGCGACTTTTATTCGTTTGTCCGAATGTCTGCGGATAATCGCGAGGGTCGCGTTTGGTTGTGCGGAGCGCCATCCCCGTGCTGCTCGCACCTGCTCTGGATACGAGCGGCCGGAAGGCCTCACTCCTCACTCATGACCAGGATCAGGCCCCTAGGCCGATGCCGAGTGAGGGCAGGTCACCGCCGGGGGCCGATGGTCCTTCGGGAGGGCGCGGCGCTTCAGAGCGCCAGCGCACGCCTCCGGGGCGCCGCCCGGTGCGCCGTACGACGCCGCATCTCCGCGAGCACCTCCAGAGGGCTGGCCAGAAGCCGGGAGAAGGCCAGCTCCGCGGCGCCGACCAGCGTGACGTCGTCTCCGAGCGCCGACACCCGCAGCCGCACCTGCTCGCGTGAGATCACCATGGCGTTCGCCTCCACCCTGCGGCGGACCTGCGCCGCCGAGCCCGGGTACACGTCCCGGAGCATTCCCCCGAAGATCACCATGCCCGGGTTGAAGAGGTTGATCAGGTTCGCCACGCCGATGCCCAGCCAGTCGCCGATCCGGCGCAGCGCCTCCACGGCCGCCGCGTCCCCGCCTTCGGCGGCCTCCACCACGGCGCGTACACCCTCGCGGCCGCTCAGCTCGCCCGAACGGCCCGCGGCGTCGATCAGGGCGTGCTCGCCGACCTCGGCCTCCAGACAGCCGCGCGAGCCGCACATGCAGGGCCGCCCGTCGTACGGGTTCACCATCATGTGCCCCAGCTCGCACCCGTAGCCGCCGTCACCGTCCAGCAGCTTGCCGCCGACGATGATCCCGCCGCCCACCCCGACGTCGCCGTGCAGATAGATCAGGTTGTCCAGGCCGCGGCCCACGCCGCGGTCGCGCTCGGCCAGCGCGCCCAGGTGGGCCTCGTTGCCGACGAGCACCGGCAGCCCGAGCCGGGCGCCGAGCTCGACGCCGAACGCCTGGTCCACCCACCCCATGTAGGGCCCGTACCGCACCGTGCCGTCGGCGGGCCGGATCATCCCGCAGTAGGCCGCGCCGACCCCGACGCACACCGAGCCCGCCCGGGCGCCGCGCCGCAGCTCGCGGCCGAAGCCCGCGAGCACGCCGACGACGTCCTCCAGGTCCGCGCCCGCGCGGGGCCTGACCGCCTCCCGGCGGTCGAGGATCTCACCACCCAGTCCCACGCGAGCCGCGACCAGGCGGTCGACGCGGACGTCGAAGGCCAGCACGTGCGCCCGGTCGCGCTCCGGGCGGACCACCAGCGACGGCCGGCCCGCCCTGCCGGTGTCTCCGGGCAACTCCTCGCTGACCAGGCCCGCCGCGGACAGCTCGGCGGTCAGCGCCATGATGGTGCTGCGGTTCAGGCCCATGCGATCGGCCAGCTCCGAACGGGAGAGCGCGCCGGCCAGGTGCACGTGCCGCAGCAGATCGCCGAGGTTGCGCCGGCGCATCTCCTCTTGGGACCGACCGGCTTTCGACATGGTGCGCAAATCCTGACGACTCGAAGGAATTCCTCGTTGGCGGGCCGTGGACGGGAGGACAGGCCGTGAAGCCCATCCTTGTCTTGAGATTACCAACTGAGGCGTCCACGGCGGAGTTCCGCGTTCACGGGTGGGCCCGCTCGCCGTGATCCCCCGACACCGGCAGGCGAAGCAACGAGCGCTTGAGTTCGGCCCAGCGCCGCACCTCCTCCGCCAGGGCGGCGGACGCGAGGTGTGGCACGACGGGCTGGACGAGGTGGATCTGGTTGCGCAGGCGGCGGGACAACCGCACGTCATCGGGGGTCAGGGGCCGCTCCGCGCACAGCCGCACGGCGTCGGCGAAGGTGGTCGTCGCCGCCAGCCACCGCTCCACGGCGTCGTCCATCGCCGGCAGCCCGTCGGTGATGCCCAGGTCGCGGGCCCTCGCGAGCGCCGTGATCAGGGTGACCGCCGCCTCGTCCGGGGCGTCGATCCCCCGCTCCGCCGCGTGCCGGTCGAGATCCATCCCGAGCCGCCGCCACCGTACGTTCTGCGCGAGGGTTCCCCCGGTGCGGCGTGCGACCGTGTCGCGGAGACAGGCCCACCAGTCGGCGCGCTCGCGTTCCCCGCCGGGTTCGCGCCTGTCCAGCCAGGCGGCCAGTTCCCGCTCCGGCAACGTCACCAGGTGATCGACGTAGCTCCTGAACGCCTGCTCACGTCCCTCGAAGGACCGCCACGAATACCGGCGTCCCGGCCCGAGCATCTTGAGCACGGTGCCCGATGGTTCATCCCACTCCTCCGGGTCGGTCACCGCGGTGATCCCCATCCCCGATGTGGGCTGCCAGTAATCGACGCAGCCCTCGTTGTACGTGGGGCGCTCTTCCAGCGTGAACCCGCGTGCCTCCACGGCAGCGCGCAGCTCATCGAAGTGGAGCCGGGAGCGGAAACCGCCGTAGCGGCCCAGCAGGGCGGCCGGGATGTCGTCGTCGGTGAGGTCCGGGAGCCAGTGTGCCTGCGCGCCGAAGTAGACGACCCTCCAGTCGTCCTCGGGCCGATCCCGCAACCAGCCGAACTCGACCAGGCCGAAGTCGGAGATCATCCCCGACGGGGCCTCGAACGTGCGGTCGCGCCCGAGCACCTCCTCGACCTCGTCCCTGCGACTGGTGTGGTCGAGGCCGAGCACGGTGCCCGTGATCACTAGATCGGCGAAGAAGTCGAGATCGCTCACCGGTGCATTGTCCGGCAGACCGGCGCACGGTATGCCGCCCATGATCACATGGCAGCGTCCGGGGCCATCGTCGCGGACTGAGGAGGGAGCCGGCCCGGTGCTCCGGCCTGCCGGACCGAGCCGTATGGCCGTCGCCTGGTGGATGGGCCGCTACCGGTGGTGCGGCCCGCGGGCCGGCGGCACCGGGCGGGGCGCGGGCACCGGCCGCGGAACCGCACGCCCGCGGTTCGGCACCGGCTGGGGGCCGGTCCCCCGCCGGCCAGGAAGGACCGCCGGGTGCCGGGGCGCCGCCCCCGCACGGGTCGTGGCCCCCGCTTTCGTCGCCGCCCCCGCTCGGGGTGCCACCCGCGCTCGTGGCGACGCCTGCGGGGCCGGGGCCGGCACGGGCGAGGCGCCCGCGTAGGGCGTGCCGAGCGCCTGCGCGATGTCGCACGCCCGGTTGCCCCTGCACATCGCGTTCTGGATGCCGGTCCCCCCGTTCGCGACGTTGATCGTGATCTGCTGCGTACCGCGGTTTGTCGTGGGACTCGAGGCGGTGAGCCCCGGCTGGGCGGCGTCCCCGCCGGGCCGCGCGGGCCGCAGCCCGGGCTCCTGGTGGCGAGGCGTCTCCCGCCCGTGCGTGCGGGTGGCCCCCGCGGCAGGGCCCGCGACGGCGAGCGCCGCCACGACCGACGCGCAGGCGAGGAGACCAAGACCGATCTTCCTCGTGACCGTCCCGCCGTGCCGCTGACACTTCATCACGCGCTCCCGCCAGTAGCCGCCGCAATGCTCCGGGCGGCCCCTTTTCGCCCAGGCGTTTTCAGGCTAGTGACCCCCTGGTTTCCCGCGCCCGGCGCGCGCGGCGCCTTACGGCATCATTGCCATATCAGTCAGCGCGACCCCGAATTCACGGAATTCACGGCCCGCGCGTATCCGGGCGCGGTCACCAGCCGTTGACGTTGATGGGCATGTTCTGCCAGATCTTGCAGAGCCTCGGGCCGGGACCGCAGAAGGCGCCCTGAGTGCTGATGCGCCCGCCGTTCGTGATGCCGGTCTGCTGCTGGCCGATCATGAAGGTCGGGGCGAACACGCCGTTGAGATTCTGGTTGAACTTGCCGTTGCCCGACTTGAGCTGACGGGCCGTGGCCGTCCCACCCGCTGCCACCTGGCCCCCGCCGCCGTGGCCGTGGCCGGTGACCGCCCTCATCGCACCACGACGCAGGGAATGCGCGCTCGCGCCCGCCTCCTGTACCGCGGTGCTCCAGGCGAGCGCGGCCACGAGAGCGGCCAGCGTCAGCCGGCGAACCGCCAGAGCCCGAAACGGTCGGGAGCGGGACGTGCAGCGGCGAGACATCGTGGAACGCACCTACCTACCAAGGCCATCCGGCAATGGGCATTCGTCGCGGACATAAGCAACGTTGGCCTCATACCCCGCGTCATGGCCTCGGCCCCGCTCATGCCAAGCACGGCATGGATGATGACCCATTTTTTGTCGCTATGCCTGCTGACCGGACACCAGGCGTACATACCATCAAATGCCGCTATCGGCATAAATTAAATGAGAGCAACTTATCGGAGAAAAGCCGCTGCGGAGTCCGTGGTCGGCGACCGCGCCGGGCCTCCGCGGTGCTCACTCGCCGACGGCGTCCAGATAGACCCAGGCGCCTTCGTGGCGGACGAAGCGGCTCTGCTCGCGCATCTCGCCGGGCTGTCCCCGGTAGGCGTACCGGGCGAGGAAGGTGACGGTGCCGTCGGTGTGGATCGGGCTTCCGCCGGTGACCGCCTCGATCCGCAGCCCGGTCCACCGCATGCCCTGCTCGAACTCGACCCGGGCCGGACGGGTGGAGGGATGCCAGGTCCGCAGCAGGTACGCCTCGTCCTCGACGGCGAACGCGGAGAAGCGCGAGCGCATCAGCGCCTCCGCCGTCGGCGCGGCCTGTCCCGCGTGGAACCGGCCGCAGCACTCGCCGTAGGCGCCCGGCAGACCGCAGGGACAGGGCTCGCCGGCGCGCGGCGTACGGCGGGTACGAGAGGTACGGCTCACCCCGCGAGGCTATCGCTCCCTGCCACCGGCCATACGGCGGCCATGGGCTACCTACCCGGAAGCAACTCTTTGCAGACCTTTCAATGAGTTTGCGACCTGTGGAATCGGACCGTGAGGACAGGCGTCCGAGCCGGGACGGACGGCGACGATGAGATGACAGTCCCAGCTCAGCGCCCCTTCAGCGCTCCTGAGCCCACCTCCGGCGGCACCTTGTGACGAAACGCACAGCCATGTCGGCCGACTGTCGATCTCGCATCCGCATGGGCCGATCGGTCACGAATTCAGACCTCAACGTCGAGAGTGGGTGACGAATCCATGATCTGACCCCCTGGTCGACGAAACGGATTTCGCAATCTTTCAGGGCTTTGCGCAAGACTTAGCCTTGCCTTGCAGTGATCAACCCGACGTGGGAGGAACACGTGACAAGGCGCATCACCCGCACGATGGCGGCCCTCGGCACGGGCCTGGCGACCCTGCTGGGAGCCGCCCTGGCCACCGCGAGCCCCGCGAGCGCGGACGACGGCGCGGCGCCGAGCTGCGTCAGCTACTACCAGAGCTACCGCTACCTGCAGGCCGAGAACACCTGCGACTACGACGTGCACGTCTACGCGCGCTACGTCAACGGAGCGGAGACCACGCCCATCTACCTCAAGGCGCACACGTCGCCGACGACGATCGGCTCCGGGTACGGCTTCAGCGACGTGCAGTCCCTGCGGCTGGCCGCGAAGGTCACCGTCTGGGTGCACTACAACGTCGGCTACGGCAACAACGTGGCCATCCGCGGCGACGCCTCGCCCCTCAGCTGGAGCACCGGGCAGGCGTGCGTGAACCGGGCCGCCGACCTGTGGGAGTGCACGGTCAGCGGCATCCCCGGCGGCACCACGTTCCAGTACAAGGTGCTGATCAACGACACCACCTGGTCCACCGGTTCGAACTACACGGGCGTCAGCGGCCACGGCCACGACATCACGCCCAGCTTCTAGCCCTACGCGCCGCGCTCCCGGACGTGGTCCGGGGGCGCGTCGCGCGTGACCTCGCACCCCACCTCATCCCCAGCATCAGGGAGAACCCTTGCGAAGTTCATCTGTGGCCGCCGCCCTCACGGCGGCCGCTCTGGTCGGCCTGCCCGCCGTGTCCGCCGCGGCGCAGACCGATCCCTCCACCGCCCCAGGAGAGGCGGGCAGCGACCACACCGTCACCCTCGTCACCGGTGACACGGTGAAGGCACGCCTGGAGGGCAAAGACCTGCGCGTGCTGTCGGTCGAGCCGGGTGAGGGACGCACCGGCGTCACCTTCGCCGTCACCGACCGCGGCGACCAGGTGTCGGTGGTCCCCTCCGACGCCGCCCCGCTCATCCGGGCCGACCGGCTCGACCCCCGGCTGTTCGAGGTCGGCACGCTGATCGCCGACGGCTACGACGACGCCCACAGCCCGTCCATCCCGGTCATGACGACCTACGGCAAGAGCACGACGAGCACCAACGCCGCCCGGGCCCGCGACGCCCTCGGCAGCGCGGCCAAGCCCCGCCACGACTTCCCCCGCCTCGGGGTCAGCGCCTTCGCCATCGGCAAGAAGGCCGCCCCTGCGGGCTGGCGCGGGCTGACCGGCGGCTCCGCCGAACCCACCGGCCTGCAGGGCGGCGTCACCAAGCTGTGGCTCGACGGCAAGGTCACCGCCGGCCTCGACCAGAGCGTCCCGCACATCGGCGCCCCCACCGCCTGGTCCTCCGGCTACGACGGCACCGGGGTCAAGGTGGCCGTGCTGGACACCGGATACGACACCGACCACCCCGACCTGGCGGGCAAGGTGGTCGCCTCCGCCGACTTCATGGGAAGCACGAGCGGCGTCGAGGACATCAACTCCCACGGCACCCACGTCGCCTCGACCGTCGCCGGTTCCGGCGCAGCGTCCGGCGGCCTGTACAAGGGGGTCGCTCCGGGCGCGAGCCTGGTCGTCGGCAAGGTCCTCGGCGACGACGGCTACGGCTACGACTCCTCCGTCATCGCGGGCATGAACTGGGCCGTCGGCACCCAGGGCGCCAAGATCGTCAGCATGAGCATCCAGAGCGGCGGCGGCAACCCCGACGCTCCCATTCCCACCGCGATCAACACGCTGACCTCCCAGTACGACGCGCTGTTCGTGGTCTGCTCGGGCAACTACGGCCCCGGCACCTCCACCATCAGCTCCATCGGCGCGGCCGGGTCGGCGCTGACCGTGGGTGCGGTCGACCTCACCGACACCGTCGCGGGCTTCTCCAGCCGCGGCCCCGTCGGCGACCAGGGGATCAAGCCCGACATGACCGGCCCCGGCGTGAACATCACCGCCGCCGTGCCCGGCGGCGGCTACGGCGGCAAGAGCGGCTGCTCGATGGCGACCCCGCACGTCGCGGGCACCGCCGCGCTCGTCAAGCAGCGCCACCCCGCCTGGGGCGCGCAGCGGCTCAAGGACGCCCTGATGGGCACCGCCGCGGCCGCCGCCGGGACCACCCCCTACACGTACGGCACCGGCCGGGTCGACGCGGCCCGCGCGGTCGGCCAGCAGGTCACCGCGAACCCGCCGAGCGCCGCCCTCGCGGTCACCACCGCCCAGCCCACGGCCACCCGCACCGTGACCTACACCAACGACGCCGCCACCCCGGTCACGCTGAACCTGGCCGTCTCCGCCACCGACTCCGGCGGCACGGCGCCAGCCCCGGCGGGCCTGTTCACCCTGAGCGCCAGTCAGGTGACGGTCCCCGCGAACGGCACCGCCCAGGTCACCGTCACCCTGCACCAGGTCAACGGCACCTACAGCCTGTACGGAGGCGTGCTGACCGCCACCTCCACCGGCGGGGCGTCGGTGCGCACCGCGCTCGGCGCCAAGGTCGAGCCGACGTCCACCACGACGACGGTGCGCGTCCACTACAACGTGGGCTGGGGCAACCGGATCACCATCCGCGGCGACACCTCGCCGCTGACCTGGAGCGGCGGGCAGGACTGCGTCAACAAGGCGGCCGACCTGTGGGAGTGCTCGATCACGGGCATCCCCGCCGGGCAGCAGTTCCAGTACAAGCCGCTGATCAACGACAGCACCTGGTCGACCGGCTCCAACTACTACGGCGTCGGCGGCCAGGTCGCCGACGTCTATCCCGCGTTCTGACCGATTCCGATCGACGAGAGAACCTCCGGCCGCGGTGCCTCACACCGCGGCCGCAGGCCGTCCCGGCCGTCCACGACGACCGCGGTCCTGTCGGGTTCGATCTCCGCGCGTTCCGCCGGCAGGCGCGGAACGGTCAGCGGAACCGCGTGGTGCACGCTCGGCTTCTCCTGGTACGTCGTGACAACGGCTAGCGGCGGACTTTGGGACCCGAGCCGGTCGAACCGCGCACGATCAGCTCCGGCCGGAAGACCAGCTCCTGGTGTCGTGAGGGGGCGCCCCCGATCACCTCGAGCAGGGTGTCGACGGCGGCGGCGGCCATCGCCTGGACGGGCTGGCGCACCGTGGTGAGCGGCGGGTCCGTGAACGCGATCAGCGGGGAGTCGTCGTATCCGACGACCGAGACGTCCCCGGGCACGCCCAGCCCGCGTTCCCGGCAGGCCCGGATGGCGCCGATCGCCATCAGGTCGCTGGCGCAGACGATCCCGGTGCAACCCCCGTCCAGCAGGTAGGCCGCGGCCGCCTGCCCGCCCTCGACCGAGAACAGGGAGTGGGAGATCAGGGCGTCGGTGTCCGTCACGCCGAGCAGTTCGGCCAGCGCCTGCCGGTATCCCTCGATCTTCCGGATCACCGGGACGAACCGCGCCTGGCCGACCGCCAGCCCGATCCGCTCATGGCCGAGATCGACCAGATGCTGCACGGCCAGCCTCGCCGCCAGCCGGTCGTCGGGGGAGACGAAGGGCGCCTCCACGTCGGCCGCGTGCCCGTTCAGCAGCACGATCGGCACTTCCTTGGAGATGAGCTGGGAGTATCTGTCCGAGCGCGCCGTCGTGTCCGCGTGCAGCCCGGAGACGAAGACCATCCCGATCACGCCGCGGTCGAGCAGTAGCTCGGTGAACTCGTCCTCCGGTGCCCCGCCCGGCATCTGGGTGCACAGGACGGGCGTGTAGCCGTACTGGGTGAGCGCCTTCTCGATTGCCTGCGCGAAGGCCGGGAAGATGGGGTTGTCCAGCTCCGGGGTGATCAGCCCGACCAGCCCGTTGCTCCGCTGCCGCAGCCGCTGCGGCCGCTCGTACCCCATGAGGTCGAGGGCCGCGAGCACGGCCTGCCGGGTGACCTTCGAGACGCCCGGCTTGCCGTTCAGCACCCGGCTGACGGTCGCCTCGCTGACGCCGGCCTGCGTGGCGATGTCCGTCAGCCGGGGAATCCCGATCGCAAGGGGACTCGACGACATCAGCGTCCCCGCCACCACGCGGCGGAGTCCGGAGCCAGGACGACCCTTCCGCCGCTCACCCGGGCGGGAGCGCTCGCCAGCAGGAGTTCGCCCGCCACCGTCAGCTCCACCGGCCGGTCGCGGAGGTTGACCGCGCAGACGAAGCCCTCGCCCCGGGAGAAGGCGAGGCTCCCCTCCGGCGAGTCGAGCCACACGAGAGGGCCGTCACCGAGGCCGGGAAGCTCGCGGCGCAGGCGCAGCGCCCGGCGGTAGAGGGTGAGCATGGACTCCGGGTCGTCGCGCTGCGCCTCCACGCTGAGCCGCCCCCACGACTCCGGTATCGGCAGCCAGGCGCTCTCGGCACCCGGCGGCGCGAAGCCGAACGGCTTGTCCTGCGTCCAGGGCAGCGGCACCCGGCAGCCGTCCCGCCCGCTGTCGGGGTCGCGCAGCCGCTGCGGGTCCTGCAGGTACTGCTCGGGCAGGTCCAGCACCTCGGGCAGCCCCAGCTCCTCGCCCTGGTAGACGTACGCCGAGCCGGGCAGCGCCAGGGTGAGCAGCGCGGCGGCGCGGGCCCGGCGGAGGCCGAGGTCGCCGCCGCCGTAGCGGGTGACGTGCCGTTTCACGTCGTGGTTGGACAGCACCCAGGTCGGGGGCGCGTCCACCAGCGCCGACGTGCGCACCGACTCGTCGATCACCTCCCGGAACGCCTCGGCGTCCCAGGGGGCGGTCAGGAAGTGGAAGTTGAACGCCTGGTGCAGCTCGTCGGGCCGGACGTAGTTGGCCAGCCGCTCGGGCGAGGGCGCCCACGCCTCGGCCACCCCGATCCGCTCCCCCTCGTAGGAGTCGAGGATGCGGCGCCAGGCCCGGTGGATCTCGTGCACGCCGTCCTGGTCGAAGAACGGGACCACCTCCATCCCGATCATCCGCGCCTGGCCGGACCGGCCGACGTCCGGAAGACCGGGGGCCTTGACCATGCCGTGCGCCACGTCGATCCGGAAGCCGTCCACGCCGAGGTCGAGCCAGAACCGCAGCACGTCGGCGAACTCCTCGTGCACCTGCGGGTGCTCCCAGTTGAGGTCCGGCTGCTCGGGCGCGAACAGGTGCAGGTACCACTGGCCGTCCTCGACGCGGGTCCAGGCCGGCCCGCCGAAGATCGACTCCCAGTCGTTGGGCGGCAGCTCGCCCGCCGCGCCCTTGCCCTCGCGGAAGATGTAGCGCTCCCGCTCCGGGCTGCCCGGCCCGGCCCTCAGCGCCGCCTCGAACCAGGGGTGGCGGTCGGAGGTGTGGTTGGGCACCACGTCCACGATGATCCTCAGCCCGTGCCGGTGGACGTCGTCGATCAGCGCCTTCGCGTCGTCCAGGGAACCGAAGATCGGGTCGACGTTCCGGTAGTC
This sequence comes from Microbispora sp. NPDC046933, assembly GCF_040644635.1. NCBI lineage: Bacteria > Bacillati > Actinomycetota > Actinomycetes > Streptosporangiales > Streptosporangiaceae > Microbispora > Microbispora sp. NPDC046933. Next base: position 146,973 of record NZ_JBEYWW010000019.1, on the reverse strand, counting down.
GGCCACGTCGTAGCCGAAGTCGGCCATCGGCGAGGGGTAGAACGGCGTCAGCCAGATCGCGTCCACGCCCAGGTCGGCCAGGTAGGGCAGCCGGCCGCGCACGCCGGGCAGGTCGCCGATCCCGTCGCCGTTGCCGTCCGCGAAGCTGCGGACGTACACCTGATAGATCACCGCGTCACGCCACCACCGGGTCGCGACCGCCGACGGGCGGACGGCGAGTTCGGTCACTGTGCTTCCCCGATCCTTGTAGGAAATGGTCATGTCACTGATGGCGGGCGTCACATCTTCGTGGCGCCGCTGGTGAGCCCGGCCACCAGATGACGCTGGACGAGCAGGAAGACGACCGCGGCGGGAATCGCGATGAGCACGGCCGAGGCGGTGAGCAGCCCCCAGTCGGACCAGTGCTGGCCGACGAACTGCTGGAGCCCGACGCCGAGCGTGCGCTTCTCCTCCTGCGACATGAAGACCGTGGCGTACGCCACCTCGCCCCAGGCGGTCATGAAGCAGTAGAAGGCGGTCACCGCGAGGCTGGGCCTGGCCAGCGGCAGCACCACCCGCCAGAACGTGCCGAACGGGGTCAGGCCGTCGACCAGGCCCGCCTGGTCGATCTCCCTGGGGATGGTGTCGAAGTAGCTCTTCATCATCCAGGCGCAGAACGGCACGGCCACGGTCAGGTAGGCCGCGACGAGCCCGGGAATCCGGTTCAGCAACCCGAGACCGGCCATGAGGTTGTACAGCGGCACGATCAGGATCGCCACGGGGAACATCTGGGTGACCAGCAGCAGCCACATGACGCCCCGGTGGCCCGGGAAGCGGAACCTGCTGATCGCGTAACCGGTGGTCGCGGCGACGAACACGCCCAAGGCCATGGTCAGCCCCGCCGCGAGGACGGAGTTGAGCAGCCAGACGAGGAACTGTGTGTCGCCGAGCACCCGCGCGTAGTTCGTCAGCGACGGCTGGTTGAAGATCTCCAGCTCGGACGACAGCCACCCGTCCCGCGGCTTGAGCGAGGTGAGCACCAGCCAGACCACGGGGAACAGCGAGACGGCGGTGGCCAGCAGGAGCCCCCCGTGCAGGAGGACCGACCCGGCCAGGCTCCGCTGCTGCCGGCCGTACGACCTCGTGTGAGTGGTGGCGGCGCTCGGCATGTCGGTGCTCACCAGACCTCCCCCTGCTTGCGCAGTGCTCTGCGATAGACGACGGCCATGGCGACGAGCAGGAGCAGGATGATCACGCCCCAGGCCGCCGAGCCGGAGTAGTTGCGCACGCCGGTGAACGCCTCACGGAAGGCGTAGGTGACCAGGATCTCCGTAGAGGTGCCGGGTCCGCCCCGGGTGATCAGGAAGATCACCGGGAACATGTTGAACGTCCAGATCGTGCCGAGCAGCACGACCGTGCTCGACACCGAGCGCAGGCCCGGCAGGGTGATGTGGCGGAACCGCTGCCAGGGGCTGGCCCCGTCCACCTCGGCCGCCTCGTACAGCTCGGCCGGGATCGACTGGAGACCGCCGAGCAGGGCCACCATCATGAACGGCACGCCGACCCAGACGTTCACCGCGATGACCGCGAGCTTGGCCGTGGTCGGGTCGTCCAGCCAGCCGACCGCGCCGAGCCCGGCGGCCTTCAGCATCGCGTTGATCACGCCGTAGTCGCTGTTGAACAGGTAGCGCCAGATGAAGGCGGCCACGAACCCGGGAATGGCCCAGGGCAGGATCAGCAGCACCCGGTAGGCCGAGCGGAACCGCAGCCGGCGGTGCAGCATCATCGCCAGGCCGAGGCCGATCCCGTAGTGGAGGCCGACGCAGACGACGGTCCACAGCGCGGTCCACGCCAGCCTCCCCCAGAACAGGCTGCTCGTGAGGATGTCGACGTAGTTCTCGAGTCCGACGAACTTGTATCTCGCGGGGATGACGTTGACACCGATGGTGCGGCCCACGGTGGCCTCGGTGGCGTCGGTCAGGGACAGGTAGACGCCGCGGACCAGCGGCCAGCCGACCAGCACTCCGACGACGATCACCACCGGAGCGGTCATCGCCCACGCGTACCAGTGCTGGGACAGGAGACGCCGCACCGGTCCGGGCCGGCTTCCGCGGTGGCCGCGGGAGTCCTCGGCTCCCGCGGCCCCGTCCCTGGCCGTGCGGGAGGCACGTCCAGTCGTGGTCGCCACGATCAGCTCCAGTCCTTCATGATGCCGTGGTACTTCTCGTCGACCTGCTTGAGCGCGTCCTCGGGCTTGGTGCCGTCCAGCAGCGCCTGGTAGCCCTCGAGCAGCGGCTGGAAGAGCTGGCCGCCTTCGGGGATCCACGGACGGGGGACCGCCGTGTCCAGGATCGGCTTGAAGACCGCCACGTCCTGGTTCTCCTTGACCTTCGGGTCGTCGAAGCTGGACGCGCGGGCCGGGAGGAGGCCCAGCTCGCCGGAGACGGTGGCCAGGGAGCTCGCCGAGCTCATGAAGCGCAGGAACTCGTAGGAGGCGTCGAGGTTCTTGGATCCCGCGTAAACGGCGTAGTTCCATCCGCCGGTGGGCGCCCCGGCCTTGACCGAGCCCGCGGGGACGGGCGCGATGCCGAGGTTGCTCCTGTCCTGGAACTCCTTGCCCTGGTAGACCTCCGACAGCGCCCAGGGACCGTTGTAGATCATCGCGGTCTTGCCGTCCTTCAGGGCGGTCATGGCGTTGGCGTAGCTGTCCTGGAGGGCGGGCTTGGGCGCGGCCCCCGAGCTGATCAGGTCGGCCACCTCGCCCAGCGCCTTCACGTTCGCCGGCGTGTTGACCACGATCTTCTTGCTCTGCAGGTCGAGGAGGTCGCCGCCCTCGCCGTACATGAACGGAAGCAGGAAGTAGGAGTCCACGTTCAGGGTGAGGCCGTTCACCCCGGTCTTCGCCTTCACGTCGAGGGCGACCTTCTTGAGCTCGTCGAAGGTCTTGGGCGCCTCCTCGTAGCCCGCCTTCTTCAGCAGCTTCTTGTTGTAGAGCAGCGCGAGGGTGTCGGTCACCTGGGGCACCGCGTACGTCTTGCCCTCGTACTTGGTGCTGCTCAGCGGCCCGGGCAGGTAGTCGCTCTCGTTGTCGACGGCGCGGGTGCCGTCGAGCGGCTGGAGGTAGCCGAGCGCGGCGAACTGCGGGGTCCAGGCGACCTCCGAGCGGATGATGTCCGGGGCGCCGGTGCCCGCCTGCGCGGCCGTCTGGAACTGGCCCTGCGCCTGGTCGGACGGCACGTTGACGTACTTGACCTGGATCTTGGGGTACTTGGCCTCGAACTCCTTGATGAGCTTCTGGAAGGTCGGCCCCTCGCTGTCCGGCCGCGTGGTGTCCCACCAGGTGATCTCGCCGCTGATCTGGGTCGGGTCCGCGGGGGCGGCGGACTTCTCGTTCGCCGCCGACGTGCCGCCGTCGTCGCCGCTGCCGCAGGCGGAGGCCGCCAGTGCGAGGGCCGCGACGACTGTCACGGCCGAAATGGCTCGCCGCATGTCTATCTCCTCATGGGGACGCTCAGGGGATTGGAACGCGCCGGCGAGACCCGCTCACCGGCGTCGTTTGGGGGGTGAGCGTGACGTTACGCGGCTGCAAGAAGCTTTGAAAGACCTTGCAATGATCGACTGTCGTTTCGTTACAAATAGACGCTGGGTCATTTGTTGCTTACTGATCGCGACATATCCCAGGATAGATTCCGACAAATCGGACAGAGATGAGCGCAGCTCACACCAACACCGAGAGATGTTCTGGAATTTTCTGCAAGGTATTGCAATCCGAATGGCCGCTGAGTAACTTCCAGGCAACACCTGGGAAACCTGGACATGGAGGCCCTACGGTGTGCCCATCCCCCACCGGCCCGAGGGCGCCGCCCCCGCCTCACCCGCGTCCCGCGATGTCCGGGGCCGGGCCGTCAGCTCGTCCTCGCGTGTGCCGTTCTCATGGAATCCGCAGCGGCGCGGGATGAGGACGCCGCCGCATCGTCACGGCAGCTCATGCCGTCATCCTCGAAACCCGTACGCCGTCTCGCAGGCGTCACGCATGGAAGCGGGCCGGGTGTTGACCCCACCCAGCCCGCATCAACGGGATCCCGTCCTGAGTTCTGGAGACCCCCTCTATGAGACTGTACAAAGCAATCGTCGCGGGCGCGTTAACCGCGACCGCGGCGGCCGGCACCGCCGTGGCGCTGCCCGCGCTGACCGAGACCGCCGCCGGCGCGGCGTCCGGCCCCGGAGTGACCGTCAACCTGTGGAACTGGAACTGGAAGTCGGTGGCCAGGGAGTGCACCGACGTCCTGGGCCCGGCCGGGTACGGCTCGGTGCAGGTGTCCCCGCCCAACGACTCCATGTCCAAGGGCGGCTCGGTCTGGTGGGACGTCTACCAGCCCGCCCGCTACACGCTGACCAGCAAGTTCGGGGACGAGGCCGCGTTCAGGAACATGGTCGACACCTGCCACGCCGCGGGCGTGAAGGTGCAGGTGGACACCGTCATCAACCACATGACCGGGCAGGGCGCCACCAGCTACGGCGGCTACGGCTTCAGCAAGTACAACTACCCCGGGCTCTACTCCTCCTGGGACTTCCACTCCCCCACCTGCGGCATCACCGACCCCGACTACGGCAACAACGCCTGGCGGGTGCAGAACTGCGAGCTCGTCAGCCTGTCCGACCTCAACACCGGCTCCGACTACGTGCGGGGCCAGATCGCCGCGTTCATGAACAAGCTGACCGACCTGGGCGTCGACGGCTTCCGGATCGACGCCGCCAAGCACATCAGCCCCGACGACCTCGCGGCGATCAAGTCCAGGCTCAAGGGCTCGCCGTACATCCACCAGGAGGTCATCTACGGCAAGGACGAGGCGGTCCAGCCGAACCAGTACACCGGCATCGGCGACGTGGACGAGTTCGTCTACGGCCGCAAGCTCAAGGAGCAGTTCACCGGCCAGATCAAGTATCTGCAGAGCTTCGGACAGAGCTGGGGCCTGTCGGTGGGCAGCGACAAGGCCATGGTGTTCGTCGACAACCACGACACCGAGCGCAAGGACCCCTCCGCCGGCGACGCCACGCTCAACTACAAGTACGGCGCGACCTACAAGCTGGCCAACGTCTTCATGCTGGCCTGGCCGTACGGCAAGCCCAACGTCTACTCCTCCTTCACCTGGAACGACAAGGAGGGCGGCCCGCCGTCGGCCAACGGCGGGTTCGTCACCGACACGGACTGCTCCAACGGCCGGTGGACCTGCTTCGACCGTGAGATGACCGGCATGGTCGGCTTCCACAACACCGTCGCCGGCACCTCCGTCGGCAACTGGACCGACAACGGCGGAAACCTGATCGCCTTCAGCCGCGGCGACAAGGGCTGGGTCGCGATCAACAACGAGAACGGCAGCGTCACCCGCACCTTCACCACCGGCCTGCCCGCGGGGACGTACCCGAACGTGGCGGGGGGCGGCTCGGTGACGGTGAACTCGGGCGGCACGGCGACGGTCACCGTCCCGGCCAAGAGCGCCGTCGCCATCCGCGTCGGCACGTCGGCCTCGCCGTCGCCCACCGTGACCCCGACCGGTGACAAGACCGCGACCGTCTACTACAAGACCGGCTGGAGCAACGCCAACATCCACTACGGAGTCAACGGCACCTGGACCTCGGTTCCCGGTGTCGCCATGGACACCGCCTGCACCGGCTGGAAGAAGAAGACCGTCGACCTCGGCGCCGCCACCACCTTCCAGGTCGTCTTCAACAACGGCTCCGGCACCTGGGACAACAACGGCGGCAACAACTACACCGTCGGCACCGGCACCACCATCGTCAAGGACGGTGTGGCCAGCGGCAACGCCGCCAACCCCTGTGAGGGCACCAGCACCGGCAACGCGACCGTGTACTACTACACGGGCTGGAACCCGGCCAACATCCACTACGGGATCAACGGCACCTGGACCTCGGTTCCCGGCGTCGCCATGGACACCGCCTGCACCGGCTGGAAGAAGAAGACCATCGACCTCGGCACCGCCACCACCTTCCAGGTCGTCTTCAACAACGGCTCCGGCAGCTGGGACAACAACCAGGGCAGGAACTACACCGTCGGCACCGGCACCAGCACCGTGAAGGACGGCGTGGTCACCGGCAACGCCGCCAACCCCTGCGGCTGACCGCCGGCGCGTCCCGGCCCCGCCCGGGCCGGGACCCGATCTCACCCCCCACCAGAAGGACCGCAATGAACCGCAGACGCGTTCACCTCGCCGTGGCCACGGTGATCGTCGCGTTGTCGAGCCTGATGACGGTGACCACCGCCCATGCGGCCGGCAGCGCCACGGTGTTCTACAAGACGGGCTGGAACCCGGCCAACATCCACTACGGGATCAACGGCACCTGGACCTCGGTTCCCGGCGTCGCCATGGACACCGCCTGCACCGGCTGGAAGAAGAAGACCATCGACCTCGGCACCGCCACCACCTTCCAGGTCACCTTCAACAACGGCTCCGGCACCTGGGACAACAACCAGGGCAGGAACTACACCATCGGCACCGGCACCACCGTCGTCCAGAACGGGGTGGTCACCGGCAACGCCCCGGACCCCTGCGTGACGGCCACGCCGTCCCCCTCGCCGTCCCCCTCACCGTCCCCCTCGCCGTCCGCCTCGCCGTCCGCCTCGCCGTCCGCCCAAGGCAGGGCGACCGTCTTCTACTACAAGAAGACCAGGGGCTGGAGCTCCGCGAAGATCCATTACCAGCCCACCGGCGGCTCGTGGACGACGGTCCCGGGCATCGACATGGACGAGGAGACCTGCGCCGACTGGGCGAAGAAGACGGTCGACCTCGGCGGCGCGACGGGGCTCAAGGCCGCCTTCAACAACGGCTCCGGCACCTGGGACAACAACAACGGCGCCGACTACTCCATCGGCACCGGCACCACCACGGTCAAGGACGGCGTCGTACGCGGGAACGCGCCGGAGCCGTGCACGCCCGAGCCGCCGGATACGACCGCGCCCAGCGTGCCCACGGGCCTGGCCGCGACCGCGTCGGGCACGACCGTCACGCTCACCTGGACGGCGTCGGCCGACAACGTCGGTGTCACCGGGTACGAGATCAGCCGGGCCAAGGGCGAGGAGACCCCCGTCGTCCGCTCCTCCTCCGGCACGTCGTACAAGGAGTCCGGGCTGGACGCCAGGACGGCCTACACCTACAAGGTGCGGGCGCTGGACGCCGCGGGCAACAAATCCGCCTACACCGATGCCGTCTCGGTCAAGACGGGTGACGGACCGCCACCGGTCACCCAGGGCACCCCGCTCGGCGGCGATCCGCGCAAGGACTCCATCTACTTCGTCATGACGGCGCGGTTCTACGACGGTGACACCTCCAACGACAGGGGCGGAAGCCAGAACATCCGCTCCGGCAACGCGGCGAACAACGACCCGATGTTCCGCGGCGACTTCAAGGGCCTCATCGAGAAGCTCGACTACATCAAGGCCCTCGGCTTCTCCGCGATCTGGATCACCCCGGTCGTGCTCAACCGGTCCGACTACGACTACCACGGCTACCACGGCTGGGACTTCTACCGTGTGGACACCCGGCTGGAGACGCCCGGACACACCTACCAGGACCTGATCAACAAGGCCCACGCCAAGGGCCTGAAGATCTACCAGGACGTCGTCTACAACCACAGCTCGCGCTGGGGCGCCAGGGGCCTGTTCGTGCCCCCGGTGTACGGCGTGCGCGACGAGCAGTGGAAGTGGATGTACAGCCGGAAGGAATCGGGCCGCGAGTACGACCCGATGGAGGAGCACCAGGGCGACGACCCCGGCATGACGGCGGCGCAGAACCAGATGGCCAAGGGACGGCCGTACAACGGCGACCTGTGGTCCACCGAGGAGCCGGCGGGCAACACCTGCCGCAACTGGGGGACGCCGACCCAGTACTCAAGCCCCGAGGGATACCGCATCTACAACTGCCAGTGGCCGAGCCCGACCTCGGGGATGTTCCCGGCGAAGTACTACCACCAGTGCTGGATCGGCAACTGGGAGGGTGAGGACTCGCGCAGCTGCTGGCTGCACGATGACCTGGCCGACTTCAACACCGAGAACGCCGAGGTGCAGAAGTACCTCATCGACGCCTACAACCGGTTCATCGACATGGGCGTCGACGGCTTCCGGATCGACACCGCCATCCACATCCCCCGGGTCACCTGGAACCGCCGCTTCCTGCCGGCGATCTACGACCGGGTCAAGGAGAAGTTCGGCGAGGACAAGGCGAAGGACTTCTACGTCTTCGGCGAGGTCGCCGCGTTCGTGAACGACAAGTGGAACCGCGGCTCGGTCAACCACTCCGCGCAGTTCTACACCTGGAAGGAGCGCAAGGACTACAGCGCCGACGACGAGAAGGCCGCGATCGAGCAGTACACCTACGAGGAGCAGCTCGGCACGGGCAACCAGCCCACCAGCACCAACGCCTTCCTGAGCGGGAACGCCTACCACGCGCCCGACCACTCGAAGTTCTCCGGCATGAACATCATCGACATGCGCATGCACATGAACTTCTCGGACGCGCAGAACGCCTTCAACAACGGCAAGGACTCCGACGACAGCGTCAACGACGCCACCTACAACGCCGTCTACGTCGACTCGCACGACTACGGACCGAACAAGTCGTCCAACCGCTACGCCGGCGGCACCGACGCCTGGGCCGAGAACATGAGCCTGATGTGGACCTTCCGCGGCATCCCCACCCTCTACTACGGATCGGAGATCGAGTTCCAGAAGGGCAAGCAGATCGACTGCGGGCCCACCTGCCCGCTCGCCACCACCGGCCGCGCCTACTACGGCGACAAGATCGAGGGCACCGTCACCGCGAGTGGCTACGGCGAGGTCTCCGGCGCGTCGGGACCCGTCGCGACGACACTGGGACAGCCGCTGGTCAAGCACCTGCAGCGGCTCAACCAGATCCGCCGGGCCATCCCGGCGCTCCAGATGGGGCAGTACTCGACCGAAGGCGTGTCCGGCTCGATGGCCTACAAGCGCCGCTACACCAGCGGGTCCACCGACAGCTTCGTCCTGGTGACCGTCTCCTCCGGCGCGACCTTCACCGGCATCCCCAACGGGACGTACGTCGACGCGGTCACCGGAGACAGGAAGACCGTCACCGACCAGACCCTGTCGATCGGCCTGAACGGCAAGGGCAACATGCGCGCCTACGTGCTCGACCAAGCCGGCAACCCGGCTCCGGGCAAGATCGGCGCCGACGGGCCGTACCTCAAGTAGTCCCTTGAGAGGTCGGGGCGGGAGTGCGCTCCCCGCCCCGACCGGCGTCGCGGGGCCGGCGGGCTTTCACCGCCGGCCTTCTGGGCTATCCGGCGGCGGGCAGGTTCGCGGGCACCGGCGCGGTGGAGCGGCGGACGACGAGTTCCGGCCGGTGGAGCAGCTCGGTGCGCGGCGCGGGCAGGCCGCGGATCTCGTCCAGCAGGCTCGCCACGGCGGCCAGCCCCATGTCGCGGACCGGCTGGCGGATCGTGGTCAGCGGCGGGTCGAGGTAGGCCGTCATCGGGGAGTCGTCGAACCCGACGACGGACACGTCCTCGGGCACCCGGAGGCCGGCCTGGCGCGCCCCCCGGATCGCGCCGATGGCCATGATGTCGCTGCCGCAGCAGATCGCCGTGCAGCCCCGGTCGAGGAGCTGCTGCGCGGCCGACTGGCCGCCCTCCACCGTGTAGAGAGTGTTGACGACCAGCTCGGCCGTGTCGGCGACGCCCGCGTACTCGGCCATCGCGCGGCGGAAGCCGTTCGTCTTGCGGATGGTGGGCACGAACCGCTCCTGCCCGACGGCGAGACCGATGCGCCGGTGCCCGAGGGACACCAGGTGGCTGACGGCCATGTCGAGCGCGGCGGCGTCGTCGTTGGAGATGAAGTGGGCGTCGATGTCGGGCCGGTAGCCGTTGATCAGCACCATGGGGAGGCCGAGCTCGATCAGCCGCAGGTAGCGGGAGCGGTCGGAGCGTGAGTCGGCGTGCAGGCCGCTGACGAAGATGATGCCCGAGACCCCGCGTTCGAGCAGCAGATCGGTGTAGTCGTCCTCGGCGATGCCTCCGGGCGTCTGCGTGCACAGCACGGCGGTGTAGCCGGACAGGACCAGCGCGTTCTCGATCACCTGGGCGAACGCCGGGAAGATCGGATTGGTCAGCTCGGGAAGGATCAGGCCGATGAGCCCGGTGTGCTGCTGCCGCAGCTTGGGCGGACGCTCGTAGCCCAGGACGTCGAGGGCGGTGAGCACGGCCTGCCGCGTGCCCGGCGCCACTCCCGGCTTGCCGTTCAGCACCCGGCTCACGGTCGCCTCACTCACGCCCGCTTGGGCGGCTATGTCGGCGAGGCGCATGGTCATGATGGTCAACTTACCTTTCCTCGCCCCTGCACCCGGTCTCATGCCGGCACACCGGGCACGCGGGGCGGCCGGGGCACGCCGTGGGTCGTCCCTAGCGTAGCGAAGCGCTTACAGCTCTTTCAGCACGTTGCAAACGGCGACGGGCCGGAACCGGGCGATCCGCGCGGACGTCGCGCCGTCCTTGCAAGGGCCCCGTCCTCCCTACCGCGGGCCCGCAGGGCAGGGGCCGGTGGAGTCGCGTATGACCAGCTCGGGGTCGAAGAGCTGCTCGCCGCAGCCGCTCCCCCGCCCCTTCACCTGGTCGGCCAGCGCCCGCGCGGCGGCGGCCCCGATGGCGAGCACCGGCTGGCGCACCGTCGTGAGGGCGGGGTCGGTGAACGACATCAGCAGCGAGTCGTCGGCCCCCACGACCGAGACGTCCTCGGGGACGCGCAGGCCCCGGCGGCGGGCCGCCCGGATCGCGCCGAGGGCCATCAGATCGCTGCCGCACACCAGCGCCGTCGCGCCCCGATCCAGCAGACGGGCCGCGGCGGACTGGCCGCCCGCGACGTCGAAGGAGGACAGCTCGACCAGGTCGCCGGCCCCGGGCCCGGCGAGCCGCCGCATGGCGAGGCGGAAGCCCGCCAGCCGCCGCTGCACCGTGGAGTAACGCTCCGGGCCGCTCAGGAACCCGATGCGGTGGTGCCCCAGCCCTGCCAGGTGCTGCACGGCGAGCCGCGCGGCCAGGGCGTCGTCGGACGACAGGGACGACGCGCCGAGACCGGGCACCTGCCCGTTGACCAGCACGAACGGCACCCTCTGCCGGGCCAGGTCCTCGTAGCGGGACCGGTCGATACGGGTGTCGGCGTGCAGACCGGAGACGAAGACGATGCCGGAGACCTTGCGGTCGAGCAGCATGCCGACGTACTCGTCCTCTCCCGAGCCCTCCGGTGTCATCGTGCCGAGCATGGCGGTGAACCCGTGCCTGGCGAGGTTGGTCTCGATGACCTCGGCGTACAGCGGGAAGATCGGGTTCTGCAGCTCGGGGACGATGAGCCCGACGAGCCCGAAGCTGCGCGGGCGCATGGTGCTCGGCCGCTCGTAGCCGAGCGCCTCGATCGCGGCCATGACGGCCGTGCGGGCTCGCACGCTGACCCCCGGGCGCTCGTTGAGCACCCGCGAGACCGTCGCCTTGCTCACACCCGCCTGCCTGGCGATCTCGTCGAGCCGTGCTGCCATCGTCGCTGTTTCCGATCAGTCGCTGGAACGCCGCAAGGCATCTTGAAACAAAGCAGCAATTTTCTGCAACGTCTTCCAGCTGCGGAAACCCGCTGTTAACTTCGGGCCACGCCGCGCGGTTACCCCCCTTTTTCCGGGCCTACGGCCCCTCTCACCTGGAGCGATCCTGTGCGCAGATCACTTGTCGCGCTCGCCGCCTGTCTCACGCTGACGGCCTGCGGTGGCGGAACCGCAACCGAAAAGACACCTGGCAATGCGGACGCGACGCCGGCCGGGCAGGCCGCGTCGTCGGCCACGCTGACCATCTGGGCCGACCAGAAGCGGTCGGACACCCTCAAGCCCTTCGCCGAGGCGTTCGCCAAGGAGAACGGGATCAAGGCCGAGGTCGTCGTGGTCGCGCAGAACCAGCAGCAGACCTTCGTCACCGCCTCCCAGGCGGGCAAGGGCCCCGACGTCCTCGTCGGAGCTCACGACTGGATCGGCAACCTGGTCCAGAACGGACTCATCGAGCCGATCCAGATGACCGAGGACCGGCTGTCCGGCTACGTGGACGTGGCCCGCAGGGCCGTGACCTACGACGGCCAGGTCTACGGCGTGCCGTACGCCGTGGAGAACCTGGCGCTCTACCGCAACACCGACCTCGCCCCCGAGGCTCCCAAGACGTTCGACGAGCTCGTCGCCACCGGGCGCAAGCTGAAGGAGGCGGGCAGGGTCAAGGAGATCGTGGGCTACCCGGTCAGCCAGCAGAACGGGCAGTCGGGCGACACCTACCACATCTACCCGCTCTACACCTCCGGCGGCGGCCACCTGTTCGGGACCAAGTCCAACGGCGACCCGGACCCCGCCGACCTCGGCGTCGGCACCCCGGCCTCGGTCGCCGCGTTCGAGAAGATCGCCGCGCTCGGCGAGAAGGGCGCGGGCGCGCTGAAGCGCTCGTTCACCTCCGACAACTCGGCCGCCATGTTCGCCGAGGGCAAGACCGCGTTCATGGTGTCCGGGCCCTGGCGGCTCGCCGAGGTCCGTACGGCCGGGGTGAAGTACGACGTCACGCCCGTGCCCCCGTTCAAGGGCGGCGAGCCGGCCCGCAGCTTCGTGGGCGTCCAGTCCTTCTTCGTGGCCAGCAAGGGCAAGAACAAGGCCCTGGCGCAGGAGTTCGTGACCAACACGCTCGCCTCCGACGACGTCGCCAAGGCGCTGTTCGACGCCGAGCCACGCATGCCCGCGCTCAGGACCGCGCTGGAGTACGCCTCCGCGAAGGACCCCGACGTCGCCAAGTTCGAGGCCGCCGCCAAGGACGGCGTCCCGCTGCCCGCGATTCCGCAGATGGTCGCGGTGTGGCAGCCGTTCAACGCGCTGATCCACTCCGTCGTCAAGGGCGACCCGGTCGAGCCGGCGGTCAAGGCGGCGGGCAAGGCCATCGCCGAGCAGCTCGGGCAGGCGGGATGACCGTGACGCACGGCTCGGGGCTCCGGCCCGGCCGGCGCGGCTCCGGCGGCGCCGCCTCCGGGGGCGGAGGCGCCAGGCCCGGGGCCCGCCGGCACCAGACCAGCACACGCGCCGCCGGGCCCGGCTCCACGGCCGCGACGCTGGGCCGGGTGCTGGCCCTCGGCCTGATCATCGGCGTGGCGCTGTGGGCCGCCGCGCCGCTGGTCTCCGCCGGGAACTGGGTCGGCGTCGGGATCGTCGCGGTGGTGACCGCGGCGGCCCTGTACGTCTACCTGTCGCCTCGTCGGCTCCCCGCCAAGTATCTGCTGCCCACGACGCTGCTGCTGCTCGCGTTCCAGGTGTTCCCGGTCCTGTACACGATGTCCTTGGCGCTGACCAACGTCGGCGACGGGCACCTCGGCACCAAGCAGGAGGCGATCGCCGCCATCGAGGCGTCGTCCGTGCGCCGGGAGGCCGGGTCGGCCGAATACCGGCTGACGGTGGCGGAGAAGGGCGGCGCGCTCGTCTTCCTGCTGGCCGACCCGGCCAGGCGCAGGGCGTACGCCGGGACCGAGGACGGGCTGCGCGAGATCGGCGGCGCGACCCTCGGCTCCGGAGGGCGCGTCACGGCGGCGGAGGGCTACACGGTGCTGACGCCGGCCCAGGCCGCCGCCCGCGGCGACGAGGTCGGCTCCCTCGCCGTGCCCGTGGACGGCGGGGCGATCCGCGCCCAGGGCCTGACCCGGGCGTACGAGGGCAGGGCGACGCTCGCCTACGACGCGGGCTGCGACTGTGTGAAGGGCGACGGACGGGCCTGGCGCGCGGACGACGAGCAGGGCAGGTTCACCGCCCCGGACGGCAGCGCGCTGCCGCAGGGCTGGAAGGTCGGCGTCGGCTGGTCCAACCTCACCGCCGCGGTCACCAACCCGAAGATCAACACGCACTTCCTCGGCGTGTTCGCGTGGAACCTCTTCTACGCGGTCGCGGTCGTCGGGCTGACCGCCGCGCTCGGGGTGGCCGCGGCCCTCGTGCTGCACCATCCGCGCATGCGCGGGGTCCGGATCTACCGCACGCTGATCGTGCTGCCCTACGCGATGCCGGCCTTCGCGATGCTGCTGGTCTGGCGGGACATGTTCAACACCGACTTCGGTCTCATCAACCGGATGCTCGGCCTCGACGTGGACTGGCTCGGCACACCGCTCACCGCGCGGGCGTCGGTGCTGCTCGTGCAGCTGTGGCTGGGCTTCCCGTACATGTTCCTGGTGGCCACCGGCGCGCTGCAGACGATCCCGGCCGAATACCTGGAGGCGGCGCAGGTGGACGGGGCGAGCGCCTGGCAGCGGTTCCGCAAGGTCACCCTGCCGCTGCTGCTCCTCGCGCTCGCGCCGCTGCTGGTGTCGTCCTTCGCGTTCAACTTCAACAACTTCAACGGCGTGTTCCTGGTGACCGCCGGCGGCCCGTTCCCGTCGGACAACCCCATGGTCGGGGCGACCGACCTGCTCATCACGTACACGTTCCGGCTCGCCTTCGGCCAGCAGGGCGCGCAGTACGGCCTGGCCTCCGCGATCTCCATCTACGTCTACCTGATCGTCGCCGTGATCTCGGTCATCGGGTTCCGGCGCACCCGGGCCTTCAAGGAGGTGAGCTGATGCGCGGCATCGCCGCGCGGCACGGCGCCGCGATCGTCGTCACGGCGTTCGCCGTGCTGCCCATCGTGTTCGTGGTCTCCGCCGCGTTCGATCCGATCGGGACGCTGAGCTCGGCCACCCTCGTCCCGCGCGGGGCGGGGTTCGGCAACGCCGAGAGGCTGTTCACCACCACGCCCTTCTGGACGTGGTACCGCAACTCGGTGGTCGTCTCCGGGCTGACCGCCGCCCTGTCCGTCGCGGTCTCGTCGCTGGCGGCGTACGCCTTCAGCAGGTTCCGCTTCGCCGGCCGGCGGGCGGGGCTGGTGAGCCTCCTCGTCATCCAGGCGTTCCCGCAGTTCCTGGCCATCGTGCCGCTGTACGTGATCTTCAGCGCGATCGGCGACAACTGGCCGGAGTTCGGGCTCAACAGCGTCTGGGGTGTGGTCCTGCTCTACATCGGCGGACAGGTCGGCGTGAACACCTGGCTCATCAAGGGCTTTTTCGACTCGATCCCGAAGGAGCTGGACGACGCCATGCTCATCGACGGGTGCAGCCACACCCAGGCGTTCCGCCGGGTGGTGCTGCCCCTGGCGGCCCCGGTGCTGGCGATCAGCGGCCTGCTGGTCTTCATCGCCACCATCAACGAGTTCCTCATCGCGAGCGTCTTCCTGACCGGGGACGACGCGCGCACCCTGGCCGTCGGCCTGTTCGGCCTGCTGGGCGACCAGCGCAACGCCAACTTCGGCATGTTCGCCGTCGGCACGCTGCTCACCGCGATACCGACGGTCGCCGTCTTCCAGTTCCTCCAGCGTTACATCGTCCACGGGCTCACCGCGGGCGCAGTGAAGGGATGACAGTTGCTCGATCGGGGATTCCACCACGACGGCTCCGCCGACCACGTCAGCACGCTCGCGCCCGAGCCCGGCGAGACCGTGACCGTGTTCCTCCGCACCCCGAAGGACCACCGGACGGGGGTCCACGTGCGGTCGACGCCGGACGGTGAGCCGCACTTCACCGAGGCGGTGGTCGACCGGGAGACACCGGACGAGATCTGGTGGCGGGCCGACGTGACCGTCCGCAATCCGGTGACCCGCTACCGCTTCCTGCTGACCGGCGACGGCGGTTACCGCTGGCTCAACGCCGCCGGTCTGCACGACCGCGACGTCCCCGACTCCGCCGACTTCCGCCTGCTCTCGTACGCGCCCCCGCCGGTCTGGGCGGCCGACTCGATGGTGTACGAGATCTTCCCCGACCGCTTCGCCCGTTCCGGGGCGGACCGGACGTACCCGGGGTGGGCGGTGCCGGCGGGGTGGGACGACCCGGTCACCGGCGCGGGCCCGGACACGAGCGTCCAGGTCTTCGGCGGCGACCTGGACGGCGTGACGGCGCGGCTCGACCACGTCACCGGCCTCGGGATGAACACCCTTTATCTGACGCCCGTCTTCCCGGCGCCGTCCAACCACCGCTACAACGCGTCCTCGTTCACCGAGGTCGATCCGCTGCTGGGCGGCGACGCCGCCTACCGGACCCTGGTCGACGAGGCGCACCGGCGCGGCATCCGGATCCTCGGCGACCTCACGACGAACCACTGCGGCTCCACCCACCCGTGGTTCCTCGCGGCGGCGCGGGACAAGGACGCCGCGGAGCGGGAGATGTTCCACTTCGGCGACGACGCCCTCGGCTACGAGGCGTGGGTGGGCGTGGCCTCCCTGCCGAAGCTGAACTGGGCCGGCGAGCGCCTGCGCCGCCTGATGACCGGCGACGCGGACTCCGTCGTGCGCAGGTGGCTGCGCTTCGGGCTGGACGGGTGGCGGATCGACGTCGCCAACATGACCGGGCGCCTGCGGGAGACCGACCTCACCCGGGAGGTCGCGGCCCTGATCAGGCGGGCCGCGGCGGAGGAGAACCCGGAGGCGCTGCTCGTCGCCGAGCACGCCCACGACGCGTCGGGCGACCTGGACGGCGACGGCTGGCACGGCACGATGAACTACGCCGGTTTCACCCGGCCGGTGTGGTCCTGGCTGCGCGGGCCGGACGTCCGACTGCCGTTCCTCGGCGTGCCCGCGCCCATCCCGCGGCTCGGCGCGGACCGGATCGTGCGGACGATGCGCGCCTTCGCCGCCCAGGCGTCCTGGCGCTCCCTCGTCCACTCGTGGTCGATCCTCAGCTCGCACGACACGGCCCGCATCCGCACGGTGTGCGGAGGGGACGAGGCGCTCGTCGAGATCGCCGCCGGTCTGATGTTCACCCTGCCGGGCGCCCCGATGGTCCTCGCCGGGGACGAGCTCGGACTGGAGGGCGCCTGGGGCGAGGACGGCCGCCGTCCCATGCCCTGGGACCGGCCGGAACGGTGGCGGACCGCGACCCTGGACGCCTACCGCCGGCTCGCGGCGCTGCGCCGGGACGAGCCCGCCCTGCGGCACGGAGGGCTGCGCTGGCTGCACGCCTCCGCCGACGCGCTGGCCTTCGTCCGGGAACGGGCGGGGGAACGGCTGCTCGTGCTCGCCGCCCGCGCGGCCCACGAGCCCGTACGGCTGCCGCTCGGGGCGGCCGGGACGCCGTTGTACGGAGGGGCCGGGATCGTCCCCGGCCCGGACGGGACGGTCGTCCTGCCCGCCGACGGCCCTGCCTTCCACGTGTGGCGGCTCGGCTAACGCCTGCCCCGTCGCCGGACGGCGGCGAGGTCTCCGGCATCGGCGGTCCTTCCTGGAACCGCCTGCCGGAGACCCGCCGTTCAACCGGCTCAGTTGTAGGGGTTGTCGTACGTGCCGGTGCTCTTGGTGCGCGTCATGTACTGGCCGTTGGTGCCGAACCACCCGCCGGTCACGTCGAAGCGGACGTTGCGGACGGTGCTGCCGAAGTTCACCTCGGCGCTGTACAGGTATGTCTGCTGGCACCCGGAAACGGACGTCGTGCCGGTCCAGGTCGGCGAGGCCGTGCTCGTACCGTTGACGTTGATCAGGAAGGAGGGTGCGGGGTAGGCGTGCTGCCAGCACAGGCGCAGCGAGTAGCGGTACTTCGTGTTGCCGTCGTCGAACGCCACCGTGCCGTCCAGGAGGGCCAGCTGCGTCGCGTTGCCGTCGTTGCTCACCAACTGCAGGTAGACCGGCTGGTCCGCGCCGTACGCCGCGTGCGCGGGGCTGAGCGGAAGGAGCGCGGCGGCCGTCGCCGCGATGGCGGCGGCGATCGACGTCGACAGGCGACGTCCTCGCGAGCGTGCGGTCAATTCACACCTCATCCGTTGCAGGAGTGCCGAGTGCCCGGAGGTTATTGCCACACTCGCGAACCGATCCAGTGCGGCGATCGAGGGCCTCGATCCGGTCGGGCGTTAAACGACGCGCCCCGGGGACCTTCGGAACGGCGGTTCGCCACAACCAGGACAGAGAGGACGGCGAAGCCGGTCTAAATCCCGGCGTGACCGCTGAATGTTTCATCCCTCGCGAGCCCCTGCGGCGTTGACCTGTCCGCTTCCTCGCCTGGATGACGGAACCGGCCCCCGGCGGCTACCTCGCCGGGGGCCGGGGCACAGGTCGGGTCGCGGTCAGCAGATCTTGTAGTCCTGCCGCGACGAGTTGTACGCGCAGGAGTCGACCAGCGCGCCGGAGGCGTTCCGCAGGTACGCCTTGTCCTTGGTCTGGTTCCAGATGTAGGCGAGCGTCCCCCCGCTCCTGCCCCAGTAGAGGGTGGTGGAGGTGTCCTTGCCCCGGCCGGTCCGCAGGGTGACCGTCTTCCCGGATCCGAGGGTGAACGTGCCGAACGTGTAGACGTGGTCCGCTCGCCTCGTGTCGTCGCGGACGGTCCAGCCCTTGAGGCTGACGGCCTTCTTCGTCGTGTTCTTGATCTGCACGTACTCGCCGTTCAGGCTGCTGTTCGCGCCGAAGTCCGGCGAGCCGGGCGAGTCGTAGTAGATCTTGGTGATCCGTACGGCCGGGCCCGCCGCGTCGGCGGGCTGGGAGACGGCGACCACGCCGGCGGCCACCGCCGCGGCTGCCAGCAGAGATCGGATACGCACAGGGATGCTCCTGGGACGGGGGGACATGGCCGGATTCGATCATATTGATGACCTTTGATACCGATTGGCCATTCCCGTATCGGTTCGGCATCCGATAGAGCGTCCTGCGAAGGAGATCAGTGGGTCACCGGAAGATGCCCGTATGGCCGAGGGAGTAGCGGCCCGGCTGCGGATACACGCACAATCCGTGCGGCCCGGCGCCGACGGGGATGGTGCGGACGAGTCGCCCGTCCTTGGTGTCGAAGACGTAGACGACGCCGTGGTAGCGGCCGCTGAGCCACAGCTTCGTGCCGTCCGCCGACACGCCGCCCATGTCGGGCGAGCCGCCGCCGGGGATTCGCCAGACGTCCACCACCTTCTGCCTCCGGAACGACACGACCGACACCGATCCCTCGCCCCGGTTGGACACGTACAGACGGCGCGAGTCGCGGCTCACGTAGAGGCCGTGCGCGCCCCGGCCGGTCGGCATGAACCGCATGACCTTGTACGTCGCCGCGTCCACCAGCCACACCCCGTGCCGCTCCATGTCGGCGACGTAGAAGACGGTGCCGTCGGGCGACAGCTTCACGTCCTGCGGCATGCTCATGTGGCCCAGGTGGATGTGCCGGATCACGCTCGGCGTACGCCAGTCGAGCACGACCAGGTCGCCGCTGAACTCGCAGCTCGCGAGGAACACCGAGCCGTCGGCGGTGAAGTCGCCGTGGTTGATGCCCCGGCAGGGCAGCGACAGCGAGCGCAGCAGCTTCATGCTGTGCGGGTCGCGCAGATCGAGCTGGTTGTTCCGCTCCGCCATGACCAGCGCGTACTTGCCGTCCGGGGAGAAGTACAGGTTGTACGGATCCTCCACCGGCACGGGACGGCCGGGCTTGCCCGTGCGGGGGTCGATGGGGGTGAGGGAGTTGCCCTGGTTGTTGTTCACCCACAGCGTCTTGAGATCCCAGGACGGCACCACATGCTGGGGCAGCGCCCCGACCGTGAAGTGCCGCACGATCCGGTACGTCTCCGGGTCGATGACGTCGACGGTGCCGCTCTCGCTGTTGGGCACGTACACGAGGGAGCGGAAACCCCTGACGACGGGGCTGAGCATCCCCGGCCGGTCGGCCGCGTAGATGTCGACCTTACCCCTGCCCCTCGCCTCGAGCGACGCGGACGGCGCCGGCGAGACGGACGCCGGTGGGGCGCTCGCGACCCGCGACCGCAGGGCCCCCGGTGACTCGGCACGCGGTGCGGGCGGCTCCGCCGCACAGCCGGCGAGGGCGAATCCTCCGAGGATCGTCAGCACCACGGTCACGGCACCGGTTCCACGCGCTCGTCTCACGCCTGCCCCTTCGTCGCGGCGGGCTGTGCCCGGCCGGCCCCTCTACGGTCACGACGACCGGCCGCGGACGCGGCGGGAGCGGCGCGGCACGGCGGGTCGGCGAGACGCTAACGCCCGCCGGGTGCGGTCCGAAGGCGGCTTTACCTGCTCTTGCACGACTGCTTCAAGCGCTCTTGCACGACTGCTTCACGCGCTCCCGCACGACTGCTTCACGCGCTCCCGCACGACTGCTTTGCGCGCTCCCGCACGACTGCTTTGCGCGCCCTTCAGCTCCGCCGGCGGCCGCCGGTACGTCTCCACGGTGAGATGGACGTACGCGGCCCCGGCCAGCGCCGCCGTCAGGGCGGCGGCCCACCACCAACGCGATCCCCGCAGACGCGGTTTCCGCGACACGGGGCGAAACGGTAGCGGCCCCCACCGACAGCGGACACCTGCCGCCGCCGGCCCTCGAGACCGGGGCGCCTCAGCGAGCGGCTCCCTCGGCCATTGCGCCGAGCAGTTCGTCCACCGCCTTCCGGTCGGGCAGCGAGGGGCTCGCTCCGGGCAGCGTGGTCGCCAGGGCTCCGGCGGCCATGCCCCGGCGGACGGCCGTGGCGGTGTCGAGGCCCGCCGCGAGGGCCGCGCCCAGGGAGCCGGTGAAGGCGTCGCCCGCGGCGGTGGTGTCCACGGGGGTGACGGGATAGGCGGGGAAGTGCCGTGTGCGCTCGGGGGTGACCGACAGGGCGCCGGCCGATCCGAGCGTGATGAGCGCGTGCCGCACGCCGCGGTCGAGGAACCAGGCCCCGGCCCGCTCGGCGGACTCGACGTCGACGACCTCCACCCCGGTCAGCGCGCCGGCCTCGCTCTCGTTGGGGGTGACGACGGCGACGTGCGGCCAGACACGGTCGGGCAGCGGCTGCGCGGGCGCGGGATCGAGCACCACGGTCAGGCCGGCCCGCGCACCCGCCTCGGCCGCGTGACAGGCGACCTCGGCGGGGATCTCGAGCTGGAGGAGAAGTACGCTCGCCCTGCCGCGCACGGCCCTGACGCTCTCGTCCACCATCTCGGCGGTGAGGTCGGCGTTGGCGAGAGGGGTCATGACGATGTCGTTCTCGCCCGAGGCGTCCACCCGGATGTGCGCGACGCCCGTACGGTTGCCGACGGTCCGGACCTCCGTCAGCGCCACACCGTGGGAGCGCAGCGCCGACGAGACGATCTCGCCGAACGGATCCGTGCCGACGCAGCCGACCAGCCAGGTGGGCGCTCCCGCACGGGCGGCGGCGACCGCCTGGTTCGCGCCCTTCCCGCCGAGGACCAAGGTGACGTCGTCGCCGAGGACGGTCTCTCCCCGGCGCGGGAGGCGGCGGGTGAAGGCGGTGACATCCGCGGAGATGCTCCCGACGACGACGACACCGTGCGGTTTCATGACGTTTCTCCTGTTTCGAGCTGTCAGTGCTGAGGTCGCGGCGTTCGGCCGCCGCGGGGGCGGCTGCGAGCGGTGAGCGGCCGGCACGCGCCGCCGCCCCCGTCCGGCCGCGCGCCCCCGCGGGTGACCGGCTCTCCGGTGCTCAGGAGGCCCGGCCGAGCGCCTCGATCGCACCGATCATCAGATCCCAGAACCGGTCCCGGTCCAGCCCGATCCCGACGTTCGCGTTGGGCTCCCAGTCCATGCGACGGTGCAGGTCGGCCACGGTCGCTCCCCGGGTGTGCCGGCCGTCCACCTCGATCCGCAGGCCCACCCGCTCGTACGTCAGGACCGTGGGATCGATCAGGTACGCCACCGTGATGGGGTCGTGCAGCGGCGGAGCCGGGAACCCCCACGTCTCGTGGTAGGTGGAGCCGAAGAACGTGAGCAGCTCCACGCAGACGCGGGCGAGCGGGGTGCCGAGCGCCTCGATCCTGGCGAGCACGTCGGCGGTCACCAGCGCCTGGTGGCTGACGTTGAGCCCGACCCACGTCGTCGGCACGCCGCTGCCGAGCACCTCGGCCGCCGCCTCCGGGTCGGCGTACACGTTGAACTCCGCGTACGGCGTGTGGTTGCCGCGATCCGTGGAGCCACCCATGATCACGACTTCCCTGATCCGCTCGCGGTCCTCCGGGTGACGGCGGAGCAGCGTGGCGATGTTCGTCAGCGGGCCGATGGCCACCACGGTCACCGGCTCTGCGGCGGCCGCCAGCGTGTCGTGGATGAGGTCCACGCCGTGGCGGGGGTCGAGCGGGACGCTCGGCTCCCCGAACGCCGGGCCGTCCAGGCCGCTCTCCCCGTGTACGTAGTCGCCGATCTCCAGCGGCGCCGCGAGCGGGCGGTCGCAGCCGGCGGCGACCGGCACATCGGTGACGCCGGCCAGGCTCAGCATCCGCCGCGCGTTGAGCGCGGTCTTCTCCACCGTCTGGTTCCCCGCGACCGTCGCGACCGCGCGCAGGTCGATCGCCGGGTGGGCCACCGCGAGCAGGATGGCCATGGCGTCGTCGTGCCCGGGGTCGCAGTCGAGGATCACCGGGATCGGCATGTCAGATCTCCTTCGCGAGCCAGCGGACCGCCCGGGTGAACAGGGTGCGGTAGCCGTCCCAGGAGACGAACTCGTCCGGGCACCAGTGCGGCGCGATGTCGGAGGCCCAGGCGAGCGTACGGCCGGCCCCGGCCTGCCGTACGGCGAGCAGGGGGTCGCCGCCGACGGTCGCGAGCAGCGTCGCGTCCTCGGGCAGCGCGAAACGGTTGTAACCGAGCAGGTCGGGCCACTGGGCGGGAAGCCCGGCCACGATGGGGTGCGCGTCGTCGGCGAGCACGCCGGGCACGCCCTGCGGCGTCTCGACGCGGTCGTCGTAGCGGGAGATCCGGGCGGGGAGCACCCGTTCGACCGCCGTGCCGGCGAAGGCGGCCTTCGCCTCGAAGCCCTGGAAGCTCAGGTAGCCGCCGGCCATGGCGAGGCCGCCGCCCCGCTCCACCCAGTCGGCCAGCAGGTCGATCCGGTTGACGGTCTTCTCGCTGGCCAGCCAGGTGGCGGGGTGCAGCAGGATGCTGTTGGCCCCGATGTCGGAGAGCACGATCACGTCGTAGGCGGCCAGCGCCTCGGGCGTGCCGGGGAACAACGCGGGCACGTCGTGCGCGGGCAGGTGGTCGACCTCGATGCCGTCGGCCACCAGGACGTCCCGCAGCGGATCGATTCCGGTGTGGTAGGTGGTCGTGGTGAACGCGTCGAAGCCCTTGTAGTGGGTCGACTGGCTCACCCACGATTCGCCGGCGACCAGCACGCGGGTCATGGAAATCGTCTCCTTCTGTCTGTGTGGTGTGATCAGTGGCCGCGCGCGGCGGCGAGGAAGAGCTCGCGCGGGTTGTCCGCGAGCAGCCGGGTGGTGTCGTCGGCGGTCACCCCGTGCCGGTGCAGGCGCGGGACGAAATGGGTGAGGATGTGGGCGTAGCCGGTGCCGCCATAGCGGACGAGCATGGTCTTCAGGAACACGTCCTGGGAGAGCAGCACCCGGGGCCCGAGCCCGGCACGCACCAGCCAGGCCACCGCGGCGGCGTTGTCCTCGTCGGACGGGGACTGGCCCTCGCCCGGATAGAGGTAGTCCATGCCGCACATGTCGTAGCCGAGGTAGGCGCCGCGCAGGGCGAGGGACACCTGGTAGTCGCGGTCCGCCCCGCTGGGGTTGAGGTGCGAGAGCACGGTGGCGGCGAGCAGGCCGCCCTCCTCGGCGATGACGTCGAGCACGCGGTGGCCGTGCCGCACCCAGCCGGGAAGGTGCACCGAGAGCGGCACGCCGGTGCGGGCCTGCGCCCGGGCCGCGCCGCGCAGCACCTTCTCCTCCTCCGGGGTGAAGTCCGGCGAGACGCCGATCTCGCCGATCACTCCGGCGCGGACGCCGTCCACGCCGTCGGTGAGGTCGCGCTCGATCTCGTCGGCGACGTCCGCCGCGGTCATCGAGCGCACCCGGGCCGGATGGGTCTTCTCCAGGTAGAAGCCGCAGCCCATGACGACGTTCAGCCCGGTGGCGCGGGCGATCGCGACCAGCTCGGCGGGCGCCCGCCCGATCCCCTCGGGGGTCACCTCGAGCAGCGTGCGCCCGCCGCGCTCGGCGAACCTGCGCACCTCCTCGATCGCGGTCCCCGTGTCGTCCAGCGACACGTTGTCGCGGGAGAGGTACGGGTCGTTGCGGAGCCTGCCGAGGAACTCGATCCGCACGGGGTCGTGGGCGATCAGCTCGCCCTCGGCGTCGCCGTCGGGCGCGGGGTGCCAGGCGCGGGCGCCGTCGTTGCGCAGGTGCTCGTGGCAGAGCGTGATCCCGAGGTCGTCGGGGGACACCGGGCCGAGCACGGTGTTCACAAGCACGGTGTTCACAAGCACGGTCGTCACGGACGGAGGCCGGGCTGCGGACGTCATTTCCGTATCGCCCCGAACTTCGCCCACACCTTGCTGTTGGCGAAGATGGCCAGCAGCAGGATGCCGCCCTGGACGATCTGCACGTAGAACGGCGAGACGTGCAGCAGCACCAGGCCGTTGGCGATCACGCCGAGCGTGAGCGCGCCGAGGATCGTGCCGAGCATGCTCGCCCGGCCGCCGAAGAGGCTGGTGCCGCCGAGCACGACGGCCGTGATGACCTCCAGCTCGAAGCCACTGCCGGCGTTGGACGAGCCGGAGCTGAGGCGGGTGGCGATCAGCACGCCCGCGACCGCCGCCGCCAGGCCGGTGAGCACGTAGACGGTCAGCCCGACCTTCCGCGTGTTCACACCGGTGCGGCGCAGCGACTCGCCGTTGGAGCCGAGGCCGATGACGTAGCGGCCGAACGGCGTCCGGGTGAGGACGAGCCAGCCGACGAGCGCGACGATCACGGCGAGGATGGCCGGGACGGGCACCCCGGCGATGCGGCCCTGGCCGATCTGGACGATCCAGAGGTCGCCGTCGATGGGGGTCGAGTAGCCCTCGGTGGCGCGCAGCGCCGTACCCCGCATGATCGACAGCATCGCGAGCGTGACGATGAACGGCGGGATGTTCTGGTAGGAGGAGAACCACCCGTTCACGAACCCGATCAGCGCGCCGAGCGCGAGGATCGCGACCAGGGCGAGGGTGGGGTTCCAGCCGTGCTGCAGCACGATCGCGAGCAGCGACCCGGACAGCGCGACCGTGGAGCCGACCGAAAGGTCGATGCCCGAGGTGCTGATCACGAAGGTCATCGCGGTCGCGACGACCAGCGTGGGGGCGATCTGCCGCAACAGGTTGAGTATGTTGCCCGTCGTGGCGAACCGGTCGGCGGAGAACGCGAAGAAGATCAGTAGGACCACCAGCACGACCGCGATCGCGATCGTCTGCGCGTGCCGGCCGATGTGGGCGTTGGCCCGGGCCGACCTGGTGGTGACGACCCGCTGGCTGGTCCCGTGACTGGTTCCGGTCCTGGTGGCGGTCACCGTCGCCTCCCCTCCTTCTCTCCCTCGTCGTGGGCGACGATCTCGGACACGAGCCGTTCGAGGCTCGTGTTCCGGGCGTCCAGGTCGGCCCTGAGCGTGCCCTCGTACATGACGCACAGCCGGTCGCAGACCCGGAAGAGGTCCTGCAGACGGTGCGTGATGAGGATGACCGAGACGCCCTGGGCCGAGACCGTCTTGATCAGTTCGAGAACGGTCTCGACCTCGGCGACGGCGAGCGCCGCCGTCGGCTCGTCGAGGATGAGCAGCTTGGGCCCGAAGGTCACCGCCCGGGCGATGGCGACCGCCTGCCGCTGGCCGCCGGACAGCCCTCCGACGGGGATGTCCGTCAGCGGGATCCGGATGTTCAGCGCGTCCAGATGCCGCCGGGCGTCCGCGTGCATCTTGCGCACGTCGAGCATCATCCCGCCGGCCTTGCGCGGCTCCCTGCCGAGGAACAGGTTCCCGGCCACGTCGATGTCGTCGCAGAGCGCGAGGTCCTGGTAGACCATCTCGATGCCCAGCTCGCGGGCGTCCCTGGGGTTGGCGAAGGCGACCGGCCTGCCGTCGAAGACGATCTCTCCGGAGTCCGGCACGACGGCGCCGGCCAGCACCTTCATCAGGGTGGACTTGCCGGCCGCGTTGTCGCCGACGAGCCCCACCACCTCTCCCGGGCCGACGCGCAGCGTCACGCCGCGCAGCGCGTCGACCATTCCGTAGCGCTTGCGGATGTCGCGCATGACCACTCGATCAACGCGACCCGCCTCTTGGTCCGTCATACGAGTCCCTTCGCCGCTCACTTGAACGTGGCGCGGTACGGGTCGACGTTGTCCTTGGTCACGATCGTCACGGGCACGTCGATCTTCTTCTTGGCCTGGGCGCCGCCGACCAGGGCCTTGGCCTCCTTGACGGCCTCGTAGCCCTCGGTCTTCGGGTCCTGCTGGACCACCCCGGCGACGAACCCCTCGTCGATGCCGTTGATGGCCTCCTTGGTCAGGTCCCAGCCGAAGACCTTGACCCGGTCGGCCGCGTTCTGCGACTTCACCGCGGCGACCGTGCCGAGCAGGGCCGGCTCGCCGGTGGCGTACACGATGTTCATGTCGGAACGGGAGGTGAGCAGGTTCTCCGCGGCCGTCATGGCGGCCTCCTGCTTGTTCTGCCCGTCGACGGTCTGCACGATCTTGGCGCCCGCGGCCTCGACGGTCTTGTTGAAGTCGTCCTTGCGGATGTTCTGGATGAAGGAGTTCAGCGCGCCCACCACGCCGATCTTCGGCGCGGTCACGCCCTGCGCCTGGGCCCACTTGTTGACGAAGTCGCCCGCCTGCTTGGCCGCCGCCGCGTTGTCCACACCCACCTGGGTGTCCACGGCGGGCGAGTCGACGATGGCGTCGACGGCGACGACCTTCAGCCCGGCGTCCTTGGCGATCTTCACGGCGGGCTTGATGCCCTCGACGTCGATGGCGACCACGATGACGGCGTCGAACTGCTGCTGGACGAAGTTGTCGATGGCCTCGTTCTGCTTGGCCGGGTCGTCGTTGGCGTTGAAGATCGTGAGGTCGACGTTCGCCTCCTTCGCCGCCTGCTGGGCGCCGGCGTTCATCTCGTTGAAGAAGATCGCCTGCTGGTTGATCTGGACGAGCCCGACCCGCGGCTGGTCGCCGCCGGAGCCCCCGGAAGAGCCGGAGTCGTCCGAGCCGCCACAGGCCGCCGCCAGCAGGCCGGTGGCCAGGATCGTCGTCGCCGCTGTCAGGCGGATGAGCCTCGTGGATCGCGCCATGAGAGATGAGCCTTTCGGGGGGGCCGGGAAGGAGTGAGATCGATTGGGTAATCGATTACCCGAGTTTCGGGCATGCTAGTGGGCCTAAAAAAGCACCGTCAAGGGTGCGTTTTCCTCACAGAACCTCTATCGTTCCGTGTGATCCTGGCGTCGCAACGGTCGGAAAGGTCGATCGTTGGCAAAGATCAAGGGAAATCGATTACACAATGGGCGTGACGATTCACGACGTGGCACGAGCGGCCGGCGTCTCCGTGGCCTCGGCCTCCCGTGCCCTATCGGGGCGGCGCAAGGTCACGCCCGAGATCGCCGAGCGGGTGGCGCGCGCCGCCGCCGAGCTCGGTTACCAGCCGAACGCGGTCGCCAAGGCGCTGCGCGACCAGACCACCGGCACCATCGGCATGGTCGTCCCGGGCATCGGCAACCCGTTCTTCACCACGATCGTCGAGGCCGTGGAGCGCGAGCTGCAGAACTCGGGCACCGACCTGCTGCTGTGCGCGTCCCAGTACAGTCCGCAGGTCGAGGCACGGAGGCTGGAGACCCTGCTGGCCCGGCGCGTGGACGGCCTGATCATCAGCCCGTGTGACATCGAGGCCAGCGTCCCCGCGGTGCTGGACGCGGCCCGCCGGGTGCCCCTGGTGCAGGTCGACCGCTACATCGAGGGCGGCGGGGCCGACTGGGTGGGCGTGGACGACGAGGCCGGGCTGGCCCTCGCGGTCGAGCACGTGATCGCGGGCGGGGCCCGCTCGGTGGTCTTCGCGGGCAGCCGCCTGGAGAGTTCCTCCGCCCGGTTGCGGCTCAGCGGGTATGAACGCACCGCCGCGCGGGCCGGCGTGGAGGTCCTGCCGCCGCTGCTGGGCGCGTTCACCCTCGAATGGGGCGTCGAGGCCGGGCGCAGGCTGCTCGACGCCGGCCGGCTGCCGGACGCGGTCGTCTGCGCGAACGACGAGATCGCGGTGGGCCTGGTGCGGTCGCTGCGGTTCGGCGGCGCGCGCGTCCCCGAGGACGTGGCCGTGGTCGGGTTCGACGACGTGGGACACGCGACGATGTGCGACCCTCCGCTCAGCACCGTCCGCCAGCCGGTGGAGGAGATGGCGTCGGAGGCCGTGCGCCTGCTCGGCCAGGTCAAGGCCGGCGACCCCCGGCCCGCGCAGCGCATCGCCATCGCTCCCCGGCTCGTCGTACGGCAGACCAGCCGGCCGGTGGCGGCCGGAACCGCGGAGGAGGAACAGAGAGGGGAGGCCGGGTGAACGAGGCGGTCGAGCTGGCACGCGAGCTGATCAGGATCGACTCGGTGGGCGGGGGCGAGGCCGCGGTGGCCGGACCACTCGCGAGACGGCTGTCGGACGCCGGTTTCGCCGTGCGCGAGCACGAGCACGCGCCCGAGCAGACCCCCGGCCGCACTGGGCTGGTCGCCCGCTGGGGGACGGGCGAACCCGTGACGCTGACCGGACACCTCGACACGGTGCCGCTGGGCGGGCAGGCGTGGCGGCACGCGCCGCACGGCGCGGAGATCGACGGCGACCGCCTGTACGGGCGCGGTTCGAGCGACATGAAGGCCGGCGTCGCCGCGCTGGTGGTCGCCGCCGAGCGGCACGTGCGCCGCGCCGGGCCGAAGGTCGCCCTGGAGCTGGTCTTCACCGTGGGCGAGGAGACCGGTTGCGAAGGCGCGGCCGCCATGGTGGCCGAGGGTCTGGTGGGCAGGTCGCGCGGCCTGCTCGTGGCCGAGCCGACCGCCAACCGGGTGCTGCTCGGGCACAAGGGCGCGCTCTGGCTGGAGGCCACGACGCGAGGCACGACGGCGCACGGCTCGATGCCGCATCTGGGCGACAACGCGATCTACAAGCTCGCCCGCGTGATCGGCGCCGTCGAGACGTTCGATCCCGGGGTGCCGGAACACCCCTGGCTCGGCCCGTCCACCGTGAACGTGGGAACCGTACGCGGCGGGATCAACGTGAACTCCGTGCCCGACCTGGCCGCCGCGACCGTCGACCTGCGCACCGTCGCCGGTCAGGACCACGGACGACTTCGCGAGCGGTTGCGGGCCGCGCTCGGCGGCGAGGCGACCCTCGACGTGCTCGTGGACCTGCCCGCGATCTGGACGGACCCGGACGACCCCTTCGTACGGGCCCTGGTCGAGGCGGGGGCGGGCGCGCCGGGCGACCGCCCGGCGGCCAGCTACTTCACCGACGCCTCGATCCTCGCCGCCGCCTGTGGCGGGGCGCCCACGGTCATCTGCGGCCCGGGTGAGCCCGAGCAGGCGCACGTCACCGACGAGTACTGCCTGGTCCACCGGATCGAGGAGGCCGTCGAGATCTACGTCGCCGCCCTCGCGCGGTTCGCCTGACCGGGTAACCGGCCCCCGCGACCGGCCTGCACGCCGGCCGCCTGCACGCCGGCCGCCTGCACGCGGGCCACAGTCGCGTCACGACCGTCCACGGCGGGCACCGGACAGTTATCGTCGAATCGTGACAAGACGATCATCAGACTGCCGGTGACCCAAGGAGCGTGCGCGACATGTCCCTGCCTCTGCACATGCGACGGGACGGATTCCATCCCGTCCCGGAGCTCTCCGCACTGCGGAACGACGAGGGGGTCGCCCGGATCAGCACCGTGTTCGGCACCGACGCCTGGCTGGTCACCAGGTTCGAGGACGTCCGTACGGTGCTGAGCCATCCCGAGCTGTACAGCAACGCCCTCGTGCCTCCGCTCCGGCCGCCCGGCGCACCGCCGCCCAGCGCGGAGGAGGCCGCCGAGATGCGCGCCGGCAACCTGCTCGGCTCCGACCCGCCCGAGCACACCCGGCTGCGCCGGATGCTCACGCCCCAGTTCACCGTCCGCCGGATGCGCCGGCTGGAGCCCAGAGTCCAGCAGATCGTCGACGACCATCTGGACGCCATGGAGCGCGGCGGACCGCCCGCCGATCTGGTGACGGACTTCGCCCTCCCCGTTCCCTCCCTGGTGATCTGCGAACTGCTGGGCGTACCGTACGCCGACCGGGCCGGCTTCCAGGACACGTCCAAGCGGATCCTGGACGTGTCCCTGTCTCCGGACGCACGCGCGGCCGCGGCGTCGGAGGCCCGGGCGTACATCGCGGGCCTGATCAAGACGATGCGGAACGATCCCGGTGACGACCTGCTCGGGATGCTCGTACGCGAGCACGGCGACGAGTTGAGCGACGCCGAGCTCGCCGGCATCGGCAGCCTGCTGCTGCTCGCCGGGCACGAGACCACGGCCAACATGCTGTCGTTGGGCACACTCGCCCTGCTGCGGCACCCTGGCCAGCTCACGCTGCTGCGCGACGAGCCGGACCGCGTGGACGCCGCCGTCGAGGAACTGCTGCGGTGGCTGAGCATCGTGCATTCCGGAACAGTAAAGATCACTACGACCGAGGTCCGGCTGGGCGATCGGACCATCGGCCCCGGCGAGACCGTCATCTGCTCCCTTCCCGCCGCCAACCGCGACCCTGGGCTTCTCCCTAACCCGGACGACCTGGACATCCGCCGGGATGCCGTCGGCCACGTCGCGTTCGGGCACGGCGTCCATCACTGTCTCGGCGCTCCCCTGGCCCGTATGGAGATGCGGATCGCGTTCCCCGCCCTGCTGCGCCGGTTCCCCGGCCTGCGACCGGCGGGCGAGCCCCTGTTCCGCTCCTTCACCGTCGTACACGGCCTGAGCACGATGCCGGTCGCCTGGTAGGCGTCCCGCTCACCGCCACGCACCCGGCCCTCTGGCGCTCGACGCCGAGGGCCGGCTCTCGTTGATAACGGCCCCGACCGTAAATGACAAACTCGTGGCCGTCAAGAGTTGAAACCCGCCGCCGGATATTGCCAGCGGCGTCGCCGACGGGCGATACTCGCCGGCACCAGACCAGAAAACCGGTGCCCAGAAAGGCGAGCACTCACGATGACCCCGCTGCGGGTACCCGTGCCGAAGACCAGGGTCCCTTTCGTCAACACCCCGCTGCTACGTATCGGCCCCGACCGATTCTGGACATCTTCGTGGAACGCCACCTCGGGCAGCACCGGTGTGCTGGTCCGGGCCGACGGCTCCGCCCGGATCTACCGGTTCCCGCCGCCGCACGCGGGTTTCTACAGCGCGGTCGCCACGGACCCGGACACGCTGTGGCTGTGCGGCGACCTGTCGCGCATCGTCCGGCTCACGCTGTCCAGCGGCCGGTGGGAGGCGTTCCCCACCGGCGCCGACCCCGGCCTGGTGTTCCAGGGCATGGCCCTGGATCCCGGGACCGGGAAGCTGCTCGTGGTCGCGTTCACCGGAAGCACCACCGACGCGGTCAGCTTCGACACCCGTGCCTGCCGTACCGTCCGCGTGCACCGCGGCGTCACCCCGCAGCACTACCTGCGGGCGAGCTTCCCGGACGGCGGCGGAGTGCGGCTGGCGGTGGAGACCCCGGAGACCGAGCTGCTGCGCTGGGACCCGGCCGGCGAGCGGCTGCACCCGGGCGAGCCCGCGCCGGAGGGGGCGGCCGACCGCTGGCGGCTGCTGAGCGAGCGCGGCCGGGCGGCTCTGGAGGTCGGATCGCCCCCCGGCACGGAGGGGGTGCGCTGGTTCACCGGGCACGGCCGGCTGGTCTACGGCGCCCGCACCGGCGCGGACCACGCCGAGGTGGTGTGCTGGGACCAGGGCACCGGCGCCACGCGCACGCTGTGCCGGGTGCCGGACGCCGACCACTTCACGCTCGCCCTGACCGCCGACGGCAGGCACCTCGTGGCGGTCACCCGGTACGGCGAGTTCCACCGGTTCGACGCCGCCACCGGCAGACCCGAGCTGCGCACCACGCCGGACACCGACGCCGTGTGCACGGTGGACTGCCTGGTCCGGCTCGACGAGAGGACCGTGCTCGGCACGCCGTTCATCAGCCAGCGGTTCTGGACGGTCGACCTGCTCAGCGGGCGCGGCGAGGACCGGGGACGGGCGGCGCCGGGCGGCGGCCAGGTGACCAGGACCTGGCACGTCGGCGGGAAGGTCTACCTCGCGGCGTACGCGGGGGGCGAGCTGACGGAGTACGCCCCCGACCGGCCGGGCCGGTTCCCGGACAACCCCCGGGTGGTGGCCGCCCCGCCGGGCGCCATGCGCCCGGTCGCGAGCACGCGGTACGGCTCCACGCTGATCTACTCCTCCACCCATCAGTACGGCCGGCTGGGCTGCGTCCTGGCCTGGTACGACCCGGCCACCGGGCGGGCGGGCCACCTCGACGACCCGCTGCCGGAACAGTCCGTGCAGAGCATGCACCACGTGCCGGGCACCGCGACGATCCTGGCGGGCACCGCCCGGCACGCGGACATGTCCTCGCGCGACCCGGCGGCGGCCACCTGCCGGCTGGCCCTGCTGGACGCGGCGAGCCTGGAGGTCCGGGAATCGGTCCCGATGCCGCCCGGCGCCGACCACGTGACCGTGCACGGCAGGCTGGACGACACCGGATGGCTGTGCGGGATCGGCGGGCTGCCGGGCGGGTACCGGTGGTTCCGCGCGGACCCGGACGCACTGGCGACCCCGGAGCGCTTCCTGACGATGCCGGGCGGGATCACGCCGGAGGGCCTGCTGCCCACGGACCGCCCCGGCCGATACGTGGTGCGTACGGAGGACCGGGTGGAGCTGTGGGACCTGGCCGGGCCGCGCCGGCTCCGGGTGCTGCACACGGAGCCGGGCGTCTACCGGGTGGTGGTCCAGGACGACAGCGTCTACCTGGTCACCCCCGGTGAGCTGATCGTCCTGGACCACGTGCTCTAGACGCCGCTTCAGGGAGAGAGCGGACGCACACCGTACGGCGTGGACACCGTGGTGGCGGCCAGCGTCCCGGCGCCGCCCGCCACCGGCGCCGGGACCGTCCCGGCGCCGTCCCAGCGCACGTTCCACAGCCTGTCGTACAGCCACGGCACGAACTGCAGCGTCGCGGCCACCACGTGGTCGGTGGTGTAGGTCGGCCAGTCGCCGGCCTCCGCCGCGTCCCAGAACCCGGTGTGGCTGCGCAGCCACGACTCCACGTACTCGGGGTTCCCGGTGGTCATCGTGCAGTAGCCGAGCAGCCGGGCCAGCGTGTCGTGGTGCCACAGCGGCAGCCCGGTCGGCAGGCGCACGGTCCGCCCGGTCACCACGTCCCTGTGCTCCCGCTCGCCGTCGTAGTCGTGCTGGTAGGCCCAGCCCTCCCGGTCGCCGTGCCGCTGCCGTTCGGCCAGCAGCCAGTCGCCGAACCGCAGCACCGCCGCGTGCAGCGGCTCCGTTCCCGGGCACAGCTCCAGGTAGTCGAGGACCCCGCCGAGCGCGAGCAGGCCCATCCACGGTTTGGTGATGTAGGCGTTCCAGCCGTGCAGCCCGACGCCGCCGCCCTGGTCGCCGAAGCTGCCGTTGGGCCGCTGGCTCGCCACCACGGTGTGCGCGCCCTCCAGGCACAGCGCGCGGTAGTGGTCGTCGCCGAGGTAGCGGTAGAGCATGGCGGCGCCGCGCAGGTAGCAGGCGTCCCTGCCGACCGTGAGCCGGGGCCAGGCGGACAGGTGGACGGCGTGTGCGGCGTCCACCGCGGCCCGGGCGGTGCGCAGCAGGAACGGGTCCCCCGTCTCCAGGTAGCTCGCGACGGTGCCGAGCACCCTGGTCATCGGCAGCGACAGCGCGTTGGGCGGATGCCCGTGCATGCGCGTCAGGTGGGCGGCGTGGTCGACGGCGATGTCGGTGACCGCGTACCCGATCCGCAGGGCCCGCGCGTGCGCCGCGCTGTCGCCGGTGCGCCAGGCCGCCAGGAAGGCGGCGTACGGCACCTCGCCCTCCCAGCCGGGCTCGTACCGGCGCCGCCCGTCGCTGTCGTCGAAGCCCTGCTTGTCGTTGCGGGGCACCGTGCCGTCCTCGAATCCGCCGGACACGACGTGCCCGGCCAGCCAGTCCGCGGCCATCCGGGCGGCCCGGCCGGGCGCGACCGGCAGCACCGGCGCCCCGGACAACTCCTCGCACAGGCCATACCACCAGTCCGGGGCCAGGTAGCGCACCACGGTGGCCGGCCGGTCGGAGAGGCTGAGCGAGAACCTCAGGCTGCGCGCCATGCCGCGCGGGAAGGCCCGCTCCCGCGCCCGGAACAGGTACGGCTGCCCGGTGACCTCCTGCGGGTGGAGCCCGCCCAGGATCTCCACACCGGCGTAGGGCGCCAGCACGAGCCAGCCGTCCGCCTCCGACAGCTCGCCCGGCCTGTCCGGGGTGGACAGCCGGGCCACCTCCGTCATGTCGAACTCGACCCCGCCCAGCCTGACCAGGTCCGTCCCGCCGTCCCACGGCCCGGCCGGCGCCGTCGTGTCTCCCTCGGCCCGGACGCCCAGCACCGGCACCACGTCCGCGAGTTCCCGCCCGTCGTCGACGAACCGGCCGTTGACGTGCCGCGCCACCACCTCGCACACCCCGTTGCGGTGCGCCCGCACGAACAGGCTCGCGGTCAGCCAGTTGTGCCGATGCAGGTAGGGGTTGCCGTACGTGCCCAGGCCGGCGTGCGCGGCCGCGGACACCACGTGGTGCGGCACCGCCCCGCCCATCTCGACGACCAGCTCTTCCGCGGACTCGGCGTGGACCACCAGGCGGCAGCCCTCCCACCAGTGCACCTCTCCCCCGGTGCGCAGGCCCATGGCCAGCGCCACCGACCGGTTCCCGAGCCGCAGGCGCAGCAGGCTGCGCTCCCACAGGTAACCGGGCTCGTCGCTGCGCGCGAAGACCTCCGCGACGGCCTGCGGCCGGGGCGGATCCCCGTACCCGACGGCTGCGCGCGTCAGGTGCAGCCGGTCCGGCGCGCCGTCCGGCCCGGCGTCGGCGGCCAGCAGCAGCCGGCGCGGGAAGCCGGTGCCGGGCCAGCGGCCGAGCGGCTGCGCCCCGGTCGGCCTGCCGCCCAGGGCGAGGGGCGCCACCGCGGCCCGCGGCCACGGCAGCGAGGCGGTCAGCAGGCCGGCCGCCGGGGTGGCCGTGCCGGTGAGGGTCACCCGGTCGAGTAACGGGAGCAGGTCGGGCATCGCGTCTTCCCTCTCGTCAGTCATCGGCTCTTCCTAATTTAGGTCTGGGCCGTTATCGTGATCGCCAGAACTTCACAATCGTTGCAACACCGCGACCCACATCCACGGGGGCATTCGGGCCGGCCCGTGCCGGCCGACGGGGGCACACCACCGCTGTCCGCCATGAGGAAGGGAGTCCTCAGGATGTCCAGCTCGAACCCCGGCACCCCGCCGTCGCGGCTGAAGCGACGCGGCTTCCTGTACCTGTCCACGGCCGCCGCGGCGGTCACGGCCACCGCCGGCCTTGGCGCGCGCCCCGCCGCCGCCGACCCGCCGCCGCCCGGTCCTGGCGGCTTCCCGCCCTACACCCCGCCGACCGGCGCGATCATCGCCTCCAGCTTCGGGTTCGACCCCGCCGACTCGACCGCCTATCTGAAGGCCGCGTTACAGGCGGCGCTGGCCGCCACCAACAGCCAGAGCACGCGCGTCACCCTCGTGATCGACCGGCAGGACGGCGACTGGGTCACCGGGCCGCTCAGCATCGGCGCCGCCGCGCCGTACCTGAAGGGCGCCGCCCCGCTGACCATCGTCTTCGCTCCGGGCGTGACGGTGCGCGGCAAGGCCGGGGCCTTCGACGGCTCGGGCAACGACGCCTGCCTGCTGAGCATGATGGGCCCGAACAGCGGGCCCGACAACGGCAAGGGCGTCTCCGACGTCACGCTGCTCGGCTACGGCGCCACCCTCACGATGAACCGCGAGGAGTTCAACGCGGGCGAGTGGCGGCACCTCATCAACCTCCTCAGCTGCAAGAACATCGTCATCGAAGGGCTGACCCTGCGCGGCGCCGGCGGGGACGGCATCTATCTGGGCCAGCAGCTCAACGCCGTGGGGTACGCAAAGCCGTACTGCTCCGACATCCACGTCGTCAACGTGCACTGCGACGACAACCGCCGCAACGGCATGAGCGTGGCGACGGTGGACGGGCTGACGGTGACCGGCTGCGCCTTCTCCGGCTCGACCGGCGCACCGCCCATGGCCGGCATCGACTTCGAGCCCGACCCGCCCAAGTCGTTCCGGCCCTACGGACGGCTGAAGAACATCACGGTCACCGACTGCAGCTTCCTGGACAACGCCGGGTACGGCGTCAACGTCAACGCCACCTGCCTGGCCGGCGCCCCCGCCGACTGCGCCCCGCTGGGCGTCACCCTGAAGAACTGCCGGCTCGGGCCGACCACCTCGCAGATCGCCACGCTCGTGGTGGCGAGCTCGGGCGACAACGGCGGCGGCAACGCCGCCGGTCCTCCCATCACCGGCACCGTGACCGTCGAGGACTCGCTGCTCGACGCCCGGGTGTTCTGCACCGGCCTGCTCACCGAGGGCATGACCGCCGCGAGCGGCATCCACCTCGGCTTCACCCGCACCGTGCTGTGGAACCTCAAGGCTGCGCGGGCCAACACCGTGGTGCTGGGCAACGCCGTCAGCAAGTGGGCCCCGATCACCCTGCTGGCCAACAATCCCTCGGCCGGCACCGCCACGCAGTTCGGCAACATCGACTGGACGGCCTGCGTGATCCACAGCAACCAGGCCAACCCGCTCCTCGTCGCGCCGCCGGTGTCCGGGACCACCTGCACCAACCTGACCGGGGACATCACCGCGTACGTCACCGCGCCCAACAACGCCACCGCCAAGTCGCTGGGCGCGGGCGCGAACGTCACCCTGACGGTCAACGAGCTGACCGATCCCAACGCGGACCAGAGCCCGACGCCGAAGACCACGGTCTCGGTCGCGCCCGCGAGTGCCACGGTGGCGCACGGCGGCAGCGTCGACCTGACCTTCACCCGCTCCAGCACGGACATCAGCAGAACCATGGCGGTGGTCTACTCGATGACCGGCACCGCCACCCAGCGCTACGACTACGACGGCCTGTCCGGCGTCGTGGTCTTCGAGCCCGGAAAGACCACCGCCAAGGTCACCCTGAACACCCGCCGGCCCGACAGCGGCACCGGCGCCAGGGTGGCTACCCTGCTGATCGGCCTGAGCGACGCGTACGTCGTCGACGCGGGCGCGCGCTCCGCGTCGGTTTCCATCACCTAGTTCCATCACCGAGTTCCATCACCTGGTAAGGAGTCTCCTGTGCCGCCACCCCTGCTCGTCGACGCGGACGCCATGCTCGGCCGGCAGCCACGGATCGACGTCGGCGACGGCACGGTGGCCGCCCTGCTGGAACGGATGGACCGGGTCGGCGTCGCCGCCGCGATCGTCGGCCACTCCTGGTCGCGGCTGCACGACCCGGCCACCGGCAACGCGCTGGTCAGCCGGCTGGTGGCCGATCAGCCCCGGCTGGCCGCCTGCTGGGTGCTGCTGCCGGACGGCACCGGCGAGACCGGCAGCCCCGCGGGGTTCGTCCGCGCCGCCCGCGAGCACGGCGTGCGGGCGGTGCGGGCCTACCCGGCGGACCACGGGTACGAGCTGGCCGGGCCGGACGCCGCGCCGATGTTCGCCGCGCTGGCCGACGCCGGGCTGCCCGTCCTCCTGGACGCGGCTCAGGCCGGCTGGACGGAGGTGGAGACGCTGGCCCGGCGCCATCCCTCGCTTCCGGTGGTCGTGGGGCGAGCCGGATACCGGGTGCTCCGCAGGATCGCCGGGGTGCTCGACCGGACCGGAAACGTCTATCTGGGCACCGCCGACCTGTCCTCGCACCGTGGGCTGGAGTGGCTGGCCGAGCGGTTCGGGCCGGGCCGGCTGGTGTTCGGCACCGGCATGCCGGAGCGGGACCCGGCCGAGTCGGTGACCCGGCTGCTGTGGTCCGAGCTGAGCGACGAGGCGGTGGCCGCGATCGGCGCGGGCACCCTGGCGACCCTGACCGACCTGGACGGGCTGGCATGAACCCCGAGAACGTACTGAACCGGCGGACACCTCCGGCCGAGGCGGTGGACGCGCACGCGCACCTCGGCCCGTACAGCCTGTTCTTCATCCCCGACCACGGCGCGGCGAAGCTGGTCGAGGTGATGGACCGGTGCGGCGTGGCCCTCACCCTGCTGTCCAGCCATCTGGCCATCCAGTGCGACGCCGCGGCCGGCAACGACGCCACCGCGGCGGCCGTGGCCGCGCATCCCGGCCGGCTGGCCGGATACATGGTGGTCAACCCCTGGCAGGACCCGGTGGCCGAGCTGTCGCGGTGGGCGGGCGACCCGCGGTTCGCCGGGATCAAGCTCCATCCGAGCCTGCACGAGTACCGGCTGACCGGCCCCCGCTACCGCCCGGTCTGGGAGTACGCCACGCAGACCCGGTGCCCGGTGCTCACCCACACCACCTCCGGCCTGCCGTACGACGATCCGGCGATGGTGGGCGAGGTGGCCGAGCGATACCCCGAGGTGACCATCCTGGCCGGGCACTCCGGCCTGTTCCGGTCCGGCTTCGACGACGCGATCGAGGTGGCCCGCCGCCACCCGAACGTGATCCTGGAGCTGTGCGGCTCGTTCATGCACGGCGACGAGATCAGCCGGATGGTCGGCGAGGTCGGCTCCGGCCAGGTCGTGTTCGGGTCCGACATGCCCTTCATCGACCTGCGGATGTCGCTCGGGCGGGTGCTGTTCGCCCGGCTCGCCGAGGCCGACCGCCGCGCGGTGCTGGGCGGCACGATGCGCCGCGTCCTCGCCGCCGCGCGCTGAGCGGCGCGGTGACCGGGGACCCCATCGGCCCCAGTGACCCCAGCGCCCCAATGGCCCCAGCGCCCCAGGGGCCGGCGCCCCAGTGATCCCGGAGCCCAGTGATCCCGGAGCCCCAGGGGCCGAAGCCCCTGGGGCCGGGGCGGGCACGGTCAGCGCACCGCCACGGTGGCGGTCCGGGTCCCGGCGTCGAACTTGTACGCGTCGCTGTGCAGGATCTCCAGGATCACCGTGCGCGTGTCGTTGGCGAGGTCCGGCCTGCGGGTCTTCATCGTGACCGTGGCGGTGGACTCCCCGGGCTTGAAGATCGCCACGCCGGACAGGCCGTCGTAGTCGTAGCGCTCCTCGGCCGTTCCCGTCGTCGAGTACGCGACCGCCATGGTCCTGCTCGTGTCGCCGCCGCTGCGGGTGAAGGTGAACGTCACCGCGTCGCCGTGCCGTACGGTGTCCGCCGACGCGCTCACCGACACCTGCGGCATCGGGGTGGGAGAGTCCTTCACGTTCGGCGCCTGGAACTGCTCGATCGTCAGGGTGTTGCCGGCCTGCGGGACGTTCAGCGTCGGCGACCCCGTCGGGGCGGGCAGGTAGGCGGTGATGTTCCCGGCCAGCCCGGTGCACGCCGACTGGCTGTCGCCCGCGTACGGGTAGCCGGCGATCAGCGGGTTGCGCTGGTTGGTGTTGATCACGCAGTCGGTCCAGGTCACGCCGCCGTACTTCTTCGCCACGTCCGGCCCGGCGACCGCCACCAGCGCGATCGGCTGGTACTTGCCGGCGCGGGAGTAGGCGTCGTTCCAGATGGCGGTGCGGGTGAAGGTCAGGTGGAAGTCGGTTCCCGCGGGCATCGCCTGGGTGCGGATCGCGGCCGCGAACAGCCGGGAGTCGATCAGCGAGTCCGTCACCGAGACCTCGCCCGGCATCATCGGACCCGTGCCGATGCCGCCGTTCTCCCGCGGGGTCGGGTCGCCGTTGTCGCCCCACACCGAGCAGATGAAGGTGCCCAGGTCGGGGGCGGTGGTCGCGCCGAACAGCACGTTGTCGAAGCTGATGCCGATGGGCCCGCACTCGGGCGGGGCGCCCGCCAGGCACAGCGCGTTGATGGTCACCGCCTGGCCCACGTTGTCGCGGATCGCCGTGTCCTTGATGACGATGTTCTTCAGCCTGCTGTGCGGAAGCAGCTCGAACGGCTTGGAAGTGGTCCGCGCCGGGTCCGGCTCGAAACAGATGCCGGCCATCGGCGGCGTGCCGAACGTGTTGGTGAACGCGCACGACTCGACCCGCAGCCCGTCCACCGAGATGACGGTCATGCCGTTGCGCCGGTGGTTGTCGCAGCGCACGTTGCGCAGCGTGATGTCGCTGCAGTACGTCTGGCCGATGGAAGCGCGCCGCGGCCGGTCGTACCGCACGCCCAGGTAGATGCCGTCGCCCCCGGAGTCGCGCAAGGTCAGACCCTGAACAGTGATCTTGTCGCAGCTCAGGATGCTCAGCGCGTGGCGCCACTCCCCCGCGTTGTACTCGGTCTTGTTCATCGCGAGCGTCGCGCCGTCGCCGACGATGGTGATGTCGGAGACCAGCTCCCCGGTCGCCGGTCCGGCGATGGTGATGAGGCAGACGTCCACGGTGTCGAAGATGAGCGGGGTGCCGTCGAACGCGCCGGGCTTGGCCCGGACCACGGTGCCCGGCTCGAACACGATCGTCAGCGGATGGGGGCCCTTGGGGTGGGCCGGGTCGAAGCCGATCACGAGCGGACCGGTCACCCAGTCGCCGTCCTGCCGGTCGACGAACAACGTGGTGCTCTTCCGGTGCGTCTGGTCCAGGGCCTTGTTGATCGCGCTCTGCAGGGTGGTCGTGGTGTCGGTGGGGTTCCAGCCGCCGCAGCGGGACGCGACGATCGCGTCCTTCGGCCGCTGGTACGGCCGGCGGCCCGTCGTGGTGGCCGCCGCAGCGGCCTGCGGGACGGTGACGCCGAGGGCGGTGGCACCCGCCGTGGCCGCTGACAAGCTCAGGAAGCTCCGCCGGCGCATGCTGCCGTCTTCTGCCATTCGTCACTCCAGTCGGAAAGGTGGATGGGGGGTGCCTGATCAGGCGGCGCGTACGCCGTCGATCAGGTAGTCGGTGAACCCGAGGTGGGTGTAGAGCCGGCTGCCGGCGTCCACGGCGGGACGATCCGCGGTGCGCCAGCCCGGCTGGTCCTCGACGTGTGGCCTGCAGCGGGCGTAGTAGCGGGCCAGCGGCTCCCGGTAGGCCAGGTCGGCGGACTCGCGGGCGGCTCCGGCGAGCTCGCGGGCCTCGGCGAGCCGGCCGTCCGGCGACTCGGCGAACACGCCGAAGGTGGGGTCGAAGAACGCCCACCCGCCGTCCAGGAACAGCTCCACGGCGGTGTGCCCGCAGCGCAGGTTGGCGTGCACGGCGAAGCAGAGCCGCCCCGGGACGCCGCGCAGCCCGGCCAGCGCGACCAGCACCCGGGCCTGCTCGTTGCACCAGCCGGAGCCCGACGCGATGATCTGCTCCTCCGCGAGCGCCCGGTCGGGCGGGATGCGCTCGGGCAGGTGGTGCGGGTGTGTGACGTGCGCGTTGACCCAGCGGTTGGCGGCCACCGCGAACTCGCGCGGGCTGCCCGCCGGGAGCGCCGCCACGACGGGCTCCAGCCGCGGCCTCGCGCCGGGCACGTACGTGATCGCCGGCGGCGGTGCGCCGTACAGCAGCGGCTCGGTCTCCGGGGCCAGCCGCAGCTGGCCGCGGGCCTGGTCGAGGTCGATCCCGGCCACGGGGGTCGTCGCGATCGCATGGTCGATGTCGCCCGGGAAGCCCCGGCCCCGGTACGGGCTCAGGTCCATGGATCCTCCTCGGGCACGGGCACCGTCCGTCCGGTGCGGGCCGACTCGTACAGCGCCAGCACGGTGGCCAGCACCCGGCGGCCCGCGGCCGTGCCCACCAGCGGCGGGCGGCCGTCCGTCACCGCGGCGGTGAAGTCGCGGTATTGCGCGCGGACCGCGGCCCGCTCGTCCGGATCGACCGGGATCTCCACGCTGCCGCGGTCGCCGTAGACGGCGACCCTGGTCGGCAGGCCCGGGCAGGCCGCGGTCGTCGCGGTCACCCCGGCGATCGCACCGGAGGCGAACCTGACGCTGCCGACCAGCGTGTCCTCCACCTCGATCCGCTCGTGCGCCAGGCAGCCGGATTGCGCCTGCGCCTCGACCGGCCGGCCGAGCAGCCAGATCAGCAGGTCCAGCGCGTGCACGCCGAGCGTGATCAGCGCGCCGCCGCCCTCGACCTTGGCGCTGCCGCGCCACGGTGTGGCGTCGTAGTAGTCCTGGCCGCGCCAGGCCACCGTGTGCGCGGCGCCGCCGGTCAGCCGGCCGAGCTCGCCGCCGGACACCCTGGCCCGGGCGGCCAGGGCGGCCGGCTCGAAACGGCGCTGGCTCATCACGCCGACCACCCGCCCGGTCCGTCGCTCGGCCGCGATGATCCGGTCGGCGGCCGCCAGGTCGATCTCCAGCGGCTTCTCCACCAGGACGTGCTTGCCGGCCTCCAGCGCGGCGACCACGGTCTCGGCGTGCAGGCCGTGCGGCACGCTCACGGTCACGGCGTCGACGTCCGGCCGGTCGCACAGCGCCGCCGCGTCCGGGCTCGCCGCGCAGCCGAGCCTGGCGGCGAGCGCGGCGGCCCGCTCGGGCACCGCGTCGGCCACCGCGACCAGCCGCGCCCTCGGGCCGAGGGACGCGATCAGTTCGGCGTGCACGCTGCCGTAGGAGCCGCAGCCGATCACACCGAACCGCACCGCACTCTCTGGGGATTGCGAACCGTCTGGGGATTCCGGGCCGCTCACCTGCTGTGCCCCGCTCATTTGCTGTATCCGGCGGCGATGCCCTCGATGATCCGCCTGCCCAGGATGATGTAAAGGATCAGCAGCGGCAGGATGAGGATGATCAGGCCGGCGAACAGCACGTTGTAGCGGTTGCCGCTGTACTGCATGTTGATCGCGAAGTTGTACAGCGACAGCGACAGCGTGGTCCGGTGCCGCAGCATGACCAGGGCGAAGAATGTCTCACCCCAGTGCCCGATGGCCTGCAGGACGAAGATGGTGATCAGGCCGGACCTGGCCAGCGGGAACATGATCCGCCAGAAGGTGTACCAGGGCCCGGCGCCGTCGATCGCGGCCGCCTCCTCCAGCTCGCCGGGCAGGGACCGGAAGAACGCGGTGAGCAGGAACAGCGCGTACGGCACCCCGGTGCCGATGTAGATGAGCATCAGCCCGCCGATCGAGTCGACCAGCCCGGCCCGGTCGAACACCACGTACAGCGGGATGAAGATGGTCTGGGCGGGGATGCCCAGCCCGATCACGAAGAAGATGGTGTGCGCCCCGGCCAGCCGGGACCGGAACCGGGACAGCGCGTAGGCCGCCGGCGCGGTGAGCAGGATGCAGCCCACGCCCGAACCGACGATGAGGATGAGGGAGTTGAGCACGCCGGCGCCGAACTCGCCGGCCACCCAGGCGTCCTGGTAGTTGCTCCAGAGGAACTCGCTGGGCCAGGACCACGGTGTGAGCACCATGTCCCTGGTGGACTTCAGCGACGAGAGGATCATCCAGAGGATGACCAGGATGTCGGCCGCCACCAGGAGCCAGGCGAACGGCACCAGCGACCAGTGCAGCCAGCCCCGGCTGGTGAGGCGGCGGCCTGCGGAGGGGGATGTCACGGTGTGGGTCACGGATAACCTCGCCGGCTAGTAGGTGACGGAGTCCTTGCGCAGGATGCGCCGCGACAGCACGGCGAGCCCGCCGGTGAGGACGAGGACGATGACCCCGCAGGCCGAGCTGATGCCGTAGTCGGGCACGCCGTCGGGGTTGAAGGCC
Organism: Microbispora sp. NPDC046933; assembly: GCF_040644635.1. NCBI lineage: Bacteria > Bacillati > Actinomycetota > Actinomycetes > Streptosporangiales > Streptosporangiaceae > Microbispora > Microbispora sp. NPDC046933. The sequence goes on along the minus strand of NZ_JBEYWW010000019.1, from coordinate 103,382 downwards.
TCGCCGTAGGAGTACATCGCGAAGTTCCACAGCTTCGGCGAGGGCAGCGCGCCGTCCTGCGCGGAGAAGGTGAGCAGGAACTCGAAGGTCTTCAGCGCGCCGACGCACCACAGCACCGAGCAGACGCTGACGATGTCGCGCATCAGCGGGAACGTGACGTGCCTGAACCGGGCGAACGGCCCCGCCCCCTCCAGCTCGGCCGCCTCGTACAGCTCGCGGGGGATCCGGTCCACCGCCGCCATGAAGATCACGGTGTAGGTGCCGGTGGTCAGCCACATCATGCCGACGAGGATCGTCTTGAACGCGTTGTCCTGGGCCAGCCAGGCCGGCGGATGATCGACGCCCAGCTTCACCAGCAGGGTGTCGACCAGCCCGTCGGGATAGTTGAACAGGAAGCCCCACAGGATCGAGATGGCGATGCCCGGCACCAGCGACGGGAAGAACACCACCGCCCGGGCCAGCTTCCTGCCGACCATGTCGTGCAGGAGCATGGTGAGCAGGAACGCGATCGCGAACACGCCGACGCCGACGCCGAACACGATCCAGAAGGTGTTCACGAACGAGGTGCGGAAGACCGGGTCCTTGAACATCCGGGTGTAGTTGGACAGCCCCGCCCACTGCATCGGGCCCGCACCGGCCCAGTGGTTCAGGCTGATCCACAGCGTGAACACCGTCGGCGCCACCATGACGGCGGCGTAGACGAGGAGTGCCGGGTACACGAACGGGACGAACAGCCGGCGGCGTGACCGCTCCAGCGGCGACATGCGCAGGCGCTGTCTGCGGCGGGACGCGGTTTCCGGCACGGGGGAAGCCACTGCGGGCATGGTGGTCACGCTGACGCCTTTCTTCATGGGGAGCCCGGGCCGGCCGTCACGGGGCCGGCCCGCACTACGAGGGCGGTCAGTTCTTCGACTGCCAGTACGCCGCGGTCTGGCTGACCATCTTGTCGACGAACTCCTTGGCGCTGATCTTGCCGAAGACGAGCTGGTCGTCGAGCTCGTAGAACACCTTGGTCAGGTAGTCGGCCAGCCCGGTCGGGAAGCGGAAGGTGTTGATGTCGCCGCGGTCGAAGACGTCCTTCACCGCCTGGATCGGCGCCGGCGCGGGCACGCCCTTGATCACCGGGATGTCCTGCAGCTGCGAGCTGACCTGCTCCTGGTACTTGCGCTGGAGCAGGAACGCCGCGAACTGCTTGGCGGCGTCGGGGTTCTTCGCCCTCTTCAGGATGCCGAGGCCGTTGACCGCCACCGACAGCGGCGGGGCCTTCTTGCCCTTCACCGCGGGGAACGGGAAGGCCCGGAAGTCGAAGCCGGGGGCGGCCACGCTGCCCACCTCACCCGGCAGCCAGGTGCCGTTGACGTTGAAATCGGCCTCGTCGTTGGCCCACTTGTTCTCCATGGCCGGGAACTTCGAGGCGCTGTAGCCCTCGATGAAGTACCCGCCCCTGGCCAGCTTCTCCACCATCTGCGCGGCCTGCAGATATCCGGGATCGGCGCCCCAGGTGCGCCCGGACTTGTCCAGGCTCGCCTTGGCCAGCGCGTCCACACCCATGATCGAGGACAGGAAGCTGGTGTAGTACAGCGCGCTGTAGCTCTGGATGCTGCCGTCCAGAGCCAGCGGCTTGCGCCCCTTGGCCTTCTGCGCGTCGAGCACCGCCATGAACTGGTCCCAGTCCTGAGGCGGGGCGGCCACCAGGTCGGGGAAACGCTTGCCGTTGTAGAAGACCACGTTGGACGAGGACGCCCAGTAGGGGATCTGCACCGGGCCGCCGGCCTTGGCGCCGGTGCCGTCGACGGGGGTGGACAGCGACATCGCCTGGTCTCCGACGGCCTGCTGGACCGTCTGGTCCGTGCCGGGGACCTTCATCTGGTAGACGTCGCCGATGTCGAGCAGCCCGCCGGTCGGGGCGAGCGCGTTGGTGATCGCGCCGCCGGTGCTCTCGATGATGTCGGTCGGCACCTCGGTGCCGTTCAGCGCGGGCAGCAGCGCCTTGGCGGCCGCGTTGCCCTTCCACTCGATGGTGACCTTGATACCGGTCTTGGCCTCGAAGTCGTCGGCCACGCCCTGCAGGAACTTCTGCCCCGGCTGGCCCTTGAGCCACGAACTCCAGATCGTCAGCTGCTTGGCGCCGCCGGAAGGACCCGCGTCGCCGCCGCCACCGCATGCCGCGGTCAGCGTCACCGCGAGCGCCCCCACGCTGACAGCGGCCAGAAGTCTGCGGGCGGCCAGCCTCGTCATGCTCTCACCTAAAGCCATCTCGCACCCTCTCTGTGGGGCTTCGTTGCGAGGTAGGGTAACTTACGGTCCGGGCCGATACTAGGTCCAACCGGGTCACAACCCGGCAATGTACCGATAACGGCCCCCTCCTTAAGAGGGTCAGCGGGCTCAGGTCTCCGGCTCGGCGTCACGACCACCGGCGGCCCGGCCGCGGGTCGCCGGGTGTCCGGGAGTGCGGAAACGCCCGCAGGCCCTGGGGCGGCGTCTCCCGCCGGCCACCGACGGGCGCGCCCGCACCTCACCGGGCCGAGGCCGGTTGCGGATGCGACGCGGGCGGAGCCGCCAGGCCCGGCGGCGCGGCGGCGCCGATTCCCGCACGATTGCGGTGCTGGCCGAAATGCGCCGACAGCTGGACGCGGGTCGAACGCCATGTCCGTTACGGTTCGCGCCTTCGGGCGGCCAGGACCTTGGCCAGCGCCTCGGCGATGTCCGCGGCTCGGGCCGGGTCGTCCATGAGCATCGCCTGGCGCACCCACACGACGCTCTCGGCGGCCGCCGTCGCGGCCGGGCACGGCTCGGCGCGCGCCCCGGCCCTGCTCAGGGCGTCCATCGTGCCCAGCGGCGGATATCCGGCGTCGAGCGGCACCCCCTCCGCCGCCATGGCGGCGAGCAGGAAGTCACGGTCGACGGAGCCGTGGACGCGCAGCATGAGCAGGTGGCGGGAGTCGCGGGTGGTGCCGGGCGGCCGCGGCGGCACGGTCACCGGCCTGGCCGAGTCCGCCGCCGGGAGCCGGTCCAGCTCGCGTTCGAGAGCCGCGCAGAAGGCGTCGCGGCGGGCGATCTCGTCGTCGAGCCGGTCCAGCCAGGGCAGCAGCAAGGCGGCCTGCAGGTCGGTGAGCCGCAGGTTCCAGCCGACGGACGGGTGGCCGTACCACTGGCCGCCGAGCCTGCGGCCGACGTTGCAGACCGACCAGATCGCCTCGTACGCCGCCTCCTCCCGGCAGACGATCAGGCCGCCTTCGCCCGCGGTCATCGCCTTGCTCGACTGGAAGCTGTAGACGGCCGCGTCACCGAGGCCGCCGACGGGCCGCCCGCGATACTCGGCGCCGTGGGCCTGGGCGGCGTCTTCGACGACGGCCAGCCCGTGCCGGTCCGCCAGGGCGGTCAACGGGTCCATGTCGGCGGGACTGCCCGCCAGGTGGACCGGCATGACGGCCGCGGTCCTGCCGGTCAGCGCGGCCCGCACGGCGTCGGGCGACAGGTGCAGGTCGGCCGGGTCCACGTCGGCGATCACGGGAGTCGCTCCGGCGAGCAGCACGGCGGTGGCCGAGGCGACGAAGGTGTAGGCGGGCACGATCACCTCGTCGCCCGGCCCCACGCCCAGGCCGCGGAGCGCGGCGAACAGGCCGAGCGTGGCGTTGCCCACGGCCACCCCGTACGGCACCGCGGACCTGCGGGCGAAGGCGGCGGCCAGGTCGTCGGTCACGCCGCCGCCCTGGGTGGCTCCCCACCGGCCGCTCTCCAGAACCTTGGCGACCAGTTCACGCTGGGCGTCGTCGAGGGGAGGAGGCCAGGACGGCCACGGGGCGGTTCGGACGGGCGTGCCGCCATGCAGGGCGAGGGTCACGGGAGATCCCTTCAGGTACGGAGACCGGCGAGGCGGAAGCCGAGAAGCGGGTTCGCCGTCCTGGAGCAGCGCCGGGCCGGCGTCGGCGAGGGGGTGGGGCGACGGGACACACCCGGCTCTCACGCCGGGGAGGCAGGGGTCGGAGCCGGACGCCGCATGATCGGCGCCGGTCGCGGCCGATCAAGCGGCCGGTCATCTCGGAGTCGCACGCCTCGAGGCACGATCTTCAATTTTGGCCCAGACCGTAACTTTAGGCAGGCGGTATGTCAAGGGGCCGTCAGACAATTAAGGACTGTCCGCTACGACGTCCGGCGCGTGGCGTCCGGCCCGCGACCTGGATAGAGGACTCTCGCGCCGTCGCGCCGGTGACCGCCCATCCGGAGCGCGACGGCCGCACGCGACGGCAGCAGGGGCGCCCTGCGGGGTCCTGATCCGCTCTCCGGCCCGGCACCGGATCCGAGGCCAGGGCAGCGCGCACGGGCACCCCGGAGACCCGCCGGCCGGCCGTCGGGCGGCAGCCCGTTTACTCGGCCTGCTCGGCCGCCACCCCACCACGTGCGCGGCCGCGGTGCCGCACCACCTCCGCGCGCTCCTCCGCCGGCAACGGCGGGCCGTACGGGTCGTGGGCGTGCGAGGCGGGGATGCGGCCCTCGGCCGCCGCCAGCCACAGCATGCGCTGCACGTAGCCCTCCATGGGCTCGGTGAACGTGGCCTGCGCCAGCCGATCCAGACGCCCGGACGCCTCCTCGAAGGCCCGCAGGTCGTCGCCGCGGAAGGCGTCGAGCACGGCCGCGCCGACCTCGACGGCGGCGGCGGCGATGCCCACCAGCGCGGCCTCGGCGCCCCACAGCAGGGAGGGCCCGAACATGCGGTCCTCGCCCGTGATGGCCAGCCGTCCCGCCTCCCGGGTGAGTGCGATGGCCCGCTGGCAGCCCATGGCGTCCGAGAGCAGGGCCGTCTTGAGTCCGGCCACGCCCGGGTGGGCCAGGATCTCGGCCAGCACAGCGGGCGGGCACGGCCGGGTGTAGAGGTCGAAGGCGATCATCGGCAGGCGGGACGCCCGCCACACGGCGTCGTGCAGCGCCGGCCTGTCCCCCGCGGAAGGGAACACCAGGACGCCCGCCGCGCCCAGGTCGGCCGCCACCCGCGCCTCGGCGGACGTACGGGCGACGCCGTCTCCAGCGGGGGAACCTCCCTCCGCGTCGGAGCCGCCCGGACCGCCGGCGTCGGGGTGGCCGCCGACGCCCACCAGTACGGGAACGCCGAGCGCCACCGCCCGCTCGATCACGCCCGCGCGCACCTCCGGCGGCAGGAACGGGCCCCGGCCGGTGTGAGCCAGCACCGCCAGGGCGCCGGCCCCGTCGGCGACCAGCCCGGCCAGGTAGCGTGAGACCAGGTCGAGATCCACTTCCCGATCGGCGGTCATGGGGGTGGCGGCCGCGGCGATGAGCGAGCCGCGCAGGCGGTCCCGAAGGGTCTGTGCCGAGACGTGCATCCCAAGCAGCTTACGGGAGACTCCCTCGACGGTTTCAACCCTTTCGCACGCGCCGGCGGCGAGGAGGCGCTGGAGCGGCCGCGGCGAACTGTCATGGGCGAGGGTTCGGCCGCGGAGGGGAATCGCGACCGGGAAACACCGCACACGGGTATGATTGCGGTCTCGACCGAAATCAGTCAAAGGGAGATGCGGGTGGGAATCGTCATCGGGGTCGTCGGCCCGCATGATCTGGTCGACGACGTCGCCGCCACGTGCGAGGACCAGCCCGGCGTCACCGCGTTGCGTCTGGACTACGACCACGAGTCCCAGGCATCCGCGATCGTCGAGGCGCACAGCCCGTCCGTCGAGGGCTGGCTGTTCACCGGCATCGTCCCCTACATGCTGGCCCGCGACGCCGAGGCGCTGACGCGTCCCGCCGCGTTCGTCGACTACTCGGGCGCGACGCTGCTCAGCGCCCTCGTACGGCTCCAGCACGCGGGCGAGGACGTGACCCGCCTGTCCATCGACACGCTGTCGGCGGCCGACGTGACGGCGACGTTCGCCGAGGCCGGGCTGCCCAGCGACGCGCTGCGGACGCTCCCCTACCGGTCCGACATGACCTCCAGGAGCGCCGTCGCCTTCCACCGCCGCGACCCCGGCCGCCCCGTGATCACGTGCCTCAGCAGCGTCTACGAGGCGCTGCGGGAGGAGATGCACGTGCTGCGGCTGGTGCCCTCGATGCACTCGGTCCGTGTGGCGCTGCGCCAGCTGCTGCTGACGGCAGAGGGCCAGGCGCAGGAGGACGCGCAGATCGCGCTCGGGCTGATCGAGGTGGTCAACGAGGAGGGCCTGCTGCGCGAGGCCGCCGCGCTCGGCGGCACCATCGCGGCCTATCGCGGCGGGACCCACCTGCTGGTGACCACCCGGGGTCCGCTGCACGACGCCACCGGCGGCTTCACCTGCCTGCCGATGCTGGCGCGGCTGACCGGTCAGAACGAGGTGGTCCGCATCGGCTTCGGGCTGGGGCGCAGCGCGGCCGAGGCCGAGAACCTGGCCCGTCGGGCGCTGGCCCGGGCGCGACGCATCGGTGAGGTGGCGGCCGTGCTGTCGTTGCGGGCCGACACCGACATCGTGCTCGAGTCGGCGCCGGCCGCCCCGGCGGCCGAGCACAACCTGCCGGTCATCGCCCGGCGGGTGGGGCTGTCGGTCTCCACTCTGGAGAAGCTCCTGGAGGCACGGGCCGCCGCCGGGGACGAGCCGCTCACCACCCGGGAGATCGCCGACCGCCTGGCGGTGCAGCAGCGCACCGCGCGCCGCATGCTGCACCGGCTGGAGCTGGCCGGGCTGGCCGAGCGCACCGGCAACCTGACCAGCGGCTCCAGCGGCCGCCCGCTCACGCTCTACCGTCTCACCCTCTGACCTCCCGGAACCCTCTGACCTCCCTAAACCCTCTGGACCTCGCGAAACGCCTCTCGGAACCCTCTGGACCTCGCGAAACGCCTTCCGGAACCCTCTGACCTCCCACGAAACCCTCTGGCCTCCCGGGATCGCCTGCCCCCGCCCGGTGGGGCCCGCGATCGTGTCCGAGGTGCCCGGCACGAAGGCGTGGCGCGGATGGGCGACGCCTGGCGGGCAGGCGTCACCCCTCGAGCGGGCCAACTGACGAGCGGGTCCGGCTGACGGCGGCCCGGCTGACGGGCGGGGTCAGGACAGCCAGCGGTCCAGGCCGCCGGCGACGAAGTCGTCGTCGCGCAGCCACGGATACGCCGCCCAGATCCGGTCGATCTCCGCGAGCTGCCCCGGCGAGAGATCCTCCGCCGGGTCCAGGCACCATCGACCGGCCAGCAACCCCTGCCGGCGCAGCACCTCGTGGATGCCCGGGATGCACCCGTGGAAGCCGTTGGCGGTGTCGAAGATGGCGGCGTTCGCATCGGTCAGGTGGCCGTCCAGAGTGAGCAGGCGCCGCACCGCCGCGTCGTCGCCCGCGCGGGCGAGCTTCGCCTCCTCCAGCAGCTCCACGGCTCGGCGCGCCCACACCGCCCACTGGCCGAGCAGGCCGCCGACGAACTCGACGTCCACCTCGCGCCCGTCCACCACCACGCGGTGCGAGGTGATGAGGTCGGCCAGGATGTGGTCGTCGTTGCCGGTGTAGAGGGCGAGGTCGCCCGCCCGGCCTGCGCGGACCACGCCGTGCAGGACGTCGAGCGTGCGATAGCGGTCGAACGGGGCGACCTTGATGCCCACCACCGACTCGATCGCGGCCAGGCGCGTCCAGAAGTCGCGCGACAGGGTGCGTCCGCCCACCGCGGGCTGGAGATAGAACCCGATCACGGGCAGCACCTCGCCGACCGCCCTGGCCCGCTCGATGAGCGCGTCCTCGCCGAGCCCGCGGTGGGGGGTGAGCAGGATCATGTGGTAGCCGAACGACCTGGCCAGCTCGGCCTCCGCGACCGCCTGCGCTGTCGGGCCGGTGGCCCCGGCCACGAGCACCACCTCGCGGTCGGCTTCGCCCGCCGTACGGGCGGCGAGTTCGAGCACGGGCGCGAGCAGGTCCGTACCGTGGATCGCGAACTGCGTGGTGTGCACGCCCACCGCCAGTCCCCCGGCGCCCGCGTCGAGGTAGTAGCGGGTCAGCGCCCGCTGACGGCGCTCGTCCAGCTTGCGGTCCTCGGACAGGGCGAGCGGGTGCGCCGGGATGACGAGGCCGCGCCGGAAGAGGTGGCGCACCGACGTCTGCGCCTCCGGAGCGCTGAGCACCATTGAACCCCCTTGGTCATGGTTGTGGCTGTGGCGTGCAGCGGGTCAGAAGCGGCCGTCACGGCGCTCGAACTTGGTGGGCTTGCCGAGCAGCGGCTCGCCCTCGGCGACCCAGCGGGCGGTGTGCTCGATCAGCTCGGCGGGTGTGATCTGCGGGTAGCCGAAGAGCCGGTGGCAGCGTGAGGCGTTCGACAGCAACGCCGTGGGCGCCTCCTCACCGGTGAACACCGGCTCCTTGCCCAGAGCCTCGCCCAGTGCCAGCGCCGTCTGCCGTACGGAGATCAGCTCCGGGCCGGTGACGTTGAGCACGTACGGCGGCGACTCGGCCAGCAGCAGAGAGCGCAGGGTGACCTCGTTGGCGTAGCCCTGCCAGACGACGTTCACCTGGCCGGTGGTCAGATCGACGGGCTCTCCGGCGAGCACCTTCTGGGCCAGGTCCACCAGCACGCCGTACCTGAGCTCGACCGCGTAGTTGAGGCGGATCAGCGCCATGCGGGTGCCGTGCGTCTCGGCGAAGTGCGTCAGGACCCGCTCCCTGCCAAGGCAGCTCATCGCGTAGTCGCCGACGGGGCCGGTGGCGGAGTCCTCGGTGCTGCCGCCGCCGGCGACGGGGACGAGGGGGTAGACGTTGCCGGTGGACAGGGCGGCGATGCGGCTGCCGCGGAACCGGTCGGCGACCCGGCCGGGCAGGTAGGCGTTGGTGAACCAGGCGGCGTGCTCCCGCCCCGAGGTGCCGAACTTGGCGCCCACCAGGAAGACCACGTTCGCCGCGTCGGGCAGCCGCTGCAGTGCCCGCTCGTCGGCGACGTCGGCGGACACCACGTCGGCGCCCTCCGCGCGCAGCGCCTCGGCGAGCCCGGGTGTGGAGAAGCGGGAGACGGCGATGATCCGCCGGTCGCGGCCGCTCTCGGCTGTGGCGTTGAGCGCCAGCCGCACCAGGCTCGGGCCCAGCTTCCCGCCCGCGCCGAGGATCAGGATGTCGCCGTCGAGTCTGCCGAGATCGTCGACGAGCCCGGCACTCGGCCGCGCCAGCCGCTCTTCGAGTTCCGCTGTCGTCCGCACACGGGTCTCCCTCTTGTCTGCCCTATTTACGGTCCAGACCGTAACTTTCAAGAAGTCCACCTGTCAACGGCGCGCCCACGGCACCGGGTTTCGACGGCTCGGGTCGGGATCAGGCGGCGGGCGGGGCGCTCTCGCGCGCCGAGACGAGGACGTCGAGGATGGCCCGGGTCTGCGCCCACGGCACCGGGCTGGGCGCCCCCGCCACCATCTCGAGGAACACCTCGATAGTTCCCTGGTAGCCGAGCCCCTTGACCGGGTCGTCACCGCCTTCGATCACGACGGTCTCCGAGGAGCCGCGCCGGTGCACGGTGACGGTGTAGGACTCCTCCTCCGTCACACCGAGAACCTCGACCGTGCCGGTGACGCCGTCCGCCCACCGCAGCGCCATGACGCCGGTGTCCTCGGAGCGCAGCGTCGCGTACCGCCGCCGCGCGCCGGCCGCGCCGGCCAGCCGTACGTCCGGCCCGAGCAGCGCGACCAGCAACTCGACGCCGTGGACGCCCATGGTCACCATCGTGCCGCCGCCTTCGCCCGGAGTGTCCTGCCAGGGGTTGTAGCCGGTGGCCCACAGCCCCACGTCGTGCCGCACGGTGGCTCGCACGGCCAGCACGTCGGACGGGTCCACCGTCAGCCTCGCGAACGCCGGGGCGAAGCGCAGCACCGACGTCGACATCACCCGGTCGTGGATCGGCAACCGGTCGAGCCGCTCCAACTGGTCACGGCTGGCGGCGGCGGGCTTGTTGAGGAAGCAGGCGGCTCCGGTCTCCAGCACCGCGGCCAGTGCCTCGGGCACCCGGGGGTTGGGCACGGTCAGCACCACCCCGTCGGGGCCGGTCGCCAGCGCTTCGGCGAGGGTCGGGGCGACCACCGCCGAGGGGTACTCGCCGGTGAAACGCCGCAGCCGCTCGGGGTCCGGCTCCCACACCACCAGCTCGGCGTGCCTGGCGAGGCTGCGGGCGTCGGTGAACGGATGACTGGTGGCGAGACCGGCGAGAACGATGCGCACAAGGTCCTCCGGGGGCGGGGGGACTGAGGGGAGACCATCATGACAGCCACCCCGCCGCCGGACGGCTCCAAGAAGAGCGGCGCTTCGCGCACGACCTGGCCGCGGTGAAGCGCGTCCAGCACTCCTCCCGCCGGACGGCGGACGGCTCCTCACCCCGCCATTCACGATGCCCTTCACCGCGCCTCCCACCGCGCCCTTCACCGCGCCATTCACGATGCCCTTCACCGCGCCTCCCGCCGCGCCCTTCACCGCGCCATTCACGATGCCCTTCACCGCGCCTCCCGCCGCGCCCTTCACAGCGCCCTTCACCGCGACCTTCACCGCGTCTTGCGCCGTGCCTTTCGCCGTGCCTTGAGACCGCGGCCACGCGCCCGCCTCGCGAGTGAACGCGGCCCGGCCGCTCGGGCAATCGATTCTCGACGCCTCGCGCTGAAACTTTCTCCCGCGGAAAGCGTTTCCGCACGTTCGCGACGGCTTACCGCACAGCCCTATTGACAGGACGGAATCGCTTTCGTCACCGTACGCGGTTGTTAGCGTTCACAACCTCGGAGGTCCGGCTCCCGCGAACGCATTTCATGGTGATCTCCTCGCCATAACGCGATGCGTGTCGCCTGGACACCCATCCGGCCGGCGACGACCTGCGACGCCGCCGACGGCGGGCGGACGCGCCGGACCGCGAAGTCGTGAACCACGGCATCCGCGATGGAGGCATCAGATGCATCAACGGCGATTACGCGAAGTCCTGACCCGCCTGGCCCTGGCCGCCTGTCTGGCCGCCTGCCTGGCCGGCGCCGCCGCGGGGACCACGGTCGCGGCACACGCCGCCTCGGCCGCCTGCCGGGTCACCTACACCGTCGGTTCGCAGTGGAACGGCGGCTTCAGCGCCAACGTCGCGATCACGAACCTCGGTGATCCGATCTCGGGCTGGACCCTGCGCTGGACCTTCGGGGCGGGGCAGACCGTCGGGCAGGCGTGGAACGCGAACGTGACGCAGAGCGGCGGTGCCGTGACCGCCGCCAACGTGAGCTGGAACGGCTCCCTGGCCACAGGCGCGAGCACCTCGTTCGGGTTCAACGGCAGCTGGAACAACACCGCCAACCCGGCGCCGGCCGAATTCACGCTCAATGGCGTCGCCTGCACGGGCGGCACGACCGTCTCCCCCGGCGTGAGCCCGTCCGCGTCGCCATCCAGGTCGCCATCCAGGTCGCCGTCCGCGTCACCGTCGGCGTCACCGTCCGCGTCGCCCTCGGCGACCACTCCGCCGGCGCGGACGGTGCGGGTCTTCTGGCTCAAGCCCTCCGACGTGGCATACGACCAGCGATACCCGGACGGCATGGCCAAGGTCGTGCGGGAGGCGCAGCGCTTCTTCAAGCAGGAGCTGGGCAAGACGTTCGCGTTGAACACCCCGGTCGTCGAGGTCGTCAACGGCGACCAGCCGCGCAGCTGGTACGAGAACACGCCGAAGTGCGGTGACAAGTACTGGTGGGCGGTGTGCAACATGCAGGAGGAGCTGCGCCGCAAGTTCGGCCTCGGCGCGCCCGACAGCCGATGGATCAACGTCGGCGAGGTCAGCGCCGAAGGCGACGGCGCGGGTGGCGGCGGCGGCAACGGCTGGGTGATCCTCAGCGGCCACGACGCCGACGGCGCCGCGGGCCTCAACGGCCCGATGAACCGGTGGTACGGCGGCATGGTGCACGAACTGGGCCACGCGTTCGGCCTGCCCGACGCCACGTCCACCGACGGCACGTGCATGTCGGCGTCCCTCTACGACTACCCGAACTGTCACTTCAGCCAGGCACAGAAGAACAGCATTCTCAACGGCCCGTACGGAAGCTTCCTTTCCTGACGGACCGGCGCGGGCGGCGCGGCCGGCGGTCGCGCCGCCCGGCGTTCGGTTATCGGCACCCGTCCCATTTCCTTTCGGGGAGCCGAAACAAAATCCGGTCTCTGTGGAAAATGAAACTTACATCCCCGGTTCGGCGTTTTCCCGGCTGCTGTGGTCGCGTCCTTTCCAGAAAACCCGCGCGATGCCTATTGTTGCGTGCCCCTTTCTCCTCGACCAAAAAGGACACGGTGATGCGACCGACTCGGTTCTTCCTGGGAATGGTGTCCGTCCTCGTCCTGGGCACCACGCTGGCCTTCGGAACGGCGACCCCCGCCGGGGCCGCCGTCGCCTGCACGGTGACGTACAGCACCAACGACTGGACGGCCGGCTCCGGCGGGGGCGGCTTCACCGCCGCCGTCACCGTCCAGAACCTGGGCGACCCGGTCAACGGCTGGACGCTCGGCTTCACCTTCCCGAGCGCCGGGCAGAAGGTGACCGAGGGATGGTCGGCGACCTGGTCACAGAGCGGGCAGAACGTCACCGCCAGGAACCTGGACTGGAACGCCGCCCTGGCCAGGGGCTCGTCCGTCAGCCTCGGCTTCAACGGCACGTGGTCGGGGACGAACCCGAAGCCGTCGGCGTTCACCCTCAACGGCACCGCCTGCACCGGCGCCACGCAGTCCCCCACCCCCAGCAGCACGCCCAGCCCGACGCCCTCTCCGACGCGCACACCCTCGCCGTCCCCGTCCCCCACGCCGACCCGCTCGCCCAGCCCGTCGCCCTCGCCGAGTCCGGGAGGGAACGCCTGGAACCCGCCGGCCAACCTCGTCACCCCGCTCAACGAGGTGTGGCGGCACGAGGAGACGACGTACCCCGACCTGTACGGGTTCAAGAACTACATCTGGGACCAGATCATGGCGGGCCGCGGGAGCATCAACTACTGCGTCCGGTGGGACTCCTCCGCCACCGTGTCCGCCTCCCTGCGCGACCGCATCCACGCGAGCCTCGCCCGCTCGTTCAACAAGTGGATCGACCAGCTCGAAGGCTGGAGCGGCTGGCCGTACCCGGACGTGAACGTGAAGGTCGTCGGCTGGGCCGTACGGGACCGGAACCAGCTGCAGTGGACCGACAACTCGGTGGACGTCTACGTGGGCGACATCAACGAGGGCGCGCCGCAGTGCAGCCCGCCCTGCGGCCGGTTCTTCCACCAGAACGGCGACTACTCCGGCTGCCCGGGCGGCGCGGCGCACCACTACGACATGTCCCTGTGGCTCACGGCGGGCATGAACGGCGGCGCGGGCGGCGACTGGGGCCAGCGGATCGGCAGCGAGTATTACGTGGGCGCGCTCGACAGCGAGAACATCCACATCCTCCTGCACGAAATAGGCCACGGGTTCGGGCTCGACGACTTCTACGACTGGACGCCGACCGGCGTGTGCTGCTTCATCATGAACGCCGGCTCCGCGACGCAGATCACCGAGTTCGACAAGTGGATGCTGCGCGACTGGTGGCGCCACCTGAAGAGCCGCTACGGCTACTGACGCCGCCGGTGGGCCGAGGCCCCGGGCGGTCCGGCCGGGTCAGCCGTCCTGCCACGCCGGATCGGCGGCGGGTCGGCGGCGGGCCGGAACATGCCCGTGCCGCTCTGGCGGAGAAGGCCGTCTTCCCCGCCAGAGCGTGCCGGATGGCGCTGAGGGCCGGAGAGGTCCCGGGACGAGAATCGGGTTCTGGCCGGCCCCGGCCGTATTTGTCATGATCGCCGGGCTCACCGTTGGCTTGCTCCTCCGTAGCCGCCGGCCGGCCGCCGAGCCGCGCGAGGACGAACGCCGGTGAAGCGTCACGCCGGCCCGCCGAGGTCGCGGGCGATCCAGCCGGGGGTGTCGAAGCGTACGGGCAGCGTGCCCACCAGCGCCGACAGGTGGGCCTCCAAGGTTTCGAGTTCGGCGGCGCCGATCTGCTTGCCCCACTGCTCACGCAACTCGTCGAAGATGGCCTCACCTTGGCGCATCACCTCGTAGCCGAGCGCGGTGACCTGGAGGCGTTTGCGACGGGCGTCGTCCGGGTCGGTGTCGCGTGCGACGTATCCGCGCTCCTGCAACACCGCGATGGTCCGCGCCGCCGACTGCTTGGAGATCGACAGGCGGCGGCCCAGTTCCGAGGCGCTGTCAGCGCCTGCGGCGATGGCCCGCATCGCGAAGTCGTGGACGGGACGCACGTCCTCGTAGCCGCGCCGGTCCAGCTCGGCGATCGCGGCGTCCACGAGCGTGCGGAAGCCCCCGAGCAGCAGCAGCGCAAGATCGGCACCAGAGCGAGACATGGGAGAAGACTAGGGCACCGCCTGGACAGAAGACAGCCAGGGTGTCTATATTTCGACACCCTGACTGTCGAATTGAGGAGAGACATGACCGTCACGCCGGCCGGTCCCACGCTGCCGGAGATCACCCATCACCGCGCCGAGGTCAACGGGACGACCCTGCACTACGTCGCCGCGGGAACCGCCGGATCCCCGATCCTGCTGGTCCACGGGTTCCCCGAGACCTGGTGGACGTTCCACAAGCTCATCCCGCTGCTCGCCGTCAACCACCGGGTCTTCGCCGTCGACCTGCGCGGCTTCGGCGACTCCGGCAACGGGCCGGGCGAGTATGACAGCTCGGCCTCGGCCGAAGACCTCCACCAGTTGATCGCCCACCTCGGCGTCGGCCCCGTCCATCTCACCGGGCAGGACATCAGTGGCGCGACCGTCTTCCGCCTGGCCACGACGCATCCCGAGGATGTGCTCAGCCTCACCGCCATCGAGATGGGCCTGCCCGGGTTCGGCCTGGAAACACTGGCCGACGTCACCCGCGGCGGCGCCTGGCACATCGGGGTCCTCGCCGCGCCCGGCATCCCGGAGATGTTGCTCGCCGGCCGCGAGCGCGAGTTCCTCGGGCAGTACGCGTTCCCGTCCATGACCGCGACCCCGGGCGCGATCACCGACGCCGACATCGAGGAGTTCGCCCGCGCCTACTCACGTCCTGACGGCTGGCGCGGCGCGATCGGCCTCTACGGGTCGATGCTGCGGGAAGGCTCCGAGATCCAGGCCCTCGCGCAGGATCCTGGGCTGAAGGTGCCCGTGCTCGCGGTCGGTGCCGGCGGCGGCCCCTTCACGGCCGGCACCATGGCGCATGCCACGGCGGCGGAGATCCGGTCCGTGCAACTCGACGGCGTGGGCCACTACGCCGCGATGGAGGCCCCCGAGGAACTGGCGAAGGCCGTCCTCGGCTTCATCGAGAGCCTTGGCACCGCCTGACAGCGGCAGGTGGCCCGTGATGCGGTAGCCGCCCCCGCACCCAGCGGGGCCGGTTCGGGCGGCCCCCGGTCGACCTCCACCACACGGAGGTCGCGCATGCTCTGACGGCCTGTGTGAGCTGGACGAACACGGCGATGAGCACCATGCTATCGATTCGTTATGTGTCGAACCGGGCCGTAAGGGCACAAGCTGGACAGTCAACCGTGGGAGCGTGAAGTAATGGCCGTAACAGGCATCATTTCCGCCATAATCATCGGGCTTATCATCGGCGCGCTTGGCCGGCTCGTCGTACCTGGACGTCAGAGCATCCCGATCTGGCTGACCATCGTGATCGGCATCGTTGCCGCCCTCATCGGCACGGCGATCGCCGGAGCCCTGGGAGTCGCCGACACCCGCGGCATCGACTGGATCGAACTGATCATCCAGGTGGTTCTCGCCGCGGTCGGAGTCATCCTGACCGCCAGCCTGTACGGCAGGCGCCGCCTCGACTAGACGACGCATGCTTCTGCCCTGGTGGCCCCGGTCCGAGGTATCCGGACCGGGGCCGCTTGCGTGTGAGCGGAACAGGCATCGCCCCGAACGCGTCATGGAGGCCGTCTGCTCACCGGCTGACGCGGCAGCCGGAGATGCGCCGAATGACTGGTAGTGATCCAGAACAGGACGAGGTGCCGCCGGTGCCGCCGCCCCCGGGGCGGTGACCGCCGGTGACCGCGGCGGCAGGAGGTGTCGAGCCGGCTTCACCGCCGCAGGGGTCGGGGCGGGGCCCGGTCAGGCCCGCGAAGTGGTGAGGAGTTCCTGAGCCAGCCGCACCGCTCCGTCGACCGGGTCGGCGTCGAGAAGCGTGACGGGGAGATCCGGGTGGCTCTTCCCCAGCGCGTCGGCCAGGGCGGTGAACAGCCGGGGCTGCGTCGTGAGCACCCCGCCCGCCGCGACCACCGCCGTGGCCGACGCCCCACGGGAGATCAGCGTCTCGACCAGCTTCGCCAGTGCCTGTCCCCCCTCCTCGATGACTTTCAGCGCGACGACCGATCCCCGCTGCGCCGCCCGGAAGACGACGGGAGCGTGACGGCCCCACTCCTCCGCGCTGGGCGAGCGGGTCAGCGCGTGCGACAGCCCCGGCACCTCGTCGGTGTGGAAGGCCGCGAGCAGGCCCCGCGCCAGCTCGTCCGGTGGAAGGCCGGCGTCGTGCCGCAGGCAGGTGGCGCGCACGGCCTCGCGTACGAGCCCGGCGGCCGATCCCTCGTCGCCGAGTGCCCATCCCCAGCCCCCGGCGAGGAGCGGCTCGCCGCCGGGACCCGTGCCCGCGGCGACCGACCCCGTACCGGCGATCACGCCGATCGCCCCCGGGACACCGGCCGCGTACGGCAGGAGGTGGGCGTCGTTGACCACCCGCACCGGGACCGCGAGGGCGGCACTCAGCAGGTCCCGCAACCTCAGGCACAGGGACGCGCTGTCGCATCCGTGCGCGCCCACGCCCAGGGCGTCGTACGGCACCCCCCACTCGCGCAGGTCCGACACCAGCCACTCGGCCAGGTCGTCCATGTCCGCCCCCAGGTCGCTGGGCACGACGCGGTCCGCGACGAGGCCCTCCTCCCCGGCCGCACGCCAGTGGGTCTTCGTCCCGCCCACGTCGACGCCGACGGCCACGCCACTGTGCTTGCCGGTTCGCTCGCTCATGCGGTCTCCGCGGTGAGGGTGTCCACCTTCGTGTCGTCCATCGAGAACAGGAACTCGCCCACCGGAACGTTCCGCGCGGCGGCCACCTTCACGACGAGCCGCTGCAGCACGGCGTTCTCGACGATCGCGCGGGCCACCGGAGCGAGCCGCGGGACCTCCACGCGCGGGACCGGCGACGCGCACGGGCCCACGTAGAGAACCCTGTGACCGGCCTCGGCCAGTTGCAGGGCCAGCGCCGCCTCGCGCTCGTCCCCGATGACGATGTGCGCGGTGCGGCCGGCCGACTCCATCGGCCCGTGCAGATACTGCCGGGTCTCGTACGCGGCGGCGGGAAGCCGGCAGGCCTCGCGCAGCATCAGCGCGCCCTCCTCGGCGGCGGTCAGCGACGCCCCGGCTCCGACGACGTCGGCGGCGACGCTCTCCGCGACGCCTTGCACGAGGACGTCCACGCTGTCCTCGGCCCGCCTGGCGGTCTCGTCCAGGCGGTCCGCCAGCGACTGCCAGACGTCGGCGGGCCCGCCGAGCGCCCACGTGTCGGCCAGCATCCCGAGGGCGGCGAGCGTGACGGTGAAACCGGAGGTGGACACCTTGGAATCGGGGACCGTCCCGCAATTCAGCACCGTGCCCGCAAGCTCGGCCAGCGGTGACTCCGCGATGTTGACCACGGCCAGCCGCCGCGACGCTTCCACCTCCCGCAGGGCGTCGATCGTCTCCGCGCTGCGTCCCGACTGGGACACCCCCGCCACCAGGTCGACGTCGGCGGCCGGGATGGACGCCGGGATCTCCCCGTATCCGGCCCTGCTCGCCCAGATGCCGTACGCGCGCAGCTGGTGCACGCAGGCCGCGAGCGCGGCGTGACTGGCGCCCATGGCCACGAACAGCGGGCGGCGCGGCGCGGGCCAGGAGCCCGTGAGCTGCTCGCGCAGGGTGCGCACCGCGGAGGCCAGCGCCTCGGGCTGCCGGTCGAGCGCGTCGGACATGGAGATGTCGTGGGACATCGAACCTTCTCTCAAAACCGAGGGTTACTTGACAGCACCCGCGGCCAGCCCGCGGGTGATGTGCTTCTGGAAGATCAGCGCGATGAGCACCGGCGGCACGGCGGCGAGCAGGCCGCCCGCGGCCATCAGGCCGAAGTCGAGGCTGTAGCGGCCGGTGAACTCGGCCAGCGCCACGGGCACCGTCTTCGACGCCGGGGACGAGGTGAAGATGAGCGAGTAGAAGAACTCGTCCCACGCCATGAGGAACGCCAGGAGTCCGGCCGAGATGAGGCCCGGACGCGCCACCGGCAGCACCACCCGGACCAGCGCGCCGACCCGGCCGCACCCGTCGATGCGGGCGGCCTCCTCGAGTTCGGCCGGCAGGGCGCGGAAGTAGCCGGACAGCAGCCACAGGACGAAGGGCGTGGTGAAGGAGCAGTAGACCACGACGAGCGAGGTCCGCGTGTCGAGCAGGCCGAGCGCGGCGCCGGTCATGTACATGGGCACGACGAGCGCCAGCGGCGGCATCATGTACGTCAGCATGAAGACGAACAGCACCAGCCTGCGCCCGGGGAACCGCAGCCGCGCGAACGCGTAGGCGCCGAGCACGCCGGTCACCAGGCTCACCGCGACGCTGCACCCGGCGACGACCAGCGAGTTGACCAGGGCCACGCGGAAGTCGCCCGCCACGCCGCCCGCCGCCTGCGTGAAGATCGCCGCGTAGCGGTCCAGCGTGGGCGAGTCCGGCCACAGGTCGGGCGGCTTGCCGAGCAGACCGGCCTGCGGGGACACGCTGGCGAGCAGCAGCAGGGCGAACGGCCCGAGGACGACGACGGCAAGCAGCGCGCCGCACAGGTACATCGCGGGGCGATAGAAGCGAGAGGGTCTCACGCCGTTCCCCCCGAATCGGTACGGAGCATGCGCAGATACACCAGCGACAGCACGAAGATGAACAGCACGGTGAGGTAGGCGGCCGCGGAGCCGAGGCTGAACTCCTGGTTGGAGAAGGCCTGCAGGTAGGTGTAGAAGGCGATCGTGGTGGTCCCGGAGTCGGGGCCGCCCCTGGTCATGATGTAGATGATGTCGAAGACCTTGAACGCCTCGATGGTGCGCAGCACCAGGACGACCGCGATGGCCGGTTTGAGCATCGGGATCGTGATGGACAGGAACCGGCGCACGGCCCCGGCGCCGTCCATGGCCGCCGCCTCGTAGACGTCGTCGCCGATGGTCTGCATCGAGGCGAGCAGCAGGATCGCCACCAAAGGCGTGGTCTTCCAGGCGTCGACCAGCGCGACCACGAACAGCGCCTGCGTCGGGCCGCCGATCCAGTCCTTGTAGGAGTCGAGCAGGCCGAGGTGCATGAGGAGGCCGTTGAGCGCGCCGTACTCGGGGTGGAGGATCCACCGCCACATGTTGGCGCTGACGATGGTCGGCAGCGCCCAGGCCAGGACCACCAGGCTGCGGAAGAACCACTGGCCGCGGATGCGCTGGTTGAGGAACTGAGCGAGCAGCAGGCCGACCACGAGCTCCACCGCCGTGGAGAAGACGGTGAACACCGCCGTGCGCCACACCGTGGCCCAGAACTCGGAGTTCGACAGCAGCGCCGTGTAGTTCGACAGCCCGGAGAACGTGAACTCGGTCTGCAGCGCCGAGGTGGCGTCGACGAGACTGAGGACCAGCGTGCGGCCCATGGGATACAGGACGACGCCGAACACGACGACCATCGCCGGGGCCAGCAGCGCCAGGGCGAGCGGCCACTGGCGTTCGACCTTCCCCCGCCTGGCCCCTGCCGTCCGCGGCGCCGTGCTCGTGGGGCGTCGCAGTGTCAGGGACACCGGTCAGCCCCCGATGACGCGGTTGACCTTGGCCGCGGCGTCGGCGAGCGCCTGGGCCGCGGGTGTCCCGCCGACCAGGCAGGACTGCAGCCCGGCCTGGATCTCCTGGCTCACCGCGTTGTACTGCACGACCTGGGGGCGCTCGATCAGCGAGCCGTACTGGGCCTTGTCGGCCGCCACCAGTGGCGCCTGCGCCCCGCTCGTGAGCTTGGGGTCCTCGTAGGCGCTGTCCCACACCGGCAGCGACCTTTCGACGTACTGGAGCTGGTTCTCCTTCCCGCACAGGAAGGCGACGAGCTGCCACGCGGCGTCGGGGTGCTTGGAGGTCGCGGTGACCGACAGGCCCATGGAGCCGTCCACCGCCGGGCCCTGACCGCCCGGCCCCTTGGGGCTGACCGCGGGCTTCAGCTCTCCGACGATCTTCGACTGCTTCGGGTCGTTGGACTCGCTGTACATGTAGTCCCAGTTGAGCGCGATCGCCGCGTCGCCCTGGACGACGACCTTCTTGACGTCGTCCTCCAGGAGCTTGGTGGACGAGGGCGCGCTGAGACCTTCGTCGAGCGTGCGCTTCATCCACTCCAGCGCCTGCAGCCCGCCTCCCTGGTGGAAGGCCGCCTTGCCCGCGTCGTCGAGGAAACGGCCGCCGAACGCACCGAGGAGCTGCGCGTAGTCGCAGACCATCGCCTCGGCGTGCGCCCAGCTCCACACCATCGGATGCTCGACGATCTTCTTGGCCTTCAGCGTCCTGGCGGCGTCGAGCACGCCGTCCCAGGTCGACATGGCTGTCTCGTCGACCCCGGCGTCCTTCAGCATCCGGGTGTTGTAGAAGAAGATCTTTCCGCCGGGGATCCACGGCATCCCGTACCTGCGGTCCTTGTACGTGATCGCGCCGAGCGTGCCGGGCAGGATGTCGTCCAGCCAGGTCCGCTGGTAGCGGTCGGTGACGTCGAGCAGCATGTTCTTGCTGGCCAGCTCCGCCGGCCAGATGCAGTCGATGAGCACGACGTCGTACGTGCCGGCCGGCGCCGAAATGACGATCTTGTCGTGCAGGGCCTCGTACGCGACGAAGGTCGGCTGGACCGTGATGTCCGGGTGGGCCTTCCGGAACGCCGCGAGCATGCCGCGGATGTCGTCTTCGCTGTAGCTGGCCTGCTTCATGAACAGGGCGTTCAGCGTGACGGGGCCCGAGGAGCCGCCGCTGCCGCGGGAAGGTCCGGACACGGCGCAACCGGGCAGGACCGCGGCCGCGCCGAGGACCAGCGGCAGGCTCAGGAGCCTCCGGCGTGAGATCGAGTGCATAACCAGCCTCCATTTAGTTAGGTCATTTACCTAACGAAGTGGGCTAGGATATGTCAAGGGCAGGCATGAAAGGATCAAGTGGAATCGGGAGCTGCGGGGATCGGGATGACATCACTGAGCGCGAGTGCACGAGCGGTGCTGGCGGAGCTCACCCGGCGCGGCCGGGCCACCCGTCCCCAGATCAGCCAGGCACTGGGCCTGTCCAAACCCACGGTCTCCACGGCGATGTCCGAACTCGAGGAGCTCGGCCTCGTGCGGGAGGACGGCTCCGTCCAGGGGCACACCGGCCGGTCGGCGCTGCTGTGGCGCATCGGCGAGGGGGCCGGGCACGTGCTGGGCGTCGACGTCGGCGTCACCCGCACGCGCATCCACGCGCACGCGCTGAGCGGCGAGCGGCTGCTGGGCGTCAGCCGTGACGTCGCGTCCCCGGCGGGCGCGTCCGGGTTTGTGACGCCGTCCGGCACGGCGGACCTGACGGCCAGCGCCGACGCCGCGGGCGCCCTCCTGCGCGAGACGCTGCCGCGGCTCGGCGACAGCGGTCCGCTGCGGCAGATCGTGATCGCGCTTCCGACCGTCGTGACCGACCGGGACCCCGCCGCCGCCTCGCAGTCGCCCGACGTGCACGACATGGTCAAGGCGCTGTCCCTCCCCCCGGCCCCGCTGCTGCTGGAGAACAACGTCAACTGCGCGGCCGTCGCCGAGGGGAACCTCGGCGTGGCGCAGGACGCCGCGCAGTTCGCGTACGTGCAGGCGGGTGTCCGGATAGGCGCGGCCCTGATGATGGGCGGGCGGCTGCTGCGCGGGGCGTCCGGCTGGGCCGGAGAGGTCGCCCATCTGCCCTTCCCGTGGGACGCCGGGCAGGAGCCCGTCCCCGAGGGCCTGGAGCGCTTCCTCGGAGCCGAGCATCTGCTGCTGCGTACGGCGGCCGCGTGGCCGGCGTCGGAGGGAGCCCCGCCCACGAGCGCCGAGGAGCTCTTCCGGCGCGCCGGCGAGGGCTGCCCGCCCGCGCAGCGCGCCGTGACCGAGCACGCCACGCAGGTCGGCCGGCTGGTCGTGGCGGTCGTCGCCCTGCTGGATCCCGGCCTGGTGGTCCTCGGCGGCGGGGTCGGCTCCAACCCGCTCCTCGTTCAGGGCGTCCAGGAGACCCTGAGCACCCTGTCCATCCCCGTCGAGATCCGCCAGAGCGGCCTGGGAGCGACGGCCACCGTCGAGGGCGCCGCCGTGCTCGCCCGCGAGCAGGCCCTGCACCGCCTGATCCACGCCTGACCGGCCGGTGAAGTCCTCGACGATCAGGTCATGGGACGCGGATCAGGCTGCGCCGGCGCGGGGCGGTGGGTGCGCAGCCGGACGGCGTGGTCGAGCACACCGTGGTCGTAGGCGGTCTCGGCGTGCAGCGCCAGGTCGACGCCGGACACCTCGTCCTCCTCGCTCACGCGGAAACCCATCAGCCGGTGGATCAGCTTGCCGATCCCGTAGGTGACCGCGAAGGCGTACAAGGCGACCACCGGGACCGCGATCGCCTGCTTGCCGAGCTGGGCCAGGCCGCCGCCGTACAGCAGGCCCCGCGGACCGTCTGCGCCGGTGAGTGTGCGGGTGGCCAGCAGCCCGATGAGCAGGGTGCCGACGATGCCCCCGACCAGATGCACGCCGACCACGTCGAGGGAGTCGTCGTAGCCGTGCCGGAACTTCCAGCCGACCGCCTGCGAGCAGATCATGCCCGCGGCCAGGCCGATGACCAGGGCGCCCAGCACGTCGACCGAGCCGCACGACGGTGTGATCGCGACCAGCCCGGCCACGACGCCCGAGGCGACCCCGAACGTGGTGGGATGGCCGTCGCGGCGCTGCTCCACCAGCAGCCAGCCCAGCAGGCCGGTGCATCCCGCGGCCAGGGTGTTGAGGAAGACGGCGGCGGCGGTGCCGTCCGCGGCCAGCGCGGAACCGGCGTTGAATCCGAACCAGCCGAACCACAGCAGTCCGGC
Source organism: Microbispora sp. NPDC046933 (assembly GCF_040644635.1). NCBI lineage: Bacteria > Bacillati > Actinomycetota > Actinomycetes > Streptosporangiales > Streptosporangiaceae > Microbispora > Microbispora sp. NPDC046933. The sequence continues at coordinate 80,358 of NZ_JBEYWW010000019.1, read as the reverse complement.
GCCGAGCAGCACCAGGGGCAGGTTGTGCGGTCGCATGGCCTCGGCCTTGAACCCGATCCGCGGCCCGAGCACCAGCGCCAGGGCGAGCCCGGAGGCCCCCGAGGTGATCTCCACGACCAGGCCGCCCGCGTAGTCGAGAGTGCCCATGGCGTGGATCCAGCCGCCGGGGCCCCACACCCAGTGGGCGATGGGCGCGTAGACCACGAGCGCCCACACCGGGACGAAGACCATCCAGGCCGAGAAACGGGCCCGGTCGGCGATCGCGCCGCTGATCAGTGCCGCGGTGATGATGGCGAAGGTGAGCTGGAACGTCGCGAACAGCAGCGTCGGCACCTGCCCGGTGACCGACCCTGTGGTGATGTCGTGCAGCCCCACGTGGGCCAGGCCGCCGATCAGTCCCCCGATGTCGGGGCCGAACGCCAGGCTGTATCCGGCGGCCAGCCAGACGAGGGTGACCAGGGCGATCGAGACGAAGCTCATCATGATCATGTTGAGCACGCTCTTGGCCCTGACCATCCCGCCGTAGAAGAAGGCCAGGCCCGGCGTCATCAGCAGGACGAGCGCGGTACAGGCCAGGAGCCAGGCGGTGGCGCCGCCATCTACCTTCACCGGCATGATCGCCTCACACTCCTCACGGTGGTCGTCCGCAGGTTCCGCCACGGGCGCACCCTGAGACTCACCGTTGGCCGTTTCATGGCGTATTCGGGAGTGTTACTGCGATGTTTCTTATTGCGAGGGCGTTACCGGCTCCTCACCGAACCATGCTCGACCAGTTCCCCGGCCAGGAGCTCCGTACGCGCCGCCAGGCGTCATAGGCCGCACGTGGCGTCGAACGTGTCGCGGTCGCAGAGGAACCCGTGGCCGACGCCGGGATGTCCGACGACAGCCTCCCTCCTCCCCTGGTCCCGAACCGTGGAAGGAGGCCCTGCGGATGCCCGATGTGGAGCGTCAGGCGACCGAGGCGGGGAACCGTTCCCAGACGCGATGGGTGGCCATGAACCGCTGCACAGCGGTGAAGACCCCCGCGGCGGAGTCACCGGAGACCACGCCCGGTGTGCCGGAGACTCCGGCCTGTGCGAGCAGCTTCGCGCCCGCGCCCCAGGCGCCGATCGCCTTGGCGTGCCGCCAGCACTCCTCGATCATGAGCGTCACTCGCGGGTCGACCGCGACGGAGTCGCCGGCGCCCGCCTTGGCGTCGCGTGCGGGCAGGGCGTCGGGGGCCGGCGCCGGCGCGGCCGCCAGCGGCAGGGCGTCGAACTCGATCGACCGGGCGGTGGCGAAGGTCCGCTGCACGGGCATATCGCCCAGCATGCCGCCGTGCGGGGCGACCAGCAGCGGCACCATGCCGGCGGCGAACACGGCCCTGCGCAGGTCGCGTACGCCGTCGAGGTCGGCGCCGTCGTCCAGGACGACGCCGACCATGCGGCCGTCGGCCGGCCACTCCTTGCCCACCTGCGAGAGCGCGGGGCTCGGTGCGGGGTCGGCGAGCGGCAGGGCCGGCTCCGGCGCGGGCAGGCCCAGCCCGATGGCGACCTCCCGGCAGAGGACCGGGTCGATGTTCGCCAGGCACCGGAGCTGGCGCTCCTTGATCGCCTGCTCGTAGCACTTGCCCAGCTCGAAGGTGTAGGCGCGGACGATGTGCTCCTTCTCCACGGGCGACATGCTCAGCCAGAACAGGCGGGCCTGGCTGAAGTGGTCGCCGAAGGACACGGGGTTGGCGCGGACCTTCCTCGCCTGCGCGACCTCGACCGGTGTGTCGACGAACGCGTTCTCGGCGTCGCCGGCGACGGACGGGTTGCCGCCGTCCAGGGAGTTCGGCCGGTACGGCGCGACCCCGGCGTGGACGGCGTGCTGGTGGAAGCCGTCCCGGAACATGTCGTTGACCGGGCAGTGCGGCCGGTTGACCGGGATCTGCGCGAAGTTCGGGCCGCCCAGCCGCGTGATCTGCGTGTCGAGGTAGGAGAACAGCCGCGCCTGCAGCAGCGGGTCGTTCGTGACGTCGATGCCCGGCGGCAGGTGGCCGGGGTGGAAGGCGACCTGCTCGACCTCGGCGAAGAAGTTCGTGGGCGTCCGGTTGAGGGTCATCCTCCCGATGGGCTGCACCGGCGCGAGCTCCTCGGGCACGATCTTGGTCGGGTCGAGCAGGTCGATGCCCTCGAAGGTCTGGTCGGGGGTGTCGGGGAACACCTGGATGCCGAGTTCCCACTCGGGGTGGGCGCCGGCCTCGATCGCGTCGTAGAGGTCGCGGCGGTGGAAGTCGGGGTCCATCCCGCCGAGTATCTGCGCTTCCTCCCAGGTCAGGGAGTGCACCCCGAGCTTGGGCTTCCAGTGGAACTTGACCAGCACCGTCTCCCCGGCCTCGTTGACCAGCCGGAAGGTGTGGACGCCGAAGCCCTCCATCATCCGGAAGGAGCGCGGGATCCCGCGGTCGGACATGTTCCACATGGTGTGGTGCTGCGCCTCGGTGTGCAGGGAGACGAAGTCCCAGAACGTGTCGTGGGCGCTCTGCGCCTGGGGGATCTCCCGGTCGGGATGCGGCTTGCCCGCATGGATGACGTCGGGGAACTTGATGCCGTCCTGGATGAAGAAGACCGGGATGTTGTTGGCGACGAGGTCGAAGGTGCCCTCGTCGGTGTAGAACTTCGTCGCGAAGCCGCGGGTGTCGCGGACCGTGTCGGCCGATCCGCGCGAGCCGAGGACGGTGGAGAACCGCACGAAGACGTCGGTCCTCTTCCCCTTCTTGAGGAAGCCGGCCCTGGTCACCGCCGAGGCCGTGCCGTACGCCTCGAACACGCCGTGCGCGCCCGCGCCTCGGGCGTGGACGACGCGCTCGGGAATGCGCTCGTGGTCGAAGTGCGTGATCTTCTCGCGCAGGTGGTGGTCCTGCAGCAGGGTCGGGCCGCGCTCACCCGCCTTCAGCGAGTGGTCGGTGTCGCGCAGCCGCGCCCCCTGCGCGGTCGTGAGGTAGGCGCCCTGCTGGCCCTTGGACGTGGCGGGCGCGCCGGTCTCCGCTCCGGTCGGCGTGACGGTCGCGGGAGCGCCCTGTTCCTTCTTCGGCGGCAGCGGGTCGTGCGGCGCCGTCGGTTCCTCGACGGTCGCCGGGGCACTGCCCGGCGAGCCGGGAACGTCCGGCGTCAGGTAGCCGGCCACCTTCTCTGCGGCGTTCTCCACGACGTCCTTGACGGCCTTGGCAGGCTTGCTGGCATCCATTCGGCGGGTCCCTCCACGGAGCGTACGGGCAGGTCCGCGCCGCATTACCCGCAGGTAGGAGGACCAAACATCCGCCCGCGCCACCGGACGCCCCCCAGGGGCCCGGCGGTGGCCGTGCTTCGCCTGCTGGACGAGCCGCGGACATGCGGCAGAAGGTGATCGTGCGGGTGCACCATTTGATCTTCTAGTGTTCGGCGAGTCGGGACGAAAGCGGTGGAGGGGCGAGATGCGCGCAGACGACCGGATCGAGCAGGCGAGGCTGCTGTACGAACGAGCGGTCTTCGAGGGTGACACCGACGCGGTGACGGCGGCCGAGCGGGAGCTGGACGCGGTGGAGGCCGACCTCGCCCTTGCTCGGGGACGCATCGCGCACGCGCGGTTCCTGGACGGCAGACGCGAGGACCCTCACGAGCTGGGCCTGTTCGAGCGCGCGGCCGAGCTCTACCGGAACCTCGGAGACGTACGCGGCGAGGCGGAGGCCCTGTTCTGGATCGGGTGTTTCCGTCAGGTCGTACGGGATGACGACGCCGCCGCGGTTCCCGTGCTGGAGCGGTCCCACCGGAAAGCGGTGCACGCCGGCGACGCCCTGACCGCGTCCTACGCCCTCCGGCATCTGGGCATCGCGGACCAAAGGGCCGGCCGCCTGGAGTCGGCGCGGGAACGCCTGGAGGAGTCGACACGGCTCCGCTGTGAGGTCGGGTTCCTTCCCGGCGTCGCCGCCAACATGGTCGGACTGGCCTACATCACCGCCGGGGAGGGCCGCCGCGAGGAGGCGCTGGAACTGCTTGACGAGGCCGGCTCGATCGCCGAAGCCGCACGCGCCTACGGCATTCTGCGCCACGTCAAGGAGGCACAGGCCCGGCTGTGAACGACGTGCTCACGCAGCTCACCACCGAGGCGAACCGATGACCGCCGGCGGCGCTTCGCCTGGTGACCCGCTACGTGCAGACGCCCGCGTCGGCCGGTTACGGGTTCGGCGCCGGCGTCTTCGTCGCGGGCCTGGTGCTGGTGCCGTTCTCGGCGTCCGCAGCGTCGGCTTCTCGATCGGCGGCGCCCTGGGCGGCCTGACCCTGGCCGCGCTCACGTTCCGGCGAGCGTCTCACCCGACGACGGCCGAGATCGGAGATACGCGCGCCACCCCCCGTGCGCGGTGATGTCGGCCGCGCCCCGCAGCCCTTCCGGAGCGCAGAGGAAGCCGGGCGCCTTCGTGCCGTCGGCCAGCTCGACCTGGCCCAGCGTCATCGGGCGGGGAAGGGCGGCGAGCAGGTCGCCCAGCCCTTCCGCGGGAAGTTCCCACACCTCGCACTCGATGGCCGCACCGTTCTCGGGACCACCGTCCTCAACCGCGCGGACGAGCCCGGGTTTGGGCGGGTCGGTGGTCAGGGCGTGCAGCCGGTAGCGCTCGGCGGTCCTGGTGGTGGCCAGCAGGCGGGCGCCGCGCGTGGTGAGCTCGTGGTTGAGCGGTTGTCCTGACAGGTGCGCGCCCACCACCGCCAGGCGGACGGCCGGCTGGAGCAGCCGGGCGATGGCGGCCAGGTCGTCGTCGGCATGGGCCCGGCCGACGAGCATGACCCCGTACGGCAGTCCGTCCACCTGCCCGGCGGGTACGGCCAGTGCGCACATGTCGAAGAGGTTGACGAAGTTGGTGAAGCGGCCGAGTTCGCTGTTGACGCCGACGGGGTCGGCCGCGACCTGCGCCAGGGTGGGATGGCGGGGAGTGACCGGCAGGAGCAGGGCGTCGCGCTCGCCGAGCAGCGACAGGGCCCGCTCGCGCAGTGCGGTGAGCCGCTCCCGGTCGGCGAACAGGCGGTGGGCGGGCAGGTCACGGGCCGCGGTGATGACGGAGGCGACGGTGGGATCGAGGTCCGGCCCGCCTTTCTCGACGAACGCGCCGACGGCGGTGTACCGCTCGGCGACGAACGCCCCCTGGTAGAGCAGCGCGGCGGCCTCCAGGAAGGGGGCGGGGTCGATCGGGTGGGTCTCCACGCCCGCCGAGGCCAGCCGGCGGGCCGTGGTCTCGAACGCCTCGGCCCAGCCCGGGGCCAGTGTGCCGAGGCCGGCGGTGGCGGGCACGGCCACCCGCCACGGCCCGGGGCGGCGGGCCGGACGGGACGCGGGCCGTGCGGAAGGGCGGGTCATGAGGGCCAGGGCCCGGTGGGCCTCGGGGAGCGTGCGGGCGAAGACGCTGACGCAGTCCAGGCTCCGGCAGGCCGGGACCACGCCTTCCGTGGGGATCAGGCCGCGGGTGGGCTTGAGCCCGACGACGCCGTTGAAGGCGGCGGGGACCCGGCCCGAGCCCGCGGTGTCGGTGCCGAGCGCGAGGTCGGCCAGGCCGAGCGCGACGGCGACCGCCGAGCCCGAGCTGGACCCTCCGGAGATCCGGGCCGGGTCGGTGGCGGCGCGCACCGCGCCGTAGGGGCTGCGGGTGCCGACCAGCCCCGTGGCGAACTGGTCCATGTTGGTGGTGCCGAGCACGATCGCGCCGGCCCCGCGGAGCCGGGCCACGGCGGGGGCGTCGGCGTCCGGATGGTAGGCGTAGGAGGGGCAGCCCGCGGTGGTGGGCAGTCCGGCCACGTCGATGTTGCCTTTGACCGCCAGCAGGCGGCCCGCGAGGGGGAGGTGTTCACCGCCCGTCACCCGGACGTCCATGGCGGCGGCCTCGTCCTCCACGTCGGCCCGGGGCCGCAGGTCGATCCAGATCTCCGGACGGTCCGTCTCGGCGATCCGGGCGTAGGCCCTGCGGACCCGTTCCAGTGCCGTCTCAGCCACGATCACTCCTCAGCACCGCCAGCGGGGCGCCCGCCTCCACCTGGTCACCAGCCCTGACCAGGACTCGTTCGACCACGCCGTCCGCGGGGGCCAGGACGGCGGACTCCATCTTCATCGCCTCCAGCACGATCAGCGGCTGCCCGGCGGCGATCCGCCGGCCGGGCGTGACGCTGACCTGCCAGACGCTCGCGGTGAACTCCGCTTCCACCACGTGGCAGCCTGGTGGGAGTTCCAGCTCGGTTTCGGCCGGGCCCTGCGACTGCTCCGCCCGGTCGAACTCGCCCGACGCCTGCCAGGCCGCGCGTTCGGCGGCGAAGGCGGCGGCCTGCCGTTCGCGGAAGGCCGCGATGGAGTCGGCGTGCTCGGTCAGGAAGCGGCGGTAGTCGGCGAGCCGGAACATGCCTTCTTCGATCTTGGGTTCGAGGCGCCCCGCCGCCAGGTCGGCGCGTAGTTCGAGCAGCTCTTCCGCCGTCACCGGATACCAGCGGATCCGGTCGAAGAAACGCAACAGCCAGGGGGAGCCCGGCTGGAACGCGCCGCGTTGCTGCCAGCTCGACCACACCTGCGTGGTCCGGCCCACGAACTGGTAGCCGCCCGGTCCCTCCATTCCGTAGACGCACAGGTAGGCGCCGCCGATGCCGACGGAGTTCTCGGCGGTCCAGGTGCGGGCGGGGTTGTACTTGGTGGTGACCAGACGGTGCCGGGGATCGAGCGGGGTGGCCACGGGAGCGCCGAGATAGACGTCGCCGAGCCCGAGCACGAGGTATTCGGCGTCGAAGACGATGCGGTGGACCTCGGCGACGTCCTCCAGGCCGTTCACCCGCCGGATGAACTCGATGTTCGACGGGCACCAGGGCGCGTCGTCGCGCACCCCCGCCATGTAGCGGGCGATGGCCTCCCGGGTGGCGGGGTCGTCCCAGGACAGGGGGAGGTGGACGACGCGGCTGGGCACCTCCAGCTCTCCGGTGGGCGGCAGAGCGGCCTCGATGCGGAGCAGTTCGGCCAGCAGGTCTCGCTGCGAGAGCGCGGCCGGGTCGAGATGGATCTGGAGCGAGCGGATGCCGGGGGTGAGGTCGACGACGCCGGGCAGGTCCCGGGCGGCGAGCGCCCCCGACAGCGCCTCTGACAGGGCGTGCACACGCATGCGCAGGCCCAGGTCGAGCTCCATCGGCCCGTACTCGACGAGGATGTTGTCGTCACCGCTGCGCCGGTAGGTGACGCGGGGCCGCTCGCCGGTCTCGGGGAGCCGGTGGAGCACGCCGCCGTCGCCGGGGACGCCGATCGCGGGGGGCACGGGGACGAAGGTGACGGTGTCTCCGGGCCGCAGCTGACCGAGTTTCCAGCGTTCGGAGGTGATGACGGTGGCCGGGCAGACGAACCCGCCGAGTGAGGGGCCGTCGGGGCCGAGCACGACCGGCATGTCACCGGTGTAGTCCACGGCGCCCACCGAGTAGGGGGTGTCGTGGATGTTGGAGGGGTGCAGTCCCGCCTCGCCGCCGTCGAGGCGTGCCCAGCGCGGTTTGGGGCCGATCAGGCGGACGCCGGTGCGGGCGGAGTTGTGGTGGACCTTCCACTGGGCGGCGTAGAAGTCGTGGATGTCGTCGTCGGTGAAGAACTCGGGGTTGGCGTGCGGGCCCTCGACCACGCCGATCCGCCAGGCGTGCCCGAACTCGGGCCGCGCCCCCGTTCCGGTGCCGCTGTTTTCCGGGCTGCCGTACGCGAGGCGTTCCGCGTGCTTGAGGCGTTCCCCGTGCCTGAGGTGTCCCTCGTGCCTGAGGAGTCCCCCGTGCTTGAGGTGTCCCCCGTGCCTGAGGTATCCACCGTGCAGGACGTCCCCGGCGCGCAGGGCCCGGCCGCCGTGACCGCCGAACCCGCCGAGCGTGAACGTCGCGGCGCTGCCCAGGTAGGCGGGAACGTCGAACCCGCCCGCCATGAGCAGGTAGACGCGCAGTCCCGGCCCTTCGGCGGCGCCGATGTCGAGCACGCCGCCCGCGGGCACCGTGACCGGCTCCCACTGGGGGACGGTCGTGCCGTCCACGGTGACGGGCGCGGGCGCGCCGGTGACGCAGACGGTGGTGGCGTGGCTGAAGCGCAGCGCAGGGCCGCGCAACGTGCACTCCAGGCCCGGGGCGCCGGGGTCGTTGCCCAGGACGGTGTTGCCGTACCTGAAGGAGCGGTCGTCCATCGGCCCCGACGGCGGCACGCCCACCTGCCAGTAGCCGGTCCGTCCCGGCCAGTCCTGCACGGTGGTGAGGGTGCCGGGCCGCACCACCTCGACGCGGCGGGAGCCGTCGGTGAGCCCGGCCAGGGTGGCGGTGCCATGCGTGGCCGCCCGGACGGAAGGATCGCCTGCGGCGGCGCGCAGCAGCCCGAGGTTGGTCTCGACGCCGTCGATCCTGGTCTCGGCCAGCGCCGCGGCCAGCCGGTCCAGGGCCTGGTCCCGGTCGGCGCCGTGCGCGACGACCTTGGCGAGCAGCGGGTCGTAGGCGCTGCTCACCTGGGTGCCCGTCTCCACCCAGCCGTCCACCCGTACGCCCGCCGGGAACGCGACGCGGGTGAGCAGGCCCGCGCTGGGCCGGTGGTCGCGGCTCGGGTCCTCGGCGTAGATCCGGGCCTCCACGGCGTGGCCGGCGGCCGCGGGCGGGTTCCGCAGGGCGGCGTGCACGTGGCTCACGTCGCCCTGGGCCAGGCGCAGCATCCACTCGACCAGGTCGACACCGTAGATCGCCTCGGTGACGGGGTGCTCCACCTGCAGGCGGGTGTTGACCTCCAGGAAGTACGGCTCGGCACGCGCCGGGTCGTAGATGAACTCGACGGTGCCCGCCGACCGGTAGCGCACCGAGGCGCACAGGCCGGCGGCGCTGTCGGCGAGCCTGGCCCGCACCAGCGGCGGCAGGCCGGGGGCGGGGGCCTCCTCCAGCACCTTCTGGTGACGCCGCTGCAGGGAGCAGTCGCGGTCGCCGAGCGTGACGACGTTGCCCGTGCCGTCGCCGAAGACCTGGACCTCGACGTGCCGGCCGCCCTCGACCAGGCGTTCCAGGAACAGCCCGGCCGAGGCGAAGCTCGCGGCGGCCGTGCGCTGCACGCTCTGCCACGCCTGGGCCAGCTCACCGGCGTCGCGGCAGGCGCGCATGCCGATGCCGCCGCCTCCGCCGGTGGCCTTGAGCATGACCGGGTATCCGATGTCCTGCGCGGCGCTCAGGGCCGCGTCCAGGTCGGGGAGCAGGCCGGTGCCGGGGAGCAGGGGCACGCCGGCCCGCTCGGCGGCGGCGCGGGCGGTGTGCTTGGCGCCGAACAGGTCGAGCTGCTCGGGAGTGGGACCGACGAAGGCCAGCCCGGCGGCCTCGACCCGGCGCGCGAAGGCGGCGTCTTCTGACAGGAAACCGTAGCCGGGGTGGACGGCGTCAGCGCCGCTGTCCAGGGCGGCGTGGAGCACGCGGCCGGCGTCCAGGTAGCTCTCCCGGGCGGGGGCGGGACCGAGCCGTACGGCGTGGTCGGCCAGGCGGACGTGGGCGGCGCCCCGGTCGGCGTCGGAGTAGACGGCGACCGTGCGCAGCCCCAGGCGGCGGGCGGTGGCGATGACGCGGACGGCGATCTCGCCCCGGTTGGCGACGAGGAGCGTGTTCATCGGACCGTCATCCGCACAGGGGTGGGGTCGAAGCCGTTGCACGGGTTGTTGATCTGCGGGCAGTTGGAGATCAGAACCAGCACGTCGGTCTCGGCCCGCAGGGTGACGGCGAGGCCGGGAGCGGAGATGCCGTCCACGATGCCGAGCGTGCCGTCGGGTTCGACCGGGACGTTCATGAACCAGTTGATGTTGCCGACCAGGTCGCGTTTGCCGAGCCCGTGGCGGCTGCCCTCGATGAGGAAGTTCTCGACGCAGGCGTGCTGGGAGTACGTGTGGTGTCCGTAGCGCAGCGTGTTGGACTCCTTGGAGCAGGCGCCGCCGACGGTGTCGTGGCGGCCGCAGGTGTCCCCGACGACGGTCATCAGCGGGCTGTGCTCGTTGGACAGCAGCACGCTGCCGGTGGTGAGGAAGATGTTGCCCTGGGCGTGGACGGTGTCGGGTGCGCTGTAGCGCACGGCGGTGTCGTGCGCGTCGTACAGCAGGCAGTCGACGGCCTGGTTGCCGCCGAGGTCGGTGATGGTCAGCTCCTGCCCGGCGCGGATGATCGCCGACCAGGGGGCGCGGGCGGGCACGGTGACGTCCAGCACGGGCACGTCAAGCACGGGCACGTCAAGCACGGGCACATCGAGCGCGGGTACGTCGGGCACGGTCATCGGGTCACCTCGGCGGTGTTGAGGAAGGCGCGGCGGCCTTCGGGGCTCGCCTGCCACAGGGGGTCGCCGGGGCCGGTGGGCCGGGCGCGCCAGGCCAGGACTTCCAGCGGGGTGCAGGTGTAGGCGGGGCGGGGGTCGATGGGGTGAGCGGTGTTGGCGATGAGCACGGTCAGCGGCATTTCGGCGCGCAGGGTGACGGAGGCGCCGGGCCCGGCGGAGCCGGTGAAGGTCAGGCCGCCGTCGGGGCCGACCCTGACCCCCTGGAAGAAGGAGATCGAGGGGGGCAGGTCCCGGGGCTGGAGTCCGTGCTTGGCGGCGGCCAGCGTGAACAGCTCACGCCCGGCGGGGGCGGGACCGTGCAGGGAGCCGTCGCCGTAACGTTCGGTGTTGCGCCGCAGGGTGGAGGCCCCGCACATGGTGTCGTGACGGCCGGAGGTGTCGGCGACCACGGAGGCCAGCACGCGGCCCTGGTCCGACAGCAGCAGGTGGCCTTCGCCGAGGTAGGCGTTCCACAACACCTTGACGGTGTCGGCGACGTTGAGCCGTTCCCAGGGGCGGCCCTCGACGAAGAGGAGCAGGTGCGCGCAGGCGTCGCCGGCCAGGTCGGTGAGGCGCAGTTCGGTGCCCCGGGCCAGCACCCTGTGGGTGTAGCCGCCGCCGGCGACGGTTTCGGCCCACACGAGGTCGGCGGGGTCGACGCCGTCGGGAGGGGCGGGCCAGTCCGAGGCCGGGAGCACCGGCATGGTGTCGCTTCTGGTGCCCTCTTGCGCTCGGGCGTGCTCTCGCGCGGCGTAGGTCGTGCTGGTCGCCATGACGCGTTCTCCTCTGCGGGGGGAGTTTCTGTCGCACGACAGAAATTAGGCAGCGCATGTTTCCTCTCCCACGTCGCGACGTTTCCCGCCTGTTACCGGAAGCGCACAGCCGCAGCGCCCGGTTGGAGGTGTGCGACGATCGTGCGGTGAGCGCCCGTTCCGCCGTGCCCAGTTCCAGCGGGCCCAGTTCCAGCGGGCCCAGTTCCAGCGGGCCCAGTTCGCCCGGTTCCAGCGCGCGAAGAGTCGGCAGGCCGCGAGCCGTCGCGCGGCCGCGAAGTGAGCTGAGCCCGCGCGAGGAGATCCTGACGGCGGCGGCGGAGTTGTTCACCGCACACGGCTACGCGGCGACCTCGACGAGGGCGATGGCCGAGCGGGCCGGGATCAGGCAGGCGTCGATCTACCACTATTTCGACGGCAAGGAGGACATCCTCGCCGAACTGCTGGAGAGTACGGTGCGGCCCTCACTGGAGACCGCCCGCGCCCTGACCGGCGGCACACCGGAAGAGCGGCTGTGGGAGCTGTGCCACTGCGACGCGAAGCTGTTGTGCTCGGGCCCGCACAACCTGGGCGCGCTCTACCTCCTGCCGGAGGTGCGCACCGAGCGCTTCGCCGCCTTCCGGCGCATGCGCGGCGAGCTCAAGGACACCTACGCGCGGCTGCTGGCGGCCACCTCCGCCGGTGCGGCGCTGACGCCCGCCGACCTGGCGCTGCGCACCGATCTGCTGTTCGCGCTGATCGAGGGCGTCATCCTGATCCGCAGGGACGCCCCGGGCGAGATGGCCGCCGACGTCCTGGAGACGCTGGCGGCCGCCACCGCCGACGCGGCGCTACGCCTGACCGGCGTTGCCGAGCGGGATCTGCCCAACCTGCGCAAGACCGGCCGCGGGCCGGCGTAGCCGCCGGTAGAGCGCGCCCAAGCCCACGACCGCCGCCAGGAAGAGCAGGGTGAACCACTGGAAGAACCAGTGGCCGGTGATCGGGGCGTACACCTCGGCCCTCGGCCAGGCCAGGTTGACCGTCATCGCCAGGCCGTAACAGAAGGCCAGCGCGTTGACCGGCAGGCCCCAGCGGCCCATGCTGAACAGCGGGCTGCCGTCCTCGGCGAACCCCTCCGGCGCCCCGCCCCGCCAGCCGCCGCGCAGGCGCTGGAACAGCAGGGGGCCCGTCACCATCGCGTACGCCAGGTAGAGCAGCACGATGCACGTGGTGCCGATGGCCAGGAACGCCTCGGGGGAGGCGAAGTTGAGCAGCAGGACGGCCGCCGCGGCCACCCCCGTGACCAGCGCGGGCCCGGTCGGCATCCCGGTACGGCGCGAGACCCTGGACAGCGCGCCCGACAACGGCATCACCCCGTCGCGTGCCATGGAGAAGAGCATCCTGGTGGCGGCGGTCTGGATCGCCAGGGTCGCCACGGCGATCGCCAGCACCACGTCGGTGAGCAGCAGCTTGCCCACCCAGTCGCCCAGGCTGCTGGTGAGCACGTAGGACAGGCCCTCGGCGGCCAGCCTCCCGTCGGTCAGGCTGGGAGCGGCGAGCAGACCGGCGAACAGGATGAGCCCCCCGAGCACCCCGGCCGCCGTGAGCGCGGTCAGGATGGTGCGCGGGGCGACCCGCCGGGGGTTGCGGGTCTCCTCGCTCAGCTCGCCCGCGCTGTCGAACCCGATGAGGACGTAGGCGGCGGTGAACGAGCCGACCAGCAGCGCGCCGATGGCTCCGCCCTGCCCGCCGGTGCTGAACGTGACGCCGGGGCCGTGCTCCGCGTGGGTGAGCAGCAGCACGACGATGAGCACCGCGCCGGCGATCTCCGCGGTGACCCCGATGCTGTTGATCCGGGCGAGAACGCGGTTGTCGACGACGTTCACGGTCGTGGTGAGCGCGAGCAGGACCAGGCCGAGGATCGCGGCGTTGGCCGCTCCCGTGGCGGTGGTGGGCGCGGGGTCGCCGCCGACGAGCTGGAATCCCGGCCAGATCGCGGGCAGCACAACCTGCAGGGCGAGCGCCGCGGCGGCGATCACGACGATCTGCCCGAGAATCATGATCCACCCGGCGAACCAGCCGAACGTCACCGTGCTGAGCCGGGTGGACCACTGGTAGATGGAGCCGGAGATCGGGTAGCGGGCGGCCAGTTCGGCGAAGCAGAGGGCGACCAGGATCTGTCCGGCCAGCACGACAGGCCAGGTCCAGAAGAAGGCCGGGCCGCCGAAGGCGTACCCGAAGGCGAAGAACTGGAAGACCGTGGTCAGCACGGAGATGAAGGAGAATCCGGCGGCGAAGGAGGCGTACCTGCCCATGCTGCGGTGCAGTTCCTGGCGGTAGCCGAACGTCTGCAGGGCGCTCTCGTCGGTGGGGGGAGAGGAAGGGACGGTGACGGCCATCGGGGCTCCGGGCGCTGGGGGGAATTTCTGTCGGTTGACAGTTATGTACGGGGCCGTCGTTTCCACGCCGTCACGCGCACGTTCATCCGCCGTAACGCATCCCTCACCGCTCATGCTGGAGCCGACGCCGGCCACCTGAGAGGCGAGCGACCCGGCGCCCATGGTCGTTGTCACGCATTTTCGTCACCCAGGCGGAGGACCGGCGGCAGAGTGACCAACGTTGCCGCTGTACCTCGCCATGAACCCGATCTGACGTCAGGCCGTCCCGTCGGCTCCGGTTGGCCTCACTCGGCCGGCTGCCGCATGCGTCGGCGAACGCGTTGAATGCGGGTCGTGCCGCTCTCTTGACCATCGGGCCCGAGATCCATGCGCCGCCTGAGTGAGTACTGCACAAACTCACCGAGCGGCGCGTCGCTCCACTTCTTCCACGGACTTCGGCCGTCGCGTCAGAAGGCGCTCCTCCGCAGCCGCCTCGGCGACTTCGTCGACGAATCCCTTGGCCGCCTCAAGCACCAGGCTCGCTTGCCGGCGGTTGGCCCGGTGGAAGCGGAGGGTAACCCGCTAACACTTGGGCATCAGCTGCCAACCCTCCGCTACAGGACAGCGTCTACGCCTCGTCCATCCCTCAAGCCCCAGGAGATGCCCCATGCTTTTCAGTCGCATGGCTCGTGTGAGCACCGCCTTGCTCATCGCCTGCATGGCGTGGATCGTTCCCGCCTCCGCTGAGGCGGCTTCGCCCCCTCCTCCGATCAAGCTGCGCGCCTTCCAGGGCGAGGGAGATGACGTCGTACGGGTCAGCGCGACGAAGCTGCGCGGTATCGCCACGATCAAGCACACCGGGGAGGCGAACTTCGCCGTCTGGAGTATCGAGCCGTCCGGGAAGAACAGCGACCTTCTCGTCAACCATATCGGCGACTACTCCGGCACCGTCGTCGTCAACATCTATCCGTGGATGAAGTCCGGGGGTTTCAAAATCGAGGCCGACGGCGCCTGGACGTTGAAGTTCGCGCCGATCTCCTACGCGCCGCTGTGGAAGCCCCTCACGGTGAAGAACGTCGGCGACAAGGTTTTGAAGCTGGCCCAGCCCACCAAGGGGTTCCACACGCTGCGTTACGCGCACTCAGGCGAGTCGAACTTCGCCGTGTTCGCGATCCCGGTCTCGGGGTCCGCTGAACTGCTAGTCAATAAGATCGGCCGCGTGTCGGGCAAGGTCACCATTCCCTCCGGCACCAAGTACGTGTGGGTGCAGGCTGACGGGAAGTGGACGCTCACCCGTAAGTAGCCCGCCTGGGGGACCTCTCGGCCGCCCCTCCTCGTGGGCGGCCGGTACCTGCTAACGATCACGTCTCACCCCGTGGACCTGGTGTGACCCCTCCGGGCGCGCCATCCGTTCACGGAGACGTCCCAGACGGTGAGGGACGGCCACAGTGGAGACCACACCGGCCGTGCCGGGTGAGGAGCCCACCAAGCAGCAGACGGAGCAGCCGGTCGCCGACGTGACCACCGAGGCGGCTACGCAGGCACCGTCCGACCTTCCGACAGAGCAGCCCGCAAAGCCCCTGCCGTGGGGAAGGCGGTTCTCCCCGACGTGGTCGGCATGAACCTCCAGGCCGCGCAGGACACCATGCAGGCCGTCGGCTTCTACGTTTTGGACGACCAGGACGACACCGGGCAGCACCGCCTGCAGGTGTTCGACCGGAACTGGGTGGTGACGAGACAGGAACCCCCAGCGGGCAAGAAGGTGCCGACCGACACCCTGGTCGTACTGTGGGCGAAGAAGCACGGCGAATGAGACCGGCGCGCGTCGGCTGCCTCAAGCCACCGCTCCGGCAGCACACGCAAGATTCCCGCCGGGTCGTCCTCGGCGCGATGCAGCGGCTCAGCCTTCCAGGCTCTCAGGCTTCTCCGTGTTCTCATCTGTCTCCTGCGATCCCCACAGAGCGCGAAGACTCATAGGGCGCGCGCGCCCACGCGAAGCAGCACCAAACCGTCGTCGTCCCATTCGGAACGCTTCTGTGGCGGCGGCAGCTCCACGCCCGCCAACCCGGCCGGAGAGGAGAACTCCGCGCGAAGCTGGTCGACGAGTTCCTCGGCGCGTTGAACCGTCAGCGCGAGATCGTCCGGAGGCTCGACGCCGAGGCCGAGGACGGCCGCGCCCTCATCAGTGATCGTGATGATCACCCCACGATGGCGCCACATCGCCGACGTGCCATTGAAGCGGCGTTGACCTGGCTGGACCGTCCACGAACGTCCGTACGGTTCTACGGGCGTCCGTGGCCGTTGTCACCCAGTTCGTCGCCCAGGCGGACCACCGGACGCAACGCGGCTTGCCGCTACGTCTCGCGTTACCCCGCCCATGTCACATTGAAGATCGTGATGAGCTCCTCGGCCTCGTCCACCTTGAAGTACATGACGCCGAAATCCCCGAAGGTGCTCATGCGGAATTCAGGCTCGTCCTTGTAGAGGGCGCGCGCATCCCAAGGCTCTTCCACGAGATCCGTCGTGCGCGAGATCAGAGCATCGAGCGCTTCTCCTGGGAGGCCCTTCATCTGAGACGACGCCGCCACGTGAAGCTTCACGCGGTAGCTCATCGACGGTCGGCCCAACCAGGAAAAGCATCCTCCATCGAAACGAACTCACCGCGCCGATTCTCACGAACCGCTTGCTCGGCGCGGGCGAAGTCCGGATTGGACACCGCAGCTGCGTGTAGCCGCCACACACGCAACAACTCACGAAGTTGCTGGAACCGCCATACCTCGTGGGCCGCATCCAACGCGCTGTGGTACTCGCTGAGAAACTGCTCGTGCCACCGCTCCGGCAGCACACGCAAGATCTCCGCAGGGTCGTCCTCGGCGTGATGCACCGGCTCAGCAGTCATGCCATCAGGCTACCGCCGCAGCCTGGGGCACCCCGAATGTTCCGCCACATCGATCAACTCACGTCGTCCCGGCAGACTGTCGGCATGCGCAAGGATGATCAACCTGCAGACGTCGAGGCCCTCCTCCTCGAGCCCAACTCGCAGATCCGCGCCTCCCAGGACGAGTCGGCATGCGGTGCGGGCCCCTGGGCGGGTGGAGCCGAGGCCGTGGAGGGCTACCTGCGCCGGGTGGTCGCCGATCTCAATCGAGTCCCCGGACTAGTGGTTGAGCACGCGGAGTTCGGACACTACGGCTCCGGCTACGCGTCATTTGTGGACGTCTTCCTGACCCGGCGAGACGGATCCGCGCGTCGCGTCGCTCCAGACGGCTATACGACGGTTGAAGGATTGTCAGTGGCGTTGTGCCGCCTCGCCCCGATCGCCTGCATCCTGTCGCCCGGCGAGCGCTCCCATCACCCCGACGGTCACGAATGCCACTCCATGCCATGGCTCGATGCCGTCACCGACATGCCGATCCCCGGATGGGAGGAAGGCTGCGGACAGATCTCCCAGGTCCTGGATCGGCACCGCATCACTCTCGTCGGCCCTCACCTCCTCAGCCGGCCGGCCTTGCCCCACTTGAAGATCGACACGAACCTCGGCGACGGGCCGCACTATTCGATCTTCGACGTCTGGTTCCACTGGATGGGCTGACGCCGCGACCGATCCATGGAATGCCGGGTCACCAGAACGGTAGTCACTCAGGCAAGACGAAAGGCCGACCCGCTGGACAGCGGCCCGGCCTTCTTAGCTGCACGAACTTGGTGGGCGATACTGGGATCGAACCAGTGACCTCTTCGGTGTGAACGAAGCGCTCTCCCGCTGAGCTAATCGCCCGGGATCGTCTGCGCCTCGCGGCGCCGACGGGGAAAACCATACCGCACTCGAGGGGGTGATGGCGAAAGCACGGCCCGGTCGGCTCGATCGTCCCGCCTTCGTCAACACCTTCGAAAGGTTCGCCAGACCGTCCCCGGCGTGGGGGTGTGGTGTCATAGCATCGTGATGCTCCATGCTCGACCTATACGCACGACCTGAGATCATTCGCCCGCAATGGCATCGCCGGCGCGGCCCCGCCGACACGCAAAGCAGAGGTAAGGACAAGCCTGTTGGTGATGTTTGAGCTGGTAGATGACCGAATGTCAAGCTGTGATGTGCGTTACAGAAGGGCCTGGAGGCGGAATCTTTCCTACGGGTCTCTTCGTTCGCCTCGTAGCACGAGCGCCCGGCGAGGCCCGACCGCACAGTGAAGACGCAGTGAAAGCCCCTGACAGGGGACCCGACGACGAAAAGGTTTGGCTGACGATGAACAGCACCACCGTCTCTGCCGAGCTAGGCCTTCGGCTTGTGGTCCCCGACCGTACGACCGTCCCCCTGCTCGCCGGCCTGAGCTACACGGCTGAAGATCCGTACGCCATCCGGATGGCCTTCCATGTGGGGAATGACGAGCCGGTCGAGTGGATCTTCGCCCGCGAGCTGCTGACCGTGGGCATCGTGCGGCGCGTCGGAGACGGGGACGTCCAGGTGTGGCCGGCCCGGTCGGACGGCGAGCGAACGCTCAACATCAGTCTCACCTCGCCCTTCGGGCAGGCCCTCTTCGAGGTGCCCCTGGCCCCCCTCACCGAGTTCCTGCACCGGACCTACGAGCTCGTCCCCGCTGGACGTGAAACCGACTTCATGGACCTCGACGAGGAGCTGACCAACATGCTGTGGAGCTCCTGAGGACTAGCCCAGCCTCCGCTGGATCCCCCGCATCCGCGCGATCTCGATCTGCTGGCCGGAGACGACATCCTGGGCCATCGTCCGCATGGCCCGGTCCCGTCCCCGGCGCAGCTCCTGCGCCGCCATGCTCACCGCGCCCTCGTGGTGCCGGATCATCAGCGTGAGGAACAGCCTGTCGAAGGCGCGTCCCCGTGCCGTCCGCAAGCGGTTCAGCTCCTCCTCACCGGCCATGCCGGAGCCACCGGCCATGCCGGAACCACTGGTCATGCCGGAGCCGGTCGCCGTGCCGGAGCCGCCCATCCCGTGTCCGCTCGTTCCGTGGTCGTGCGCGGGCGGCGGCGTGCGGCCCAGCCCCCGCAGCCACGACTCCATCACCGCGATCTCCGGGCCCTGCCCGCTCACCACGCGGTTCGCCACCGCCGTCACCAGCGGGTCGCCGGTACGCGCCGCGGCCAGCCCGGCCATCTCCAGCGCCTGCCGGTGATGCGGGATCATCGCCTCGGCGAACCTGACGTCCGCCGCCACCGGTCCTGCCTCCGCCGACGGCCAGGTCTCCAAGGCCGAACGGGCCGGCGGGGAACCGGTCTGCCCGGGAGCGCCGGGGACGATCACCGGGGCGTCGGCGCGTGCCGGTGGAGCCACCCCGGACGAGCAGGCGGCCAGCGCCGGCGCAACTGCCAGCACAACCGTTACCAATCCGGTCCACACCGGCCGCGGGCTCGACATAACTTCCATAGTGGGCGATGATCCGCGGACATGGGGGCGATGTGAGCAGACCGAGGCTGAAGGCCGTGCTGGTGGCGTCCGTTCTTCTCCTGGCCCCGGCCTGCGCCGAGCCCGCGCCGTCCCCCACGGCCGCCCCGACCGCCCCGACCGCCCCGACCGGCATCCCGGGCCAGGACGAGATCAGGCACAGCCCCAACATGAAAGTGGTCGCCAACGTCCCCCTGGCGGCGCCGTTCGACGGCCCGGACGACTGGGGGACCGACATGGCCTTCCAGGGCCGCTACGCGTTCGTGGGCAACTATGCGGGCTTCACGGTGCACGACATCGGCGACCCCGAGCACCCGAGGGCCGTCGCCCGCGTCGAGTGCCCCGGCGGCCAGAACGACGTCTCGGTCTCCGGCGACCTGCTGTTCCTGTCGGTGGACGAACCCCGTACGGACGACACCTGCGCGAGCGACATCGGAGATCCGGCGGCCGCCGGGGCGTGGGAGGGCATCCGCGTCTTCGACATCTCCGACAAGGCCCACCCGCGTTACCTGAAGTCCGTACGCACGGAGTGCGGCTCCCACACCCACGCCGTCGTGCCGGGCAGGGACGCCGGCACGGTCTACCTGTACGTCTCCTCCCCCGGCCCGGAGCCGGGCACCCCGAACTGCCCGCCGCCCCACCAGAACATCTCGATCGTGGAGGTCCCCGTCGGGGACCCCGGCAAGGCCCGGGTCGTCGCCAAGCCCGAGCTGTTCGCGGGCAGGCCGGCGGGCGAGCAGGCGAGGGGCGGCTGCCACGACATCACCGTCTACCCGGAGAAGGACCTGGCCGCGGGCGCCTGCTTCGGCGACGGCGTCCTGCTGGACATCTCCGACCCGGTACGCCCCAAGCTGCTGCAGACCGTGCGCGACGAGGAGAACTTCTCCATCTGGCACTCGGCGACATTCAACAACGAGGGCACCAAGGTCGTCTTCAGCGACGAGATGGGCGGCGGGATGGCCGCCACCTGCCTGCCCTCGGTCAGCGCGACCAAGGGGGCGGACGCGATCTACGCGCTGACGCCGGAGCGCAGGCTCGTCCGGCAGGGCTACTTCAAGATCCCCCGGGCCCAGAGCGCCGAGGAGAACTGCGTGGCCCACAACGGCTCGCTGGTGCCCGTCCCGGGCCGCGACGTGATGGTCCAGGGGTGGTACATGGGCGGAGTCTCGGTCTGGGACTTCACCGACTCCGCCCACCCGCAGGAGATCGCCTACTTCGAGCGCGGGCCGCTGGCGCCGGGTCTCCACCTCGGCGGCTCCTGGTCGGCCTACTACTACAACGGCTACATCTACTCCAGCGACATCACCAAGGGCCTCGACGTGCTGCGCATCGACGACCCCCGCACCGACCCCGCCAAGGCCGTGCGCCTGGAGGAGCTCAACGCCCAGAGCCAGCGCTCGTACTGAGGATCACGGGTCGAGGTCGGCCGCCGAACGCTCGGCGAAGACCTTCATGGCCTCCAGCGTGACCGGCCCGGGCGCCTGCGGCAGCACCTTCCCGTCCACGGCCCTGATCGGCTGGATGTCGCGGGTCGTGGAGGTGAGGAACGCCTCCTCGGCCTCGTACAGCGCCGAGATCGGCACGTCGGCCTCCTCGCCGCCGCACCATTCGAGGGTGAGCGCGCGGGTGACGCCGGCCAGGCAGCCGGAGGAGAGCGTCGGGGTGACCAGGCGCCCGCCGGTGACGATGAAGATGTTGCTCCCGGTGCCCTCGCACAGGTTCCCTGCGAGGTTCTCGAAGATCGCCTCGGCGCCGCCGCGCTCCTTGGCGTACGCCAGGGCCTTGGCGTTGTCGCCGTACGAGGTGCTCTTGACGCCGGCCAGCGCGCCGCGCTCGTTGCGGGGCCAGGGCACCACGACGACGTCGGCCGTGGCGGGGAACGGCGCCTGCTCGCCCACGATGACGATCGCGTTCGTGCCGGTCGCCCCCCGGTCGGAGCCGAGCGGCCCCGGGCCGCTGGTGTAGGTGATCCTGATGCGCGCCAGCGGCCACTTCGGCGCGGCCGCCAGGCAGCGGCGGACACCGTCGGCGATCGCGGCGAGGTCGGGCTCGGGCAGGTCCATCCGCTTGGCCGACAGCGCCAGCCGGTCGAGGTGGCGGGTCAGCGCGAAGGACTCCCCGTTCACCGCCTTGACCGTCTCGAACACGCCGTCGCCGACCATCAGCCCGTGGTCGTACACCGAGACCACGGCCTTGTCGGGCTCGTACAGCTCCCCGTTCACCCAGATGGGTACAGACATCTCCTGCTCCGTTCGTTACCGATATCGCGGCCCGTCCCCGCCCCGTCCTCCGGAGGCGAGGCCGATGAGCCGGGCGGCCTTGAGCTCGGTCTCGTGCCATTCCCGCCGGGGGTCGGACCCCCAGGTGATGCCCGCTCCCGTACCGAACCGGATCGTGTCGTGCTCGATCCAGAAGGTGCGGATGCCGACCGCCAGCGCCCCCTCGCGCCGGTCGGCGTCGACCCAGCCCACGGCCCCACAGTACGGCCCCCGCGGCTCCGGTTCGAGCTCGTTGATGATCCGCAGCGCCGACGACTTCGGCGCCCCGGTCACCGAACCCGGAGGGAAGGTGGCGGCGAACAGCTCCGGCCAGCCGACGCCGCCGGCGAGCCGCGCCCGCACCGTGGACACCAGGTGCACGAGCCCGGGGTGCTCCTCGACCGCGAACAGCGAGGGCACGGTCACAGAGCCTACCTCCGCCACGCGGCCGAGGTCGTTGCGAACGAGGTCGACGATCATCAGGTTCTCGGCGTAGTCCTTGTCGAGGAGATCGTCGGCCGTCACTCCGGTGCCCTTGATCGGCCGGGACTCGACCACCTCGCCGCTCCTGGACAGGTACAGCTCCGGCGAGGCCGACACGACCGTCAGCCCCGGCACGCCGACCACCGCCGCGTACGGCGCGGGGTTGCCCTCGGCGAGCCGTACGGCGAGGGCGAGGGGGTCCACGTCCGGCGAGGGCAGCGGCGCGGACAGGACACGGCAGAGGTTGGCCTGGTAAACCTCTCCCCGCTCGATGTAGTCCCTGATCCGCTGGACGCCCCGCTCATACCCCTCACGGTCGAGGGAGGTGGCCCAGACGTCGCGGGCGGGTCCCCGCCACGGGCCGCGCGCCCGGGGCAGCGGAGCGGGCCGCACGGTGTCGAACCGCGCGCAGACGACCTTCCCCTCGTACGACACGGCCACCGCCCACCAGCCGGAGCCGTCGAGGGCGGTCAGGTCGGTGGTCAGATCGCGCAGGCCGGTGGCCAGATGCCCCCCAACGTGGGCGAAGGCGTCGTACACGTGTCCATTGTCGCTCCCCCGGCGGGCGGAGCGCGATCAGGCGGGCGAGCCCTGGGGACGGGAGGCGGAGCCCAGCAGCGCCAGCAGCGCGCGGGCGGCCGGGAGCGGGGCCGTGCGCGGCAGGGCCGCGTACACGGTGCGGCGCGGCGCGAACTCGCCGAGCGACCGCAGCGCCACGTCCCGGCGTACGGCGGGCGCGGCCATGGCGGGCACCAGCGTCACCCCGAGCCCCGCGGCCACGTAGCCGAGCTTGCCGGTCCACTCCCCGATCCGCAGATCGACCCTGGGCGCGAAGCCGGCCCGGGCGCAGGCGGCGCCGAGCATGGTCACCGTGCCGGGCGGGGCGCCCTCGATCCAGCTCTCGTCGCGCAGGTCGCGCAGGTCCACCTTCTCGCGCCGGGCCAGCGGGTGATCGGCGGGGAGGGCGACGAGCAGTTCGTCCTCCATCAGGCGGGTGACCTCCACCTCGGGACCCGCCCCCAGACCGGAGGGGTAGTCGCTCACCACCGCGATGTCGATCTCCGCGCGACCCAGGCCGTCCATGAGCGCGGTGCTGAGGCCCTCCACCATGCTGACCGCCACCTCCGGGCGGGACGCCCGCAGCTCGCGCAGGGCGGCGGGGACCAGCACGGCGTTGGCCGTGGCGAACGCGCCGACCCGCAGGCGCCCGCCGCTGCCCTGGTGGATGGCGGCGAGCTCCTCCCCCGCCCGGCCGAGCCGCTCCAGCACCTCCCGGGCGTAGCGGTGCAGCGTACGGCCCGCCGGCGTCAGCCGTACGCCCCGCGGCAGCCGCGCGAACAGCGGGCCGCCCGCCTGGGCCTCCAGGGACGCGATGCGCCGGGACACGGCTGACTGGGTGTAGTTGAGCTGCACCGCGGCAGCCGTGAACGACCCGGTACGGGCCACGACGTCGAGCAGCACAAGCGCGTCGGTGTCGAACATGCTCCATCCGTGAGGGCGAGGAATCCATGAGCGAAGGGAATGGGTGCCATGCAATCTAGTCGCTGGTGGAATGACTTTTTCCTCCCATAACGTCCAGGACATGATTGCTTTTCTTGGTTTGGGGCGCATGGGCGTCCCGATGGCGGGCCGTCTCATCGCCGCCGGCCACACGGTGGCCGTGTGGAACCGTACGCCACGGGAGGTGCCGGGCGCGGAGGCGGCCCCCTCCCCCGCCGCGGCCGTCGCCGGAGCGGACGTGGTGGTGACCATGCTGAGTGATCCGGAGGCGGTGTCCGAGGTGGTGCGGGCGGCACTGCCGGGGCTGCGGCCGGGGTCGGTGCTGGTGGAGATGTCCACGATCGGTCCCGACGCGGTGCGGCGGCTGCGCGGCCTGCTCCCCGAGAGTGTGGGCCTGGTCGACGCGCCCGTGCTCGGCAGCGTGGGCCCGGCCGCCGAGGGCACGCTGGTCGTGCTCGCCGGGGGCCGGCGAGTGGACCTCGACCGGGTGTCGGACGTGCTGCGGGTCTTCGGGACGGTCCACGAGGCGGGCGGGCCGGGATCGGGCGCCGCGACCAAGCTCGCCGTGATGAGCGCGCTGGTGACCGCCCAGGTGGGGCTGGCGGAGACGCTGGCTTACACGGACGCGCTCGGGGTCGGCCGCGCCGCCCTCCTGGACGTCCTCGGGGCGACGCCCCTGGCCGGGCTGGCGGAGCGGCTGCGGCCGGTGGTCGAGTCGGGGCCGTTCGAGACGAGGTACGCCCTCGGCCTGGCCGCCAAGGACCTGCGGCTCGCCACCGAGGGGCCCGGGGCTTCCCAGACGGTGACCGCCGCCGCCCGGGACCTGCTCGCGCGGGCGGCGGCCGCCGGGCTGGCGGGGCAGGACCTGACCTCCGTCGTCCCGTTCGCGGCGTCCCGGGCGGCGGAAACGCCCGCCCCGAAGGAGGTGCGCGCGGTCGACCCGCCCTCCGTCCCGGCGACCAACGGGTACTACTCCCACGCCGTACGCTTCGGCGACCTGCTGTTCGTGTCCGGCCAGGTGGCACTGGACAAGGACGGGAAGGTCGACGGCGAGGGCGACATGACCCGGCAGTCCGAGGTCGTGATGGAGAACCTGGGCCGGATCCTGGCCGACCAGGGCTCGTCTTTCGACCGGATCCTGCACATCAGGACGTTCGTGACCGACATGGACCGGCTGCCCGAGTACGCGGCGGTCCGCAGCCGTTTCATCACCGGTGAGCCGCCCGCCAGCACCACCGTGGAGGTCGGACGGCTGTTCCGGCCGGGGCTGATGATCGAGGTCGAGGTGGTCGCCGCCCTCTGAAGCCTCAGGCCAGTGGGCCGACGGCGGACTCCGCGGCGGTGACCACGGCGCCGCTCTCGACGAGCCGGGCGACCGTCTCGATCTCCGGCGCGAGGAAGCGGTCGGGTCCCGGACCCGCCACCGACTCGCGCAGCGCCGCGACCACCGCGCCCGTCCCCGGCGCGGGCGCGTACGGCCTGCGCAGGTCGAGCGCCCGGGCGGCGGTCAGCAGCTCGATCGCGAGCACGCGGGTGAGCCCGTCGACGGCGCGGCGCAGCTTGCGCCCGGCCGACCAGCCCATCGAGACGTGGTCCTCCTGCATGGCGGAGCTCGGGATCGAGTCCACGCTCGCCGGCACCGCCAGCCGCTTGAGCTCGGACACGATCGCCGCCTGGGTGTACTGCGCGATCATGTGCCCGGAGTCCACCCCCGGATCGTCGGCGAGGAACGCCGGGAGGCCGTGGCTGCGCGCCACGTCCAGCATGCGGTCGGTGCGCCGTTCGGCGATCGAGGCGAGGTCGGCCACCGCGATGGCCAGGAAGTCCAGGACGTACGCCACCGGGGCGCCGTGGAAGTTGCCGTTGGACTCCACCCGCCCGTCGGCGAGCACGACGGGGTTGTCGATGGCGCTGGCGATCTCGCGGGCGGCGACGGCGGACGCGTGCGCGAGGGTGTCCCTGGCGGCGCCGGCGACCTGGGGGGCGCAGCGCAGGGAGTAGGCGTCCTGGACGCGGGTGCAGGAGCCGTCGCGGTGGGAGGCCATCACGCCCGAGCCGGCGAGCAGCGTCCGCATGTTGGCCGCCGCCAGGGCCTGGCCCGGGTGGGGACGCAGCGCCTGCAGGTCGGCCGCGAACACGTAGTCGGTGCCGAGCAGCGCCTCCACGCTCATCGCGGCGCCGATGTCGGCGGTCGTGAGGAGCCGGGACAGGTCGTGCAGCGCGAGCACCAGCATGCCGAGCATGCCGTCGGTGCCGTTGATCAGCGCCAGCCCCTCCTTGGCGGCCAGCTCGACGGGCTCGACGCCGTGTTCCTTGAGCGCCTCCGCGGCGGGCCGCAGGCGTCCCTCGGCGTCCCGTACGACGCCCTCACCCATAATCGTCAGGGCGACGTGGGAGAGCGGGGCGAGGTCGCCCGAGCAGCCGAGGCTGCCGTACTCGTGCACGACCGGGGTGAGCCGGGCGTTCAGCAGGGACTCCAGCACCCGGGCCGTGGCCGGGCGCACGCCGGTGTGCCCGGTGGCGAGCGTACGCAGGCGCAGCAGCATCATGGCCCGCACGACCTCGGTCTCCACCTCGGGCCCGGAGCCCGCCGCGTGCGAGCGGATGAGGCTGCGCTGGAGCTGCGCACGCAGCGAGGGATCGATGTGCCGGGTGGCGAGGGCGCCGAAACCGGTGGAGACGCCGTAGGCCGGGGTGTCGGCCTCCGCGAGCTCCTCGACCCTCCCCCGCGAGGCGGCCATCTCGGCGATCGCGTCGTCCGTCAGGCGGATCTGTGCGCCGTACCTGGCGACCCGGACCACGTCGTCGAAGGCGAGCGGTCCGGGGCCGACGGCCACGACCTCGTTGTCGTGCATCGTCCCACTCTTTCACGTCGTGCTGCTCGCGCCTGCGCGCGCGGCGAGTAACTAGCGTATCTCAGGTTAGGTCCTTACATCCAAAGGTCTCCTCCAGCCCTTCCCGTCCCGCGCCGGTCAGCCGCAGGGCGCGGGGCACGGTGCCGCGCACCAGCCACTCCCGGGCCAGGAGCCGGTCCAGGACCGCGGCGCCGAGCGCCCCGCCCAGATGCGGCCTGCGCTCCAGCCAGTCCAGGCAGTCGGGGGCGAACCTGCGGCGCGCGTGACGCACCCGCTCCACGTCCACGCCCAGCCCTGTCAGCGCCTCGGCGCCGCTCGCGGTCAGCAGGCAGCCGCCGTCGGCCTCGACCAGATGTCCCTCGCGCACCAGCGCGTCGTACAGTTCGACCCCCACCCGGCCGGCCAGGTGGTCGTAGCAGCTGCGCGCCTCCCGCAGCAGCCGGGCCTGCCGCGACTGCCGCAGGGACCGTACGGCGACGCGCCCGCTGATCCGGGCCAGGACCTCCAGGGTGCGGGCGACATCGGGGCCGGCGAGGCGGTAGTAGCGATGCCGTCCCTGTTTGACCACGGTCACGAGGCCCCCGTCGAGGAGCCGGGCCAGATGGGAGCTCGCGGTGGGGGCGCTCACGCCCGCGATCCGGGCCAGCTCCCCCGCCGCCAGCGCCCTGCCGTCGAGCAGCGCGGTGAGCATTGCGGCGCGGGCGCCGTCCGCGATCAGCGCCGCGACGGGCGCGATGTCGGCGTCCCCCGCGATCTCGGCGTGCGCTGCTATCTCGGCTTTCCCTGTGATCTCGGCGTGCGCTGTGATCTCGGCCGTGCCGGGCTCGGGAGCGATCCCGGCGGGGCCGGAGATCGCGTCGTGTGTGCGGTCATGCGTCACGGACATGGTTCGACGCTAACGCGAGGACGGTTCGACGTGGCTGGAAGCATCGGCCCGGACTCGCGGCGTGAGCAGGGAGAACGCCGCTGATTTGGGGAGTCGGCGGGGGATTGGATAAAGTCTTCCCGTGAGCCCGGCCGGACAGAGCCGGGGACGCGGAAGTGGCTCAGTGGTAGAGCATCACCTTGCCAAGGTGAGGGTCGCGGGTTCGAATCCCGTCTTCCGCTCGGAGCTTGACACTGTGCAGCTTGACACGGTGGAGTGGCCGAGAGGCGAGGCAGCGGCCTGCAAAGCCGCGTACACGGGTTCAAATCCCGTCTCCACCTCTTGGTTCATCCAAGGGCGATTAGCTCAGCGGGAGAGCGCTTCCCTGACACGGAAGAGGTCACTGGTTCAATCCCAGTATCGCCCACCAGGCAGTACGGCAGAGGCCGGATTCCCCAGGAATCCGGCCTCTTGATCGTTCAACCGGCATCCCGGCGCCCGGCGGGGAACAGGCTCGGGGCCGCTTCCGCGTCGCCATCGAACCCCCACCGCCCGGCTCCGGCGGGATCGTGCCGCCCCCGGGAAACCCGCACCGGCCCTGGAACCAAGATCCGCCGGTACATACCCGGTCCGACGCAATGTAAAGCGATTGCACCATTTGCGAGATGCTGTCGCATAACATCACCACTCGCCCCGACTGGGACATTTAAGGTTACTTAAATAGCAAGCTCGCGAAGCACGAACGCGTCTTTGGGCATGACCACTATCGCTACACTTCCCTATCTGGGTGGTCGATCCGTGAGGCATGGCAGCCCACCTACTATGAGCGAAGCGGTGGGATCCAGCGATGCACGGTGTGGCCCGGCGGCCTGGTCGCCCGAAGTTGGGGCGCAACTTCGGGCTACTGTGGTCGGGGTCCGTCATATCCCTGGTCGGAACGGTCAACACCACCGTCGCGGTTCCTCTTGTGGCGCTCATGCTCACCGGGTCCGCGTTCGACGCCGGTCTCGCCGGCTTCGCCGGAACCCTGCCCCGCCTCGTCATGCATATTCCCGCCGGCTTCATCGCCGACAGGGTGGACCGTCGCAAGGTGCTGGCCGTCGCTCAACTCGGGCGATTCGTGGTGGCCGTATCTCTCGGATTCGCACTGCTGTCCGGGAACTGCACGATCCAATGGCTGATCGCGGGGGTCGTCGTCGAGGGTTCCTTCGCCGCCTTCTTCGAAATCGCCGAGATGTCGATAGTGTCCCAGGTCGTCCGGAGAGAGGATCTGGATGAGGCCTCGGCACGCAACGAGGGCCGGAATTTCGTGGCGACCCTCTCCGGACGTCCCCTCGGCGGCGCGCTCAGCGCGCTGGGCGGAGGCTTCCCCTTCTTCGCCGCGGCGGGGGCGTTGCTGGTTTCGACGGGTCTCTTCTTCCGGCTCGGCCGGCGTGATCCACTCGTTCCGCTCCCGCCGCGCGACCGGAGCACGGGGTTCCGGCGTCAGGCAGCGGTCGGCTTCGGGATCCTCCGGCACGATCCGTTGCTCCGCCGTACGCTGGCGATCTGCGCCCTCACCAACTTCCTGTTCCAGGTCGTCACCCTCAACGTGATCGTGATGGCCAGGCAGGACGAGGCCTCGCCGGCCCTGGTGGGCGTCCTCCTCGCGGCCTCGGGGATCGGCGGTCTGCTCGGTGCCTCGTTCGCGCCCAGGCTTCTCGGGTGGCTGAAACAGCCCGGCAAGGCCGTCCTCGCGTGTGTGACCACCTGGTGCTTCGCGTTGTGGGTCTTCGTCATCGTGCATCATCCGCTGGGCTGGCTCGCCGCCTGGGCGGCGGTGGGATTCACCGGGTCGCAGATGAGCGTGTTGCGCGGGACTCACCAGGCGACCGTCGTACCACCGGAATGGCAGGGCCTGGTGAGCGGCTTCAACCAGTTCCTGACCCAGGGCGCCGTCTTTCCGCTGGCGCACATTCTCGGCGGCGGTGCGATCGAGTCCCTCGGCCCGGGGACGATCGCCACGGCCACCGCCGGGACGGCGACCGCTCTCCTGGCGCTGACGCTCATTCGAGGATGGCAGAAGCTGCAGTGGGGCGACAAGAGCCTGCACAAACCCGGGCAGGCGCCGGAGTTCCTGGAGAGTTCGGAATCGTTGTACCCGGAGGGTTCTGAACCGTTGCGCCCCGAGGGTTCCGAACCGTTGTGCCCGGAGGGTTCGGATGTGAGCATGGGCCAGTGCTCTGGATCGGCCTTATCACCTCCGTCATCACCGGCGCGAGCGCTGTCCTGGCCGTGGTCGCGACCCAGTCGGCCACAACGCGACGCGAAGCCGCGGCCAGGGAGCGAGACCGGCAGGACGCCGCAGATCGCGAGCGCAGGGAGTGCCACGAGCGGCTGATCGAGGCCGCCATGAAGCTGCGTGCCCACTTGGAGTTCATCGGGAGAGCACGCTGGCCGGACATGGACGCGCGGCTGGCGCGGTTGGAGGAGCTGGCCACCGAGGTCTCCGTGGCGTCGGGAATCATCGCCCGGCTCGAAGCCCCGGACACCAGCAGAGCGGCACGCACCCTGTCGAAGATCTGCGTCGAGCTGGCCGCCGAGGTGGCCGCCGCGGTCGGTCCCGAGGGGGAGCTGCGAAGCCGGATTCCCTTCGGGCCGTTCGACGAACGACTGGACGAGTTCCTCGCACTGGCCGGCCGCGGCTCAGCGGTCGTGCCTGTGGTCGAGTAGGCGCCTGGCCGACTCCTTCTGCCGCGGTGACAGGGGCGGCTCGGTGGCGGCGATCGCCTGCCGGGCCAGCTCGGCCGCCTTGTCGAAGTCGCCGCTGAGAGTCTCGACCCGGGCGGCGTAGAGAAGAGCCGGCCCGTTCGTCGGCCCCTCCGCCACGACGGCGTCGACCTCGCGCTCCGCCTCCGCGGGGCCGAGCTGTTCGAGGGTGGCCAGGGCGAGCGCGCGGGCGGCGCGGGTCGCCGGCCAGGTGCGGCTGCTCACCCGCCGCAGATCACGCATGGCGTCCTCGGCCCGGCCCTGCTCGGCGTTGAACTCCCCGCGCGCCCGCAGAGCCGTCAGCTGGTCGCCCTCGTCGCGTAGAACACTGTCGAGTTCGGTCATCGCCCGGCTGCGGTGATCGGTCAGCCAGAGCGCGCGCGCCAGTTCGGTGCGCAGGGCGAGGTCCCGCGGCAGGAGGCTCTTGGCCTCCTCGAATTTGCGCACCGCCGACGTGAGCTCGCCCATCTGGGCCATCACCTGCCCGATCGCGCTCAGCATGCGGCCGGCCGCCCCCGCCTCACCCAGGTCGGCGTGACACTGCAGCGCGAGCCGATACCAGGACAGCGCCTTGTTCGTGTGCTGCCGGGCCTCTTCTTCCCGGTACGCGCGCTCTTCGGGGTTGCCCGCATCGGAGAGAGCCGCCTGCGCGGCGCGGGAGCGTTCGATCTGGATGTCGCCGAGCAACGTGTGGACCTCGGCGATCGATGTGGCTTCTGCGAGCTCCAGGGCGTGGAACGCCTGCCGTTCCGCGCCGTCCAGGTCTCCCGCGGCCAGGGCGGCGACAGCGGATTCCAGACCTCCCCGCCGGTCAGAAGGATCGGCCGGGAGCGGCTGGGTGAGCGCGGCCCGGAAGTCGTTGTGCAGGAGCCGTATCCCGTCGCCCAGAACCGATCGCAGGAGATGCTGGTCCTCCAGGGCGTGCACGATCGGGTTGCTCATCCCCGCGGTCTCCGTCGTCCCCTGTTTCGCGGCGTGTCCGTCCGCGAAGGCCGCGACGGCCCACGCCCGTATCGAGTCGGGATCCCGCCCGAAGGCGTCGGCCACCCGGGTGATGGCGGTGCTCACGAAACGCGCGAGAGCGGTCCCGCAGTCGGCGAGCCTGAAGACGTGTTCCGGGCCGATGACCTGGACCGTCGGGGGAAGGCTCGCCCAGAGCCACTGGCAGACGACCTGCAGGACGACCGGCTCGACGGCGTCGCCGCCCAGCTGGTCGAGGAGCTGAACGGCGGCCTGCGGAGTGAAACGGCGCGTGGTCGCCTCGGCGGGGCGGTGGATCGCCTCGATCGCCGCCTGCGCGCTCAGGGGTCCGAGCGTCAGCCACGCGGCCCGGCCGGCGAGCGCGCCGTAGTGCCCCAGGTCGTCGCGCCGGCTCTCCCGGACGACCAGGAGCAGCCGTAGCTCCGGATGGGTGTCGAGCGCGTCGACGAGTTCCTCGGCGAAAGGCTCCCGGAACTGGGCCCGGTAGGGACCGTTCAGGAAGAACTCCTCGAACTGGTCGACGGCGATGAGCAGGGGGCCGGGCTGCCGGCGCAGCAGGCGGGTCACGTAGTCCGTCAGGCTCATGCCCGCCAGAGCGCCCACGGGTTCCAGCGGCGCCAGTGTGGTGAGCAACGAGAGCGTCCAGGGGTTGTGACCGGACGGAAGGGCCGCGACCGGACCGCCGATGAATCGGCCCACCCGTCCGACGCGCGCGTGCGGGAGCCCCGGGAGCACGCCTGCCTGGAGCAGCGACGTCTTACCCGATCCGGTGTCGCCGCTGAGGACCGTCAACGGAAACCGTGACCACAACCGGGTCAGTTCCCGTGACTCCTCGGCGCGGCCGAAGAAGACCGCGGCGTCGTCCGCCTGGAAAGGGGTGGCTCCGGGGTAGGGATGCCGTTCCCTCCCAGGAGCGTCATGAGCGATCATCGGCCGGTTCGGCCCCATCGCGCCGCGCCAGACCGGCGACGGACTGGAAGTTGGCGACGGGCGCCGCCGACTTGGTGTCGGCGAGAATCCTCTGCAACGCGAGGAACAGGGCGGAGTCGTCGCAGCTGTCCAGTGTTTGCGGATCGAGCTTCGGCAGGCCGATCGACCCCGAGCGCTGAATAACGGCCTGTTCGAACACGACGACCACTCCCGCCCGACTTAATCCGAATGACAGGTCCCGAGATCCCATAGACCGCATCTAAACTATAGGCATCCTTCCCGCGGGTGTCGAGACGGGCATGCACCAGGAAAGCTCTAATTTGGCCGACCCTATTGCATTATCTACAGAGGCCGAAAAAAGCGATCGAAGAATATGGGCGCCAAAGGTTGCATACTGAAGGACAATAGACTTCTTCACGGGTAGGAGGACGCTGGTGCCGGCGCTTGAGACCCCTGGTCCGGAACCTCGCATCTGGGGAAGTCGCATTCCGCTTCGCAACGCGAACTTCACGGGCCGCGAGGCGGCTCTCCGCGAGTTGCGCGCACAGATGTTCGAAGGGCCGACCGCGATCCTCCCGCATGCTCTGCGCGGCATGGGGGGCGTCGGAAAGACGCAGCTCGTCATCGAATACGCGCATCGGTTCAAGGGCGACTACGACGTCGTCTGGTGGATCGCCTCCGACATTCCCCTGCTCATTCCCGGGGCGCTGGGCGCGCTGGCGGAGAAGCTGGGCCTCCCGCCCGCCAAGGTCGTCGGCATCGACGAGGCGTGCCGATCCGTGCTGGACGCTCTGCGCAGGGGCGAGCCCTACAAGCGCTGGCTCCTGATCTTCGACAACGTCAACAAGGCCGAGGACATCATGGAGCTGATCCCGGCCGGACGGCCGGAGCAGGGACACGTGCTGATCACCTCGCGCAACCCTCGCTGGGAGGGCGTCGCCAACACCATGGTGATCGACGTCTTCGATCGCGCGGAGAGCATCGAATTCCTCGGCAGGCGCGCCGGGAGGATGACGCCGGAGGAGGCGAGGGAGCTCGCCCACGAGCTCGGCGACCTCCCGCTGGCCCTGGAGCAGGCCGGAGCGCTGCAGGTGGAGACGGGGATGTCCACCGAGGAGTACCTGGATCTGCTGCGCAGGCAGCCGCTCGAGGTGATGGACGAGAACCAGCCGATGGAGTACCCGAGGTCGATGACCGCGGCGTGGCGTCTGTCGATCAACGCTCTCGAGGACCAGCTGCCGGAGGCCCTGCAGGTGCTCAGGTGCGCCGCCTTCTTCGGGCCCGAGCCGATTCCCATCGACCTGTTCAGCTGGGGGAGCTCCGCCGGCGTCGGCCCGCTGCTCGCCCCCATCCTCGGCAACCCGATCCTCCGCACACGGGCGCTTCGAGCGATCAACAACTTCGCCCTCGGGCGGATCGACGACCGCGCCATCCAGATCCACCGGCTGGTGCAGAGGCTGCTCAGGGCCGACCTCGAGCCTGAGCAGAAGCAGGTGTACGAACGCGAGGCACAGATGCTGCTCGCCGCCGCGAACGGGCTGCAGCCGGAGAACGAGGCCAACTGGGGCGTCTTCAGCAGGTTCGTGCCCCATCTCGACCCCGTCGGCGCCACGACCACCACGAACGGCCGGCTGCGCGATCTCGCTCTCAACGTCGTCCGCTACCTCTACCTGATCGGTGACACGGCGTCGGCCCGGACCTTCGCGGCCAGGTTCCGGGACGACTGGAGCCACCTGTCCGGCATGGACGACCACCACGTGCTGATCGCAGAACACCACCTGGCCAACAGCCTCCGGCAGGACGGGCGTTTCGACGAGGCGTTCGCCCTCCTGGAAGGGACGCTGCAACGGGGGCAGCGCGTTCTCGGGGGG
This sequence comes from Microbispora sp. NPDC046933, assembly GCF_040644635.1. Classification (NCBI taxonomy): domain Bacteria; kingdom Bacillati; phylum Actinomycetota; class Actinomycetes; order Streptosporangiales; family Streptosporangiaceae; genus Microbispora; species Microbispora sp. NPDC046933. The sequence continues at coordinate 47,031 of NZ_JBEYWW010000019.1, read as the reverse complement.
GACGACGACGTGGTGCTGCTCCTGACCAACTCGTTCGGGGCCAGCCTGCGCGCCAGGGGCATGTTCAGGGAGGCCGTCGCCCACGACGAGGCGTCGCGACGCCGACACGTGAAGAAGTACGGGGAGGACGACCCCCGCACCTTGCGCACGATCAACAACCTGGCCCTCGGCTACGCGCTGGTGAGCGACTACGAAAAGGCGGTCGAGCTCCAGACCAGGGTCCACGATGTTCGCAACAGGCCGGGAGCCGGCAGCAAGCTGGACCTGCTCGTCTCCTCCGGAGGCCTGTGCCAGGCCGTCCGGTTGAGCGGGGATTACCAGGCGGCGTACGACCTCGGCGTCGACGCCCTGGAGTACGGCAGAAGCGAAGTAGGCGTGGACCACGTCCAGACCCTGGCGGTCGCGGTCGACCTCGCGATCGCCATGCGGCGGCTGGGCCGGATCGAGGACGCGCTGGAACTGGCCCGCGACACCTACAACCGGTACGAGTCGATCCTGACGGCCGCTCACCCGAACACGGTGTCGGCGGCGATCTCCCTGGCCAACGCGCTACGGACCGACGGCCGGCTCAAGGACGCCCTGGCGTTGGCCCGGGTCATCGCGGACGGATTGCCGCGCATCTACGGGCCCGGTCACCCGTTCACGCTGGCCGCGCGTGGCAACCTCGCTCTTCTGCAGCGCGTCAACGGCGACCCGGCGGCGGCCAGGACGCTCAACGAGCACGTCCTCGACGGCCTCGACGAGAACCTGGGCCGCAAGCACCACTACTCGTTGACCGTCGCCATGAACCTGGCCAACGATCTTCACGAGCTCGGTGAGCACGAAGCGGCACTCGATCTGGACACCCGGACCCACGCGCTCCTGCAGGAGCTGCTCGGCGCCGAGCATCCGATGACCCTCGGGTCGGCCGCGAACCTGACCGACAGCCTGAGGACCGCGGGCAAGACCGAGGACGCGGACGCCCTTCTCGTGGCGACCCTCGCCGTCTACGACAGGAAACTGGGCGTCCGGCACCCCGACACCGTCCTGGCGCGGGCGGGTGGCCGTCTGGACTTCGACTTCGATCCCCCGCGCTTCTAACTCCCCCGCGCTTCTGACTCCCCGGCGCTTCCGACTCAGCCGCGCGATCCCGGCCCCGCCCTCAGGCGAAGCCGGGGTTGCGCTCCAGCCACCGGCGCCGATGCTCCTGGGAGACCCGGCGCACGGCGGAGGCCACGGTCGCGGGTACGTGATCCGCGGACCACGACTCCAGTGTCTTGAGCATCACCGAGACGAAGATCCTGCCTTCGTGGTTCAGGTCGCCGGTGTCGAGGAGGGTGGTCGCGACCAGTTCGGCCGCCTCCCGCCAGCGGGCGAACTCGAAATGCGCCGCCTCGGCCGCCTCCCCGGCCTGCAGGTGGCGTTGCCGGCGCCAGAACCGGGTGACGCCGAGGAACGCGTAGCTGCCCTGGAGCAGCCCCTCGACCGGCCGTGGGTCCTCCCGCCAGGGCGCGTAGTAGCGGCTGCCCCGATCGGGACCGATGAGCCGCACGATGTCGAGGACGGCGCACAGTTTGACGTGCTGAACCTCGTGGGTGAGCGTCACGGCGGTGAGACGGTCGTCCCGGATCAGCGTCAACGCGACGCAGCCGAAGGTCTCTCGGGAGCTGGCGCTGCGAAGCCCGACGGGCACGGGCGCCAGCGGGGTGATCGTGTTCACCAGCGACCGGACCTCGCCGGCCTGCACCGGATGGTGCTCGGCAAGGAGCGTCCACGCGCTCTCCAGCGACCGGCGCCACTCGCCGACGGCGTCGTCGGACACCCTCCCGTCCAGATCTTCTCCCGGCATCCGCGTCGGATGCAGGTCGTCCAGAAGAAGGGACATGCCTGTCTCCGGGCTCGCGAGCGTCCGCATGCCGAGCCAGCCGGGAGCGTCGCGGGAGGCGTCGGAGGGGATGCGGATCCGCTCGTCGCCCAGTTCGATGAGCGCGCGTCCGTGTTCGACCGTCACCAGGCCGGCCTGGTCGGGCATCGGTGACGCGGTGCAGCCCACCGTGGGCAGGACCACCCGGCCCTCCATCGTCGGGACCCGAATCCCACAGGGCCATCCGGTCCGTACGGCGATCGCGGCGGCCACTCCGGCGAGCTGCCCGGGGCGCGCGTGCGGCGCGCCCGCCCGCAGATCGCGGATGGTGGTCAGCGCCCACGCGGAGACGGCGGGGTTGGAGATCACATCGGTGGCGATCGCGGGGTGACGGCGCAGAAAAAGCGTGAGCATGTCGTAGGCCTGTGCCGTGATCACGGCGTCGGGGTGATCGACGCCGCGGGTGAGGCGCTCGATGCCCCACAGGAGGAGCACCTGCTTGCTGCGCTGGGCCGCGACGAGCTCGCGGAGTATCTCCGGCGTGGAATCCCCGGCGGCGAGGAGCATCAGGGCGTCCTCTGACAGCTCGTGGCAGGGAAGGCTCATCTCCACGCCTCCAGGTCGCGTTCCATCGTCCGCCGGATGTGATCGATCAGAGCGCGGAGATCCGCGCAGTAGACGGACGGATTCTTGAAGCCGGTTCCGGCGCGATAGCGGTGCGCGTACAGGCCCGCGCCGCACACCTCGACCACTGGACAGGCGAGGCATTCGGCGGAAAGGGCCCGGGCTCCGATCTGGCGGGCGGCGAACCCGGGGAGGGTGAGCGCCCGGTCGAAGGGATCGGTGCGGACGTGCAGGCCGGTGACGGTGGCGCCGTCGTACGCGGCCTTGAGGAAGTCGGACTGTTCGATTGAGCCGTCCGTCTCGATGACCAGGACTCCGACGGGCGAAAGCCCGATGCTTTCGAGGGCGGACGCGCCGCCCAGGAGCAGGTGCATGATTTCGGCGAACAACCGGATCGAGGTTCGCGGGCGCCGATACCAGCGGTCGAAGATCTCGATCAGCCAGTCGGCGTAGGGCGTGGACGCGTCGGGCGGCCGTCCCGGCGGCGGATCGGACCATGTGCCGTGCGGCAGCAGGAAGTCGACGCTCGGCGGATCGAACTCCAGCAACGCCTCGTACGTGGCGAGCGGGTCGTTCCTGAGGTCGATCGTGCAGAGCAGACCGGCGAACAGGTGGTGATGGGCGGCCGTGAGCCTCCGTAACGACTCGACGACCCGGTCATGGCTCGACCGCCCGTCCCTGAACAGCCGGTGGCGGCCGGTGGCGATGGCGTCGCCGTCCAGGCTCACCCCGATGCGGACGTTCAGCTCGTCGAACAGGGAGAGGTACTCGTCGGTGAGACGCAGCCCGTTCGTCTGAACGCTGATGTGCGCCCGGCAGCCCGCGCCGTTTCGCAGGATTTCGACCAGCGCCCTTATTCTTTCCGGCCGGGCAAGCAGCGGTTCTCCGCCGTGCAGCACGATCTCGACGGAGGAAAGCCCGTGTGCCCGCGCGTGCTCGGCGATCCGGTCCGCCGTCCGTTCCGCCACCGCCTCCGACATGCCGCGGGGCTGGTCCCTCCAGCGGGAATCGTTGAGTTCGTACATGTAGCAGTAATCGCAGGCGAGATCACATCTGCTCTGGATCTTCAGCACGAAGGTCTGGAACGGGGTGGGTCGCCAGCCAGCATCGCGAAGTCCGGCAACGTCGAGAGTTGCTGGCCATTCCGCGCCCGTGGGGGATGCCGCGAGGTCCACTGCCACCTGTTCGCACGCGTCGGGTCGTCACGCCATGATGTGCTCGATTTCGCTTCTAATAGTTTACGCCCGGACGCCGGATAAAACATCTATTTGTTGTTATGGCCGCATTACCGCGACCGCCGGGGGCGTCCCTGGGCGCGGCCGTCGGGCCGCCCGCCATGGCCTGGCCGGGCGGCCCCTGGTGGACGTCCGGGTCAGTCGGCGCGGGCGGAGAGCTCGTCGAAGAGCTCCAGCGCGGCCTGCCGTACGTCTTCGGGCGAGATGCCGTTCAGGGTGCTGCGGGCCTGGACGGCGTCACGGGTCGTGGCGAAGGTGATCGCGACCGACTTGGCGGCCGCGTGGCGCAGCGATCCGGTGGGCGCGCTGTCGGCCAGTGCCTCCGCGCTCGCGGCCAGGTCGAGGTTGTCTTTGCCGAACTTGGTGGTCAAAGCGTTCTCCTGGGGTGATGGCGGCTTGACCCATTATCCGCGATGGCCGCGCGACACGGGGCGGCACCCCGCATTGTTCGCGTGTCCCGTCCCGTTTGACCGGCCTGTCTCACCGCCCTGCGAGGCGGGTCCGTACGACGAGGTCGTGCAGGGCGTCGTGGGCCGACGGGGCGTCCGGCAGCGCGGAGGCGTCCCGGGCGTCCTCCAGGCGCGCGGTAAGCGCGTCGAGGTCGGCCGTGAGCCGTTCCCGGCCGGGCGCGCCGTCCGGCAGCCCGCCGTGCTCGGCCGCCCGCTTCGCCTCCACCAGACCGGCCAGGTATGGCGGACCGCCGTCGAGGAGCAGGGTGAGGTCGGCGACGAGCTCACCCGTGCGCATGAGGTGGATGCCCGTCAGCAGCACCCGGAACGCGTAGAGCAGCGGCTTCAGCTCCCCCGTGCGGTCGAACAGCCGCCGCTGGGTGCGCGCGAAACCGAGGTAGTGGTGGGCGTGGTGCCGGGTCAGGCAGCCCCGCGCGAGGGCGCGCATCTCCTCGTGCAGCGGGGAGGTGGTCACGACCAGCGGCGACAGGAGCTGCTCCAGCACGTAGCCGTTGCGGCCGAGCAGCAGCCGGCAGAACTTCGCGAGATCGTGGGTCACGAGGTCGACCTCCACACCCTCGCGCGTCCACGAGCGGGTCACGGTCTCCTCCCCCGCGCGCAGGCCGACGACCTCCTCGGCCGGTAGCACGTGCACCCCCCGCAGGTCGACGTCGGAGTCCACCGACGGGAACCCGTACAGGTGCGCGCCGCTCACGGTGGCGAAGACGAGCGGGTGCCGCTCACCCGCGGCCACCTCGGGCAGCCAGGACGGCAGCACGGCGGTCACGGCGCCTCACCTCCCATCACGGTCACGGCGCCTCCCTCTCCCGTCACGGTCACGGCGCCTCCCCCTCCCGCCATGGTCACAGAGCCGACCTCCGCACCTCGATCAGGAACTCCTCCACGGCCGCCCGGTCCGGCCGCTCCGGCAGCGCGCTCCCGGCCCGCTCGTCCAGCTCGGCCAGCAGCCGCCCACGCCACTCCAGCACCTCGGGCCAGGGCGTCTCCCCCCGCCGTACGGCGAGCAGCCGGTCGCGGTGGACGCCCACCTCGACGAGCGGCTCCCCGTGCCGGGCCAGGTGGGCGGCGCCCAGCAGCAGCCGGATCATGTGCATCGCCATCTTCCACCGCCTGGCGTCGCCGCCCGGCCGGGGCGGGTCCTGCGGCCCGAGACGGTGGAACTGCCGGGCGGCCGATCCCGCGAACGCCCGCTCCGCCTTCCCGGACAGGAACGCGCGGCGCAGCGCCAGCAGCCGCTCGCCCACCGGGGTGACCAGCTCCACCAGCGGCGACCACAGGCACTCCAGCGCGGCCGGGTTGCCTTCGAGCGCGAGCGCGCAGAACCGCTCGACCTCCCACGAGAGCTGCTCGGGCAGCGGCCCCTCCACGTGGTCAGGCGGCTTGTCGAGCCGCCAGAACATCGGGGTGGGCGTCACGAACACGCCTCGCCTGTCGACGTCCGACTCCTCGGTCTCCAGCCCGTACGCGCGCGAGCCGATGACGACCGACAGGACGGTGCCGCCGGGGGCCGTCAGGGTCATGTCGCCGGATCTTGTCACAAAGGTAGGCTCCCGGTCCGGGACGCGGAAAGGTAGCGAATTAATGGCCGACTTCGGACATGAGTTGTGGTTCGGGGCGTTTCTCACGCCGGACGCCTCGGGACACCACCGGATCGTCCGGCAGGCCGTGCTGGCCGACGAGATCGGGCTCGACATCGTCGGCGTCCAGGACCATCCGTACCAGCCGGCGTTCCTGGACACCTGGACGCTGCTGTCCACGCTCGCGGGGCGTACCGAGCGGGTGCGCCTGTTCCCCGACGTGGCGAACCTGCCGCTGCGGCCGCCCGCGGTGCTCGCCAGGGCCGCCGCGTCGCTCGACATCCTGAGCGGCGGCCGGGTCGAGCTGGGGCTCGGCTCCGGGGCGTTCTGGGACGGCGTCGCGGCCATGGGCGGCCCGCGCCGCAGCCCGGGCGAGGCGGTGGAGGCACTGGAGGAGGCCGTCGCGGTCCTGCGCGCGCTGTGGACGCCGGGCGAGGCCGTACGGCTCGACGGCAGGCACTACCGGCTGGAGGGCGCACGGCCGGGGCCGTTCCCCCCGCATCGGATCGGGCTGTGGCTCGGCGCGTACAAGCGGCGCATGCTGGAGCTGACCGGGCGGCTCGGCGACGGCTGGGTGCCCTCGTCCGGATACGCCGCGCCCGGCGAGCTGGGCGCGCTGAGCGAGATCCTGGACGCCGCGGCCGAGCGGGCCGGGCGCGACCCCGCCGAGATCCGCCGCGTCTACAACATCGAGGGCCGGTTCTCCGGCGTCGCCGGGGAGGGGTTCCTCGACGGGCCGCCGGCCCTGTGGGCCGAGCAGCTCGCCGGCCTCGCACTCGGGCACGGCATGAGCGTGTTCGTGCTCGCGGTGAACGACGACAGGGACCTCAAGGTCTTCGCCGAGGAGGTCGCCCCCGCCGTACGCGAGGCCGTGGCGCGGGAGCGCGGCCGGGGGCGACGGGCCGACGCCGAGGGCCCGGCCGAGATCGCGGGGGCGACACCGGCGAGGGCCGTGCTCGACGAGGCGACCCGGCCCCGGCTGCCCAAGCGGGACATCGCCGCGCTCACGCCGCGGCAGCAGGCGAACGGCCGGCGGCTCGTGCTCATCCACGACCACCTGCGCCAGGAGCTGACCCAGGTCAGGGACGCCCTGGAGCAGGTCGCCGCGGGGCGCTCCGACGCCACCGCGCTCCGCTCGCTGATCAACCAGCTCACCATGCGGCAGAACTACTGGACCCTCGGCACGTTCTGCGCGTCGTACTGCCGCCTGCTGACCACCCATCACACGATCGAGGACGAGCACATGTTCCCGATGCTGGCGGCGGCGCAGGAGTCGCTGGCACCGGTCGTGGCCCGCCTGGAGCAGGAGCACGAGGTCATCGCCGGGGTGCTGACGGAGCTGGACGCCGCCCTCGTCGCGATGATCGAGGACCCGGGCCGGCTCGACGGCGTGCGCGACCAGGTGGACCTGCTGTCGGAGGTGCTGCTGTCGCACCTGCGCTACGAGGAGGAGGAGCTCGTGGAGCCCATCGCCCGCCTCAACCTCGACATCTGACAGAACCCGGACATCTGACAGAACGCGGACATCCGACGACCTTGACATCCGACGCCTTCGGATCGGGCGAAATTCGCATGCGGCCGCGCGCCGCCGGCGTCTAGGCTCGCGGCCGTGCGCGATCTCACCCTGCTGCCCAAGGCCCACCTGCACGTCCACCTGGAGAGCACGGTGCGGCCGGCCACTCTGGCGGAGATCGCGGCGGCCAACGGCAGGCCGGTCCCGGCCCTGGCCGCGGGAGCCCCCTTCGACGGCTTCCGCCAGTTCGCCGACCACAACGCGCTCGTACGGGAGTCCCTGCTCAGGCCGGAGGACTTCCACCGGATCGCGGTGGAGTTCTGCGCGGACGAGGCGGCCCAGGGCACCCGGTGGGCGGAGGTGACCTTCACCGCGGCCTCGCACGGGGAGCGGGTCGGCGACCTCGAGATGCCGCTGGAGGCGGTGCTGGCCGGTCTCGCCGAGGGCGGCGCGGCGTACGGCGTCGAGTGCCGGGTGCTGCTCGACCATTCGCGGCGGCGCTCCGTGGAGCGCGCCTGGCGCACGGTGAAGCTCGCCGGCCGGTACGCCGACGACGGCGTGATCGGCGTCGGCCTGGCCGGGGAGGAGTCCTACCCGCTGGCGCCGTTCGCCGAGGTCTTCGCCGCCGCGGCGGACGCGGGCGTCCACGTCGTGCACCACGCGGGCGAGTGCGAGGGCCCGGACAGCGTCCGCGAGGCGATCACGGTGGGGCGCACCGAGCGCCTGGGGCACGGCATCCGGGTGCTGGAGGACCCGGACCTGACCGCCGAGGTGCGCGAGCGGGGCATCCCGCTGGAGGTGTGCCCGTCGTCCAACGTCGCGCTCGGGATCGTGGACGGCCTGGCCGCCCACCCGTTCCCCCGGCTGCGGGAGGCGGGGCTGGCCGTCACGCTCAACACCGACATCCCGTCGATCATCGGAACCACCCTGTCGGAGGAGTACGCCAGGGTCGGGGACGCCTTCGGCTACGACGACGATGTGCTGGCCGGGCTCGCCCGCGCCTCGATCGACGCGTCGTTCGCCCCCGAGGAGACCAAGCGCGCGCTACGCAGCGAGGTCGACGCCTGGCTCGCGACGCCGTGAGCCGACGAGCTTTGTGACCGCGGTGACACGGACTGCTCACGGGGACGCGTGTTTCGCACCAAAGGACGGCGCGGTTCTGGGATGATCTCGAGGAAAACCGTCGGACGTCGAGAGACCGTGACTGATGCCCCCCATTGACCAAATAACCGCCTTCGTGTCGGCCCATCCGGTCGGAACAGTCATCATCAGCGTCATCGCCCTGGTCTTGCTGGTCCTGGCCTTCTTCGCCCTGCGCGCCCTGATCCGCCTGTTCCGCCGCTGGGCGGCCGACCGGCCCACCGAGGACGTTCTCACCATCGTCGCCGCCAGCATCGCCACGGGCGTCTCCGCCCAGGGCATGTGGCGCTTCTCCGGCGACGTCCTCGGGTTCGACGGGCCGCTGCGGCTCCTGCTGTTCGCCTTCATCGAGGTCGCCGTCATCACCAGCGCCGTACGGGCGCGCCGCAACATGCGGGAGAACTACTCCGCCGGCATCGACGGCGTCGCCGTGTGGGCCTTCACCTCCCTGTCGGCCGTCCTGTCGAGCATGGACGCCCGCAGCGTCGCCGAGGCCGTCTTCCGTCTCGCCGCCCCGCTCGTGGCCGCCTGGCTGTGGGAGCGCGGCATGGCCATCGAACGGGTCCGCATCACCGGCCGTGGCCGCATCAACTGGCGGCTCACCCCCGAGCGCGTGCTGGTCCGGATCGGCCTGGCCGAGGTCAGCGACCGTACGGCGAGCGAGGTGGACGCCCACCGCAGGCTGACCAGGGTGGCGCTGGCCGCCAAGCGGGTCCGCGCGCTGCGCGAGGCCGGGGCGTCCGACCGCAAGATGCGGGCCGCGATGGCCAGGCTCGACAAGGCGATGGACCAGGCCGTGGAATACACCGGGCTGGCCGTGGACGAGAAGCGGCAGGAGGCCCTGCTGTCCCAGATCGGCGCGCTCTACAACACCTCCGCGCTGATCGACCTCGCCCCGCCGGTCCCCTGGGCCCCTGAGCCCGAGCAGCCCGCTCCCCCGGCGCTGCCCGCCGCGGCCATCGCGGAGCTGATCGACGACGAGGAGGAGGACGTCCCCGCCGAACCGGCGCCGCCCGTCGTCGACACCGCCCAGCGCGCGGCCCAGCTGCGGACCGCCCGGCAGTACTGGGACCAGCAGATCGCCCGCAAGTACGTCCCCCGGGCCGCCGACATCGCCCAGGAGGTGGGCATCCCGCTCCTCGTGGCGCGGGAGTGGCGGGCGCTGTGGAAGCTCGAACCCCAGGCGTACGCGCTGATCGAGGCGGCGTACCGGGAGCACGGAATCATCGACACCGGCACGTTCCCGGCCATCGAGGTGCCCGAGCGCGAGCGCGTGCTCGTCGTGAACGGCTCCGCCCCGGGAGCGGCCGCGCACGACTCCTGACGGGAGCCGTGGCCGGCTCCTGACGTGGAACGAACGGGGCGGGGGGGGCCGCGGGGGCGGGGCCCCCGCCCCCGGCCCCCCCCCGCGACCGTGGAGGAGCTGCTCGACGGAGTACGGCGGGCGCGGCCGGGCCTGGACGTCCGCGCCGCCTATCTCGACCACGCCCCGCCGTCGCTGCCGCAGGCGCTGTCGGGGCTGGACGAGGCCGTCGTGCTCCCCCTGCTGCTCACCGCCGCCTACCACAGCCGGGTGGACATCCCGGCCGCGCTGCGGGAGGCGGCCGGCCGCACGCCACGGCTGCGGGCCGTCTGCGGCCCGACGCTCGGCCCGCACCCGCTGCTCGTCCGTGCCCTCGAACGCCGCCTCGCCGAGGCCGGGGTGGAGATCGGCGACCCGGAGACCGCCGTGGTGCTCGTCTCGGCCGGCTCCAGCGACCGCCGGGCGAACGCGACGATCGCCGCCGTCGCCCGCGAGTGGGCGCGCGCCCGCCCCTGGTGGTCGGTCACCGCCGCCTACGCCTCGGCCGCCGCGCCCACGCCCGCGGACGAGGTCGTACGGCTGACGCGCGCGGGCGCCCCGAAGGTCGTGGTGGCACCGTACCTGCTGGCCCCCGGCTACTTCGCCGACACGGTGGAGCGCGACGCCCTGGAGGCCGGGGCGCACGCCGTGGCCGGCGTCCTCGGCGCCGCCCCCGAACTGGTCGCGCTCCTGCTCGAACGCCACGCCCAGGCCGTACGCGCCGCCTCCGACGCCGCCTGACCCACTCGTCGGGGGGCCGGATCAGTGCAGGTCGCCGTGGCGGCGGTCGGGAATCTCGTACCCGCCGTAGCCCGGGCGCCGGCGGCGCTCCTGCCACCACTCGCTCCACGCGTGCCAGCCGCGCTTGATCGGCTCGGCCCGGGAGTCACCGATGATCTTCACGTCGCCCATCAGCACGTACGCCGCGACCTTGACGACGGGAGCGGACCGGCCACTGGGGGCCTCGACCACCTGGACCTTCTTGTCCCCCATGATCGTGACGCCGGAGAGCTCGACGTCGACGCCGTCCGGCACGATGATCTTCACGTCGCCCATCACGCACGTGGCGACGATGTCCACCTCACGCCCGCGCACCTCGGCCTGGCGCAGGTCGAGGACCACGTCGCCCATCACGCAGACCGCACCGATGCCGTCGTCGATCCGCCACGTGCCGGTCCTCTTGGCGTCGCCCATCACCGCCACGATCCACTTGCGCATCCTGCCCTGCCGGGCGGCCGGCGCCGCGGGAGCGGGGGCGGGGGCGGGGGCGGGGGCGGCGCCCGGCAGGTCGGCGGTGATCTGGGCGAGCTCGCCGTGGGTCTGCGCCAGATAGGCGGCCTCGGTCCGCTCGGTCAGTTCCGCGAGAGTCAGCCGCCCCTCCGTGGACGCGACGCGCAGCCGTTCCACCACGGACTCGCGTTCGGCGTCGGATGCCCGCATACCACCCGGATCGTTCACGCCCTTCACCGTATCCTGGCCGCCCCCGCTCCCCCTCCTCCCTGGGAACGATCCTGACGACGATCCTGGGAGACGATCCCTGCGGGCGAGGCCGGAAAGGGGCTGTGTGAGCATGGAATCGTGACCCGCAGCAGGTTGCTGGAGGCGATAGCGGGAGGGGACGTCGCGCGGGTGGCGGCGATGCTGCACCCGGACACCGCCGTGAACCCCGCGCAGGGGACGACGCCGCTCTACCGGGCGGCCGTCGGCGGTCACCACGACATCGTCAGGCTGCTCCTGGAGTACGGCGCCGACCCGGACCAGCCGAGCGGGGGGCACGAGGAGGGCCTTCCGCTCTGTGCGGCGGCGTGCTGGGACCACGCCGAGACCGTGCAGGCGCTGCTCGACGGCGGCGCCGACCCCGACGCGGCGGAGGAGGGCGGCTGGACGGCCCTGCTGTGGGCCGCGGCCAACGGCAACCTGGAGTCGGCCGACATCCTGCTCGACGCCGGGGCCGACCCCGGCCGGGCCGACGACGACGGCGACACCCCGCTGACGCTGGCCGCGATCTTCGGGGCGTACGGGATCGTCTGGTCCCTGCTCGAACACGGCGCCGACCCGTCCGCGCCCGGCTGGGACGGCGCGACCCCGCTGGAGATCGCCGCGCGGCTGGCAGCGGTGGATCTCGAAGCCGTGATGCGCGAGGAGGTCTCCGCGAGGGTGGAGGGCGAGTACGCCGTGCTGGTCGCGCACGGCGCCGCGCCGGACGGCACCCGGCGGGTCACGGTCGAGGCGCGCGGCGCCGACGGCGGCTACTCGATCAACCGCCAGCACGGGCACGCCGCGATCGAGACGGTCCTGGAGGCGGCTCTCGGCCTGCGTCCACCCGCGGACGTGCTGCTCAGGCGCGCGCTGCCCTACCGCGACCTGGACGAGGACGACGAGACGTGGTGGGCGGCCGTCCACGCGCTCCAGTCCCGCCACGACGAGGAGACGTTCCTGGCGCTGGCCCGGCTGTGCGAGAGCGACGACCCGGTGGAGCGGGAGTTCGGCGTCGACGTGCTCGCCGATTTCGGTCAGGAGACGGGGGTCGGTCAGGAGACGAGGCTCGGCCAGGGCGCCGTGTCCCTGGCCGCGGGGCACGACCCCTACCGGGACCGCATCCTGGAGATCCTGCGTGACATGGCCCGGCACGAGACCGAGCCCGCGGTCGTCGAGGCGCTGCTGCACGCCTTCGGCCACCAGGCCGACGAACGGGCGCTCCCCGAGGTGCTGAAGATCGTCAACAGCCCGGGCCGGGAGCCCACGGTCCACGACCCCATCGCGCTCGCCGCGGTCCTGCCCCCGGACGACGAGGACGGGCTGACCACGCTGATCCGGCTGAGCCAGTGCGCCGACGACGAGGTGCGGGACTGGGCCACGATGGGCATCGCGGGGCTGCCCGCCGACACCGCCCCCATCAGGGACGCCCTGGTCACCCGGCTGAACGACCGCGACCTGACGACGGTGGCCGAGGCCGCGCGGGGCCTGGCCGGGCGCGGGGACCGGCGCGCGATCGAAGGCGTCCACCGGGTGCTGAGCGAGGCGGGCGCCGACCAGGACTACGCCCGCGACCTCGCCCTGGAGGCGGCCCAGGAGCTCGGACTGGAGATTTCGGGCGCCTGACCGGGTCCCCGCCCGGTGTTTGCCCCGGCCGCCTGGGATGTTGAGATGGAGTCCCGGCATCGTGGACGTCCCGGTATGGACGAGTCCCGGCATCGACCACAGGAGGACCCAGTGACCCACGACGTGACCAACCAGGTGCCCCCGCTGACCGGCCACGACGTCTCGGCCGACCCGGCGCTGCTGGAGGGGCTCGCCAGGGAGGGGGCGGACTGGGCGACCGGGGAGCTGCACCAGCTCGGCCTGCTGGCCGGTTCGGCGAAGGCGCAGGAGTGGGGGCGGCTGGCCAACGAGCACCCGCCCGTCCTGCGCACCCACGACCGGTACGGCAACAGGATCGACGAGGTCGAGTTCCACCCGGCCTGGCACGAGCTCATGACGGTCGCGGTCGAGAGCGGCGCGCACGCCGCGCCCTGGACGTCGGCCCGGCCGGGCGCGCACGTCGCCAGGGCGGCCAAGTTCTTCACCTGGTCGCAGGTCGAGGCCGGGCACGGCTGCCCGATCTCCATGACGTACGCCGCCGTGGCGGCGCTGCGGCACTCGCCGTCGCTGCGCGCGGAGTGGGAGCCGCTGCTGGCCTCCCGCACGTACGACTTCGGGCTCCGCCCGGCCAGGGACAAGCGCGGCGTGCTGGCCGGGATGGCCATGACCGAGAAGCAGGGCGGGTCCGACGTGCGAGCCAACACCACCCGGGCCGAGCCGTTGTCCGACGGGAGCTTCGCCCTGACCGGCCACAAGTGGTTCAACTCCGCCCCGATGTGCGACGTGTTCCTGGTGCTCGCCCAGGCCCCGCGCGGGCTGTCGTGCTTCCTGCTCCCCCGTGTGCTGCCCGACGGCACCCGCAACGCGATGCGCCTGATGCGGCTGAAGGACAAGCTCGGCAACCGGTCGAACGCCTCCGCCGAGGTCGAGTACGAGGGCGCGGTCGCCTACCTCGTCGGCGAGGAGGGCCGGGGCGTCCGGACGATCATCGAGATGGTGAACATGACCAGGCTCGACTGCGTGATCGGCTCGGCCGCCGGCATGCGGTTCGGGCTGACGCAGGCGCTGCACCACGCCCGCCATCGCAGGGCCTTCGGCCGGACGCTGGCCGAGCAGCCGCTGATGCGCTCGGTGCTCGCCGACCTGGCGCTGGAGTCGGAGGCGGCGACCACGCTCATGACGCGCCTGGCCGGGGCGACCGACCGGGCCATCGGGGGCGACGCGGCCGAGGGCCTGTTCCGCCGGGCCGCCCTCGCCGCCGGCAAATACTGGGTGTGCAAGCGGGCCCCGGTGCACGCGGCCGAGGCGCTGGAGTGCCTCGGCGGCAACGGGTACGTCGAGGAGTCGCAGATGCCCCGGCTGTTCCGGGAGTCGCCGCTGAACGGCATCTGGGAGGGCTCGGGCAACGTGGCCGCCCTCGACCTGATGCGGGTGCTGGCGAAGGAGCCGGAGGCGGTCGAGGCGTTCTTCGCCGAGGTGGCGCTGGCGCAGGACAGGCGGGTCGCCGACGCGGCCGAGCGGGCGCTGAAGACGCTCGCCTCGGCGGGAGAGGCCGACGCGCGCCGGGTGGCCGAGGAGATGACGCTGGTCCTGCAGGCGTCCCTGCTCGTACGGCACGCCCCCGCCGCGGTGGCCGACGCGTTCTGCGCGTCACGCCTGTCCGGCGACTGGGGACGCGCCTTCGGCACGCTGCCCTCCGGCCTCGACCTGGAGGCGATCCTGGACCGCGCGGCGCCGGCCTGAGCCGACCGGCCATGCCGGTGAGCCCATCGCGTCGGCGGCGGCGTTAAGGTCGCTGCTGACGGATTAAGACTCGCTAGTGAAGGGAAGTCGCCATGGCGACCACTCGTACCGCGACGACGCAGTGGAAGGGCGCCCTGCTCGACGGTTCGGGCACCGTTTCGCTCGACTCCTCCGGGGTCGGCACCTTCGACGTCTCCTGGCCCTCCCGGGCGGAGGAGGCCAACGGCAAGACGAGCCCGGAGGAGCTGATCGCCGCTGCCCACTCCTCCTGCTTCTCGATGGCCCTGTCCAACGGCCTGGCCAAGGCCGGCACGCCGCCGCAGTCGCTGGAGACCCGGGCGGACGTGACCTTCCAGCCGGGTGAGGGCATCACCGGCATCGTGATCTCCGTTCGCGGGCAGGTGCCCGGCATCTCGGCCGAGGACTTCCAGCAGGCCGCCGAGACGGCCAAGGCGAACTGCCCGGTGAGCAAGGCGCTCGCCGGCACGACGATCACCCTCAACGCCGAACTCGTCGGCTGAGCACCAGCGGGAGCCCCCGCCGGACCCGGTCCGGCGGGGGCTCCCGCGTTCCCGTACGAGAGTAGGGGTCCTCGCTGGGTGCACGATTCGCCCGGGCAGTGGAGAATGAGGTTACATGCGCGAGGTTTGGCCTGGAGAGCCCTACCCGCTCGGCGCCACCTGGGATGGTGTGGGCACCAACTTCTCGGTGTTCTCAGAGGTGGCCGAGCGGGTCGAGCTGTGCCTGTACGACGACAGGGGCGGGGAGACCCGCGTCGACCTGCCCGAGGTCGACGGGTTCGTCTGGCACGGCTACGTGCCGGGGATCATGCCCGGCCAGCGGTACGGCTTCCGCGTGCACGGGCCCTACCGGCCCGACCACGGGCACCGGTGCAATCCGGCCAAGCTGCTGCTCGACCCGTACGCCAAGGCGGTCGAGGGCTCGGTGCGGTGGAACGAGTCGCTGTTCTCCTACCACTTCGCCGACCCCGCCCGGCTCAACACCGCGGACTCCGCGCCGTACATGCCGAAGAACGTGGTGGTCAACCCGTTCTTCGAGTGGGGCAACGACCGTCCGCCCCGCACGCCGTACCACGAGACCGTGATCTACGAGGCGCACGTGCGCGGCCTGACCATGCGCCATCCCGCCGTGCCTGAGGAGCAGCGGGGCACCTACGCGGGGCTCGCGCACCCGGCCGTGATCGACCATCTGCTGTCGATCGGCGTGACGGCGGTCGAGCTCATGCCCGTCCACCAGTTCGTGCCCGAGCACTTCCTGGTCGCCCGGGGGCTGACCAACTACTGGGGTTACAACACGATCGCCTACATGGCGCCGCACAACGCCTACGCCAGCTCCGGGCAGCGCGGCGAGCAGGTCCAGGAGTTCAAGGCGATGGTGCGCGCCCTGCACGAGGCGGGGATCGAGGTGATCCTCGACGTCGTCTACAACCACACCGCCGAGGGCGACCACATGGGCCCGACGCTGGGCTTCCGGGGCATCGACAACGTCGCCTACTACCGGCTGCGCGAGGAGGACCGCCGCTACTACCTCGACTACACCGGGTGCGGCAACTCGCTGAACGTCCGCTCGCCCCACGCGCTCCAGTTGATCATGGACTCGCTGCGCTACTGGGTGCTCGACATGCACGTGGACGGCTTCCGCTTCGACCTCGCCGCCGCGCTGGCCCGGGAGCTGCACGACGTCGACCGGCTGAGCGCGTTCTTCGACCTCATCCAGCAGGACCCGGTGATCTCGCAGGTCAAGCTGATCGCCGAGCCGTGGGACGTCGGCCCCGGCGGCTACCAGGTCGGGAACTTCCCGCCGTTGTGGACCGAGTGGAACGGCAAGTATCGCGACTCCGTGCGGGACTTCTGGCGCGGGGCCTCCCAGACGCTGCCCGAGTTCGCCTCGCGCCTGGCCGGGTCGAGCGACCTGTACGCCACCAGCGGCCGCCGTCCGGTCGCCTCGATCAACTTCGTGACCGCCCACGACGGGTTCACCCTCACCGATCTCGTGTCGTACGACCACAAGCACAACGAGGCCAACGGCGAGGGCAACCGCGACGGCACGGACGACAACCGCTCCTGGAACTGCGGCGCCGAGGGCCCGGTGGAGGACCCCGGCATCGTACGGCTGCGCCGGCGGCAGCGGCGCAACCTCCTCACCACGCTGTTCGTGTCCCAGGGCGTGCCGATGCTGCTGGCGGGCGACGAGTTCGGCCGCACCCAGCACGGCAACAACAACGCCTACTGCCAGGACAACGACATTTCCTGGATCGACTGGTCGCTGGTCCGGCAGGAGGGCGACCTGCTCGAGTTCGTCCGCCGCCTGGCCGCGTTACGGCGGGCGCATCCCGTGTTCCGGCGGCGCCGGTTCTTCCAGGGCCGCACGGTCGGCGACGGCAGCAGGGATGTCATCTGGCTCACGCCGTCCGGCACGGAGATGACCGACGGCGACTGGCACACGGGCTACGCGAAGTCGCTGGCGGTGTACGTCAACGGCGACGCGATCAGCGAGCCGGGGCCGCGCGGCGAGCGGATCAGGGACGAGACGTTCCTGCTGCTGATCAACGCCCACCACGAGAACCTGACGTTCGCCCTCCCCGGGCCCGAGCTGGGGACCGCCTGGCGTCCCGTCCTCGACACCGCCGACGAGGACGTCCGCGACGACCCGTACGCCGAGGAGGTCCTGCCCGCAGGGGCCAAGGTCTGCCTCGCCGACCGGTCCATGCGGGTCCTGGTCTGCGCCGGCGGCTGAGCCGTCCCCGCTGCCGCCCTGTGCCCGCTGCCGCCCTGTGCCCACGCCGACAGGGTGCCCGCCGACAGGCCCGGTCGCGGCCGGGCACGACCCCGGCGGACCCGCCTGCCGTGCGGGTTGGTGGCGCGAACCCGGCCGCTTACCCCCATAGGGGGCATTCCTGCATACTTCGTTACTCTCGGGCGAATGACCACGACACCAGTGCAGGCCGGCCTGCCGCCGAAGCCCCGGGCGGCGGTCGTGCGGGACGCCCTCGGGGTCGGCACGGCGGTCGGCCTGTCCGGCTTCGCGTTCGGCGTCACCTCGGCGGGTGCGGGGATGACCGTCGTCCAGACCTGCGTGCTGTCGCTGTTCGTGTTCACCGGGGCGTCCCAGTTCGCGCTGGTGGGCGCACTCGGCTCCGGCGGGAACCCGCTCGCCGCCGCGGCCGGGGCGCTGCTGCTCGGCGTACGGAACGCTTTCTACGGGCTGCGGCTGTCGCAGTTGCTCGGGCTTCCCGCGGCGGTCCGCCCGGTCGCCGCGCAGTGGGTGATCGACGAGACCTCCGCCGTGGCCCTGGCCCAGCCCGACCGGCGCCTCGCCCGGCTCGGGTTCACGGTCACCGGGGTCAGCCTGTACGCCGGCTGGAACATCACCACGTTCCTGGGCGCGCTGGGCGCCTCCGCGCTCGGCGACCCGGCGGCCTGGGGGCTCGACGCCGCCGGCCCGGCCGTCTTCCTCGCCCTGCTCCTTCCCATGCTCCGGGCCCGCTCCTCCCCCGCGCCCGCCGCCGCTCCCGCTCCCGCTGCTTCTCCCGCCGCCGCTCCCGCTGCTTCTCCCGAATCGGCCGGCGACGCGGCCCGCCCGCACGCCGCGCCGCCCGGCACACCGCCCGGCCGGGGCCCGCTCCTCCGGGTGCTCGTCCGGGCGCTCGTCCCGGCGCTCGTCCGGCGCGAGGAGGCGACGGTGGCGGCGCTGGCCGTCGTGCTCGCCCTCGCCTGCGTGCCGTTCGTGCCCGCGGGCGTGCCGGTGCTGGTGGCCGTGCTCGCCGCGCCCGCCGTGCTGGCCGCGTCCCGGCTCCTCGCCCGCCGCTCCCACCGAGGAGGACGCCGATGATCTGGGTCGCGATCGTGGTCACCGCCGCCGGGTGCTACGCGGTGAAGCTCCTCGGGCTGTCGGTGCCGGCGGCGGTGCTGGAGCGGCCACTCGTGCGCAGGCTGGCCGCGCTGGTGCCGATCGCGGCGCTGGCCGCGCTGATCGCCTTGCAGACCTTCGCCGACGGCCGCTCGCTCGTCGTCGACGCCCGGGCCGCCGGGCTCGCCGCGGCGGCCGTCGCGCTGCTGCTGCGCGCGCCGTTCCTGGTGATCGTCGCCGTCGCCGTCGTCGTCACCGCCGCCGTCCGCGCCCTGACCGGCTGAGGGCCCGGTCACGGGGGACGGGAACCCGGCCGCATGCCGCATGCCGCCCGCGTGGTGCGTCCGGCGCTGACCGCGGACGCCGGCCCGGCTCAGCGGGCGAGGATCTTGTCGAGGTCGTAGCTCACCGGGCGTTCGAGCTGTTCGTAGGTGCAGGACGCGGGGGTGCGGTCCGGGCGCCAGCGGCGGAACTGGGCGGTGTGACGGAACCGGTCGCCCTCCATGTGGTCGTAGGCCACCTCGACGACCCGTTCCGGCCGCAGCGGGATGAACGACAGGTCCTTCTTGGCGTTCCACCGCGACATGGCGCCGGGCAGGCGCTGGCCCTCGGCGCCGCCCGCCGCGACCTCGGCCCAGTGCCCCCACGGATGCTCGCTCAGGTCCTCCACCCGGTAGGGCGCGAGCTCCTCGACGAGCTCCTCACGCCGCTTCATCGGGAACGACGCCGCGACGCCCACGTGGTGCAGGCGGCCGTCGGGCGAGTAGAGCCCGAGCAGCAGCGAACCGACGACCGGCCCTGACTTGTGCTCGCGGTAGCCCGCCACCACGCAGTCGGCCGTCCGCTCGTGCTTGACCTTGAACATCACGCGCTTGTCCGGCACGTACGGCTGGTCGCCCGGCTTGACGACGATGCCGTCCAGCCCGGCGCCCTCGAACGCGTCGAACCACTCGGCGGCCCGGCCCTCGTCCTGGGTGACCGGCGTGAGCCGTACGGACCGGCCCGCACCCGCCAGCATCTCCTCCAGCCGGGCCCTCCGCTCCGAGAACGGCGCCTCCATGAGGTCCTCCGTCGCGGTGGCGAGCAGGTCGAAGGCGACGAAGGAGGCGGGCGTGTTCTCGGCCAGGAGCCGCACCCGGGACTGCGCGGGATGGATGCGCTGCTGCAGCGCGTCGAAGTCGAGCGACTGTCCCCTGATCAGCACGATCTCGCCGTCCACGACGCACTTGGGCGGCAGCTCCCGCCTGACGGCCTCGACCAGCTCGGGGAAGTAGCGCGTGAAGGGCCGCTCGTTCCTGCTGCCCAGGAAGACCTCGTCGCCGTCCCGGAAGACGATGCAGCGGAAGCCGTCCCACTTCGGCTCGTAGTAGAGCGTGCCGTCCTGCTTCGGCAGCCCCTTGACGGCCTTGGCGAGCATCGGCGCGACCGGCGGCACGACCGGCAGGTTCAGGTCGGGGATCTGCGGCTCAACCGGAAGCTTCATCCTGCGCCTCCCTGATGTATCGGCAGAAGAGGAAGCCGTCCTCTTCGAGCACCTGGGCGAGGGTCAGCGGCGTGTGCGACGCGACGCCGTCCAGTATGCGCGCCGCGTCGCCGCCGACCAGCAGCGGGCTCACGGTCAGCGCCAGCTCGTCGACCAGGCCGGCGGCGGCGAGCTGCGCGTTCACCCGGGGGCCGCCCTCGCACAGGACGCGGCCGAGTCCCCGGTCGCGCAGTTCGCTCACGGCCCTCGCGAGATCGACCCGCTCGTCGCCCGCGACGATCAGGTCGGCCTTTCCGGCCGCCTCCTCGCGGCGGTCCTTCGGCGCCGACTCCGTCGTGATCACGATCGTCCGGGCGTACGGCTCCGCCTCGATGAACAGCGGGCTGTCGAGATCGAGGTCGAGGCGGCGGGTGACGACGGCGATGGGCGGCGCCGGGGGCCTGCCCTCCCGCAGCGCCCGCCACGACTCGCGCGGGCGGGCCGGGCGGTATCCCTCCGTGCGGACGGTGGCGGCCCCGGCCAGCACCACGTCGGCCAGGCCGCGCAGCAGACCGAAGATCCGCTTGTCGGCCCGGCCGGACAGGCCCTCCGAGTGGCCCTCGACCCAGGCCGCGCCGTCGGCGCTGGCCACCATGTTGAGGCGCAGCCAGTGGTCGCGCGGGTAGGCGTAGGCGGCGGGGATGTCCGGCTCGTCCTCGGTGGAGGGGTGGATGCGGCGCACGCTTCCTACAGTGGCACACCGCACCGACAACGCCGCCCGCGACGCCCCGTCCCACGTTCTCCGTCCTGGGCGGCCACCCGCCTCACACTCCCCGCCCCATGTTCTCCGCCGCGGGCGGCAACCCGCCTCGCACTCCCCGCCGACGCCGTCCTCCTCGGCCGCCACCGTCCTCCGCCGCCGCCCCCTCGCCCCGCCTCCCACCGCCGCCGCGGGCCACGGCCGGTCCGTCTCAGGGCCGACACGGCGCGGAATTCACGTCCCGGGCGGCTTAGTCGTTCTAGTCTTTCCGCCGATCGGAACAGGCCACGGAATCCGGTGACATTCGGGGGGCGGAAATGCGTGGGCCGAGCAGGCGGGAGATGCTGGCGTCGGCGGTGTGGGGCACGGCGGCGATCGCGGTCGGGGTGCGCGGGACGGCGGCGCACGCGGACCCGGCCCCGCCGGCCCGCGGGCGGGCCGCCGGAACGACCACCCGCGGGCACGCCCGCGACATGAACACCCGCGGGCAGGCCCGCGACATGACCAGCCATGGGCAGGCCCGCGACATGACCACCCGCGGACACGCCCGCGACATGAACACCCGCGGGCAGGCCCGCGACATGAGCACCCGCGGGCAGGTCGGCGACATGAGCACCCGCCGACGGGTCGGCGACATGAGCACGGCGCAGTGGGAGGCGTTCGTCCGGGCGGTGCGCGCGCTGAAGGCGCGGGGGACCTACGACGCGCTGGTCAAGACCTACGCGGACGACTTCATGGACACCCACGCCAACGGCTTCTTCCTGCCGTGGCAGCGCAGATACCTTCTGGACTTCGAGCGGGAGCTCCGGCGCGTCGATCCTGCGGTGTCCGTGCCGTACTGGGACTGGACCCTCGACGGCCGGGCGCCGGAGCGCTCGGCGGTGCTGTCGAAGGCGTATTTCGGGGGAAACGGGAGCGCCACGCACGATCAGGCCGTGCTCGACGGCGCGTTCGCCGGGTGGACGGCCACAGTCCCGCGGATGCATCCGCTCCGGCGTTCGTACGCCGACGGAGAGAGGATTCCCGCGTGGGCCTCCACCGGTCTCATCGCCAACATGCTGAAAAATCCTGATTTCCAGCTGTTCAACATGCAGCTGGAGATCCACATCGGCGCGGTGCAGATGGGCATCGGCGGCGACCTGGCCCAGCCCGCCGCCCCGAACGATCCTCTGTACTGGGCCGTCGCCTGCTTCGGCGACCTGCTGTGGCACATGTGGCGGTGCCGCCATCCGAAGGCCCGGGTCCGGTCGGCGTACGGGAACGTCACCGAGGAGAGCCGCCTGCCCAGGTACGGCGACACGGTCGCGGCCGTCCTGGACATCGAGAAGCTGGGCTACCGCTACGACGGCGGGTGGCCGCGGACGCGCTGAGCCGTGCCCCGGCGGGCCCCCGCCCGGCACCGCGGATCGCCGGCAGGGACCGGCTCGCGGAGGCCGCGGAAGCTCGATCGCCGGCGTGGATGGCGCCGGATGTGTCGCCGGCGCGGCACGGCCCAGCTCGCGCGGGTCGGGCGGGCGACCGGATGCGCGTGTGGCCCCGCCCTCTCCGGAGGGCGGAGCCACGTGCGGATCGGCCGGTTCCCGGGCGGCCGGCGCGTCGCCGGAGGCGCGTGCCGCGCTCGCGGCCCGGCGGACGCGGCCCGCGTGTCAGGCCCTGGACGTCGTGGCGCGGGCCCGGCCGGTCGTCTGGCCGACGGTCTCCCTCTCCCGCTCCCTTTCCTGCCTCTCCTGCGCCTGGCGCGCGGACCTGGAGAGGTCCTCCAGCTCGTGGGCGGTCTCCTCGAACTCCTGCGCGGCCTCCCGGCTCATCCTGCTCACGATCCTGCGGCCGCGGACGGCCATGTCCTCGTACACCTCGCCGGCCTTGGCGAGGGCGTACGGGCCGACGCCGGCGAGGGCGCAGAACGGCTTGGACATCGTGATCCTCTTGACCGGTGTTGTCACTTGGTCACTCTCCATACATATCGGTCTAGCGGCGGCTTCCACCTGTTCCAGTCAGGGGAAAACGGCCCGCCCTCCTGCGGAGGCGAGGGCCGGCCGGTGTTCTCCGGGTTTCGTTCCTTGCGCGGTCGTGCCCGGGGCGCGTGCCCGCTCCCCGTCGCCGATCGCACGTCGCCGATCACACCCCGGGCCATCCCCGCGTCTGCGCCGGACGCGGGGTCGGGGCCCGGCGTCAGGAAGGTGGCGTGCCGAGGGACGCCATGCCGGACCTGATGTTGTCGGCGGCCTGCGCCGGGCTGATGTCCGCAGCCCTGGAGGCCTTCTGCAGGTCCGTCCAGGTGATGTGGTCGGGATTCCCGTGGTCGTCGTCAGGCTCGCCGCAGCCGCAGCTCAGGCACATCCGGATGTCTCCCCCCGCTCGGTCTTGTGCAAGGCGGCCTCGCCCTCGGCAGCGGTGCGAGGGCGAGGCTCTTCAGGTGTTCCAGGTTCGTCCGTGCGCGGTCTTGCCCGGGGATGAGCGCCCGCTCCCCCGTCGGCGAGCGCTCACCAGGACCATCCCCGCAGCCGTCTCCAGGGACACCGGGCGGGAATGCAAGAGCCGATCAAGAGCAGAGACAGGCGTACAAAAACGCGATGTCCGCGATCACCCGGCCACGATCGGGCCGCCGGTGGTCCTGCCCCGGGTAGGACCACCGGCGGCGCCGGATCGTCACATGGCCGTGTCAGCAGGGGTCGACCATGTCGATGACGTCGTTGATCTTGCCGCCGTTGTCCATGCGCTTGTCGATGGCGAGGTTCGCCCTCCTGTCAAAGGCGTACGTCCAGAACGCCTGCACCCATCTGCCTTCCCAGTTGTAGAAGTTCGCTCGCGTGCCGGAGGTCTGGTTGTTGATCATGGAGGAGATGCGGTCGTTCCACTTCGGCCCCGACGCGCCGGTCCCGACCCATGCGCCGTCGGGATAGCGCGCACCGCCCAGGTCGTACTGCGAGCACGCCTCCCAGGCGAGCCCGTAGCCGCTCATGTTCGAGTTCTCCCACACGCACAGGTTGTAGTAGGCGCACGTGCCGGCCGCGATGGCGGCCTCCGCCCCTCCGGCCGTCGGCAGCAGGAGGAAGACGCCGTCCGCGATCTCGACCCTGCCCGCGCCGGCGGGCTTGGCGGCGGGGTTCAGCCGCAGGATGTCCTGGACGGTGAGCGGGGCGGCCTGAGCGGACGAGGAACCGGAGCCGGCTGAGGGGGTGGGGTCGTCCGAGGCGTACGCCGATCCCGTCGTGGCCGGCAGCACGACAAGCGCTCCCAGCACCGCGCCGATCAGGGCGGTCATTCTGAAGCTTTTTCGCATGACAATTCCTTTCCTGGTTTCCGGACCGCGCTCCCGCAGATGCGCCGGTCGCTGGAGGGGGAAAAGCCCGGCCGTTTCGACCAGGCCGGAAAATCTTTATCGGTCGGTTTGGCCGCCCACCGAAGCCCGGCTCGCCGTGTAAAGAGGAACGAATTCAGGTCTTCTGCCGGACCGGACAGCACTGTCCTTTTCCACGACGGGCGGCCGTGTAGGTCGCGGTTCCCCCGAACTCCCCGGCCGGCCCCTTCCCGCCGAACGATTCTCCGTTGCCACCCAGTTTTCTGCGCGCCGTCCCTGCGGGGTCAAGGGAGGACCCGCAAGTTGGGACGACGGGATGGGAAAACGCGTTCCGGCCTGCGGCTCTGGCAAATGCGCGGGACGCCGTGGTGGGATGGTTCCACGCTTTGTCGGCCCTCCCCGGAGCGCGTGATGATTGAGCATGATCTAGCGGAGTTCGCCGGTTACCTGCAGCGAATGAAGGACAAGGCAGGGCGCAGTTACGAGGCTCTTGCCCGGCGCACCGGAATCAGCAGCTCCGCGCTGCACCGTTACTGCACGGGAAGAGGCCTCCCACCGGACTTCGGCACTGCCGAGCGCATGGCGAAGGCATGCGGAGCCACCGCCGAAGAACTACTCGAACTGCATCGGCAGTGGATCCGCGCGGAGGCGGCCCAGACCCGGTCCAGAGCCGGGGGGACACCCCTCGGCGCACGAAATCCGGAGAGCGCGGATGAACAGATCCGGGCGGAGGAATCCGCATCCCGGCCCGGTTCGCGCCCTCTCGAAGCGGCGGACGGGCCGGTGCCCGCGGACGAACCGGAGACGGAGCCGAGGGGCCACCCCTCCCGGCGCCGCCGCATCGCCGTGCTGACGAGTTGCTTCGTCGCGATCGCCGTGGCGACGACGGCACTGGTGACGTACGTCCGGGCCCGGCCACAGCCGGGGGTGGTCGAGAAGTCCCCGGACGACGGCCGCCTCCTCCTGTCCCGGGCCTGCCCACCGGCGATGGCCATGGGCGAGCACGACGAGTGCGTCCGCGAGTTACAGAGGCTCCTCATCAAGGCCGGCGGACGCCTGGAGGCGGACGCCGAC
This sequence comes from Microbispora sp. NPDC046933, assembly GCF_040644635.1. Lineage (NCBI taxonomy): Bacteria > Bacillati > Actinomycetota > Actinomycetes > Streptosporangiales > Streptosporangiaceae > Microbispora > Microbispora sp. NPDC046933. The sequence continues at coordinate 21,996 of NZ_JBEYWW010000019.1, read as the reverse complement.
TTCGGCCCTGCGACCCTCCGGAACGTGGTGGCGTTTCAGGTGCTGGCCGGGCTGCCGCCGAACGGCCTGGTGGACCGCACCACCGCGGAGGCGCTCTACACGGCCGGTGTGGAGATGCGCAGCTGGTCCCCCGAGCAGGTGGAGAACCGGATCAGGCAGGTCTTCCCCGAGGAGCCGCACCGCGCCATCGGCATCGCCAGGTGCATGTCCTTTCTCGATCCCTTCTACTCTCTGCCCAACGTCAACGGCACACGCAACTGGGGGGTCTTCCAGATCTCCGACGGCCGCCTGACGGAGCTGGGCGGCACCCCCCTCAAGGCGTTCGACCCCGAATGGAACATCCAGGCCGCCCGGCGCCTGTGGAGCCAGCACCGGGATTTCAGGCACTGGGAGAACTGCGACCAGGCGTACCGGCAGCAGCAGACGCCGTCCGGGCAGGAGCGCACTCCCCGCTGAGGTCGCCGCGGATCCGCCGGTCGGGCGTGACGACCGGAGCCGGCACCTTCCCGGGACTACAGGGCCGGCCCGTGGTAAACCGCCGGGAATGCCGGGTCGTCTCCTATGAGCCAACATCCCCCAGCCTTCAAGGAGAGCACGTGCTCCGTCGTCTCCTGGCCGCGGGCGCGCTTGTCGCGTCCGCTCTCGTCACCCCCGCCGCGCTGGCCGTGCCGGCCCACGCCTCCGCCTCATCCGCCTCCGCCTCGGCTGCGGCGAACTGCTACACACGGGTTGGCAACCACTGGAACTGCATCACCCCGGGCGCCTACTGCCCGGCCGCGGCCCACGGGAAGTACGGGTACGCCAAGGTCACGAAGAAGCGGTACAAGTGCAGCTACTACAGCAGCAACTACAGCAGCGACGGCCGCTGGCACTGGAAGCGCGCCTACTGACCCGGACCCCTGGGAACGGCCCGCCCTCCGGCTCTCGCCCGGGGGAGAGCGGGCCGCCGAGCGTCCGGGTCACCACGTTCATCCGGCAGGATTCTCCCCGCTGGACGGCCTTGCCTTGCTGGGCTGGACGCGCCTCGGCTCGCCGGGCATCTTCGGGTAGTTCGGCGGGTACGGCATGTCGCCCCGGTCGTCGGCGTCGTACCAATCCAGCAGCGTGCCGATGTCGTAGGCCCGGTCGTCGATCGCCCGCTGCACGTCGCCCAACTCGGCGAACCGCTCCGGCATCGTCGTGATGTCGAAGTCGCGCGGGTCGCAGCCGGCCAGCTCCTCCCAGGTCACGGGGGCGGAGACCCGGGCGTCGGGCCGCGCCCGGACCGAGTAGGCGGCGACCACCGTGCGGTCGCGGGCGTTCTGGTTGTAGTCGATGAAGACCTTCTCCCCCCGTTCTTCCTTCCACCAGGCGCTCGTCGCGAGGTCCGAGCGCCGCTCGACCTCCCGGGCGAAGGCGATCGCGGCGTACCGCACCTCCGTGAAGGTCCAGCGGGGCTCGATGCGCACGTTCACGTGGATGCCGCGACTGCCCGAGGTCTTGGGGAAGCCCGTCATGCCCAGCTCGTCGAGGATCTCCTTCGCCGTGAAGGCCACCGTACGGGCCTGCTCGAACGAGGTGCCGGGCTGTGGGTCGATGTCGATGCGCAGTTCGTCGGGGTGGTCGAGGTCGGCGCGGCGCGCGTGCCAGGGGTGGAAGTCGATCGTGCCGAGGTTGGCGCACCACGCGATGGCCGCCACCTCCGTCGGGCAGAACGCGTCGGCCGTGCGCCCGCTGGGGAAGCGCACGGTGACGGTCTCGATCCAGTCGGGATGCCGGGGCATCCGCTTCTGGTAGATCGCCTCGGTGCCGACGCCATCGGGGTGCCGCTTGAGGTAGGTCGGCCGCTCCCGCAGGGCGCGCAGCACGCCGTCCCCCACGCTCACGTAGTACTCCACCAGGTCGCGCTTGGTGGCGCCGATCTCCGGGAAGTAGACCTTGTCCGGATTGGTGACCTTGACCGTGCGGCCACCCACCTCTATCTCGATGTACGGCGAAGCCATGCACGTGACCCTACCCGTGGAGGAGGGGGTCCGTCCCGGGCTGCCGACGGCGGCCGGACCGGGCGCTCCCACGGCCGCGCCCTTCCGGCGCAGGCTCGTGGTCGCGTACGGCGCGCTCGCGTTCGGACTGCGCCGCACGCGACGGGACGGACCACGACGGCCGCCCGCGGGCGGCCTCCTCTCACCGTCCGGCGGCGTCCAGCACGGGTCGGGTGCTTCGCCGCCCTGACGGCGGTGCGGGTGACCGCCCCCGCGCGGGTGACGGCGATCAACCCCCTCGTCTGTGAAGACGCCGGAAGACCCGGGAAAGGATGCTTCGCACCGCGAACACGTGCGGGGAAGATCCCGGGCCCGCGTGGAGTTCCTCAGTTCGTAATCCCCGCGAGGGGCCGCCGAAGGCAGGGTGGTGAGCTATGGAGAAGGTCGTCAAGAGCGACGCCGAGTGGCGTGCGCAGCTTTCCCCCGAGGAGTATCGGGTCCTCCGGCAGGCGGGGACCGAGCGCCCGTTCAGCGGCGAGTACGTCGACACCAAGGCCGTCGGCGTCTACTCCTGCCGCGCCTGCGGGGCGGAGCTGTTCCGGTCGGAGACCAAGTTCGAGTCGCACTGCGGCTGGCCGTCGTTCTACGAGCCGTCCGAGTCGGACGCCGTGACCCTGCACGAGGACGACTCGCTCGGGATGCGCCGGGTGGAGGTCCGCTGCGCCCGCTGCGACTCGCACCTCGGGCACGTGTTCCACGGCGAGGGCTACCCCACGCCGACCGACGACCGGTACTGCATCAACTCCGTCTGCCTGACCCTGCGGCCGGCCGGGTGACGCCTACTTCGGCTTCGGGTAGGTGACCCGGCAGTCGTCGTCGTCCGGGCCCAGGACGTTGGCGAGGACGGGGTTGCCGTTCTCGCCGAACCTGGACTGGACGAACACCACGGGGTTGGCCTCCCCCCGCTCGGCCAGATACTCCAGGCCGCGCTTGCACAGGGTGATCGCGGCCTTGGAGTTGTCGGCGTTCTCGGGGAGGTTCGTGTAGATGCGCAGGTAGCCGCCCTCAGTGCGGATGTCCTTGACCCGCTTGGCGGTCTTGTCCTTCCACCTGCTGCGGAAATAGGCCTCCGCCTTGGTGTCGGTGTACTTCGACGGTCCCGACGCCTTCTTCTCGGCGGCCTTCTTGTCCCGCTTGTCGGCCGCCTTCTTGCCGGTGTCGACGCTGGCGACGGTCAGCTCGCCGGCCGGGGAGGCCTGCGGCGTGGGCGCGGCGACCACGCGCCCGGGAGCCGCGTCGGAACGCGACAGCGGCCAGGCGATCGCGACGGCTCCGACGGCGAAGGCGGCCACCCCCAGGGACACCTCGACGACGTGCGAACGGGCCCGCCTCTTGCGGCGGCGCCCCCTGGAACGTGCCAGCCCGCTTGCCACTCTGCCTCACATAGACGTCGATCCTTCGTCACAGTATGGCAAAGACTTCGAGCCGCCAAGACCGTTTCCGACGCTTCGCGCAAGATCCGCCAGAATGTCCCTTCTGAACGGCTCCTGTCCTCCGCCGTTCACAGGGAGGGTGCGTGCCGGCCGTCATGTCCTGGCTCGTGTTCGGGCTGGCCTGCGTCCTGGTCGCGGCCGGCGGAGCGCTGGGCGGCGCCGACCCGGTGGACGCGGCGGTCGCGCTCGGTTTCACCCCGCTCGGCGCTTATCTGGTGGCCCATCGCAGGGGCGGCGCCGTCGGTCCCTGCTGCCTCCTGACCGTGCTCGGCGCCGTCGCCTACTTCGCCGACTCCTACTCCCTCCGGCCCGGCCTTCCGGGTGCCCGGTGGGCCGCCTGGGCGGGCACGTGGACCTGGGCCCCCGCGCTGCTGACCGTGGGCGGCGTCGTGCTGCTGCTCGTGCCTGACGGCCGCCTGCCCGGGCGGGCCTGGCGGCCGGTGGCGGCGACAGGAGTGGCCGCCACTGCGGCGTTCACGGTCGTCGCCGCACTGGTGCCGGAGGGTGCGGACCGGCCGTTCGCGGTCGAGGCCCTGGCGCCGGTGCGGGACGCGCTGCCGGTGGTCGTCGTGATCCTGGCCGCGACCTCGCTCGCCTGCGCGGCCGGGCTCGTCGTCCGTACGGCCAGGGCGCAGGGCGAGCAGCGCACCCAGCTGCTGTGGATCTGCCTCGGCGCCGCCGCGTTCGTGGCGGGGGTCTTCCTGCCGGCCGTCACCCGGCTGCCCGGCGCCGGCGTGCCGTTCATCCTGGCCCTGCCGGCCTGCGTCGGCGTGGCGATGCTCCGCCACGACCTGTACGGGACCGGGCCGTGGCTGCGCCGCGTGCTGACCCTGGGACTGCTGACCGGGGCGCTGGCCCTGCTGTATTTCACGGTGACCGGGCTCACCGGGGCGCACGTCGCCGCCGCGGCGGCCGTGGCGGTGGCGGTCGAGCCGCTGCACCGCTGGCTGCGCCGGGCCTCCGGCCGCATCCTGTACGGCGGCGGGGCCGACCCCGAGGCCGTCCACGCCCGGCTGGGCGCCCGCCTGGCCGCGACCTCGGAGCCCGGGGAGATCCTCGCCGCCGTCGCCGACGCCGTCGCCGAGGCGACCCGAGCCCCCTACGTGCGGGCCGAGCTGGGCACGCCCGGCGAGCCGCTGAAGGTCGTCGAGCGGGGAACGCCCGCCCCGCTCGGCGTGTCGGTGCCGCTGCGCTTCCAGGACGAGGTCCTCGGCGCTCTCGGATCGTCGGGAGGCGACGCACGGGTGCTGGCCCCGCTCGCGTCGCACGCGGGGGCCGCGCTCGCCGCCGCCCACCGCGCCGCGGCGCTGCAGCGCTCGCGGACGCTGCTGATCACGGCCAGGGAGGAGGAGCGGCGGCGGATCAGCAGGGACCTGCACGACGGGCTGGGCGCCTTCCTCGCGGGCATCGGCTTCACGGTGGACGCCGCGGGCAACGCGCTGAAGGCCGACCCGGAGCGGGCGCGCGGCCTGCTGACCCAGATCAGGACCCAGGTGGCCGACGCGGGGGCGGGCGTACGCCGCCTGGTGCGGGGACTGCGGCCGCCCGAGCTGGCCCAGCTCGGCCTGGCCGGCGCCGTCGAGCACACCGCCGCGACGCTGGGCGACGGCGGGGTGGAGATCGAGATCACGGCCGCGGATGTGAGCGGCCTGCCTGCCGCCGTGGAGGTCACGGCCTACCTGGTGGCCCGCGAGGCGCTGACCAACGCCGTGCGCCACGGCGGGCCCCGCCACTGCGCCGTACGGCTGGGCCGGGCCGCGGACGGGTTCGAGCTGAGCGTGCGCGACGACGGGCGCGGGCTCGGGCCGGAGGCCGTCCCGGGAGTCGGGCTGACCTCGATGCGGGAGCGGGTGGAGGAACTGGACGGAAAGCTGACGATCGACGCCGCCCGCGGCGGCGGAACGGTGGTGACGGCATGGATTCCCCTGTGATCAGGCTGCTCGTCGTCGACGATCACCCGGTGGTCCGCGACGGGCTCGGGGCGCTGATGTCGACGGTGGAGGGCATCGAGGTCGTCGCGGTGGCCGAGGACGGCCTGCGGGCGCTCACTGCCGTCCGCGAGCACTCCCCCGACGTGGTGCTGATGGACATCGCGATGCCGACCATGGACGGCATCGAGGCGACCCGGCGGCTGTCGGCGGGGCCCCGGCCGCCGAGCGTGGTCATGCTCACGATGTCGGACGACGACCTGTCGCTGCTGGCGGCCGTCCGCGCGGGGGCCAGGGGCTACCTGCTCAAGAACGCCGCCCAGGACGACGTGGTCGCCGCGGTGCGCGCGGCGGCCCGGGGGCAGGCCGTCTTCGGGACCGGCGCGGCCGAGGCCGTGATCAAGCTGCTGCACGCGCCGCCCCGCGTCTCCCCCCGGCCGTTCCCCGCGCTCACCGACCGGGAGTACGAGATCCTCGAACTCGTCGCATCGGGCCTCGGCAACCAGGCGATCGCGGCGCGCCTGGGCGTCAGCCCGAAGACCGTGGCCAACACCGTCTCCGGCGTCCTGGTCAAACTCGGCGTGCGCGACCGCGCCGAGGCGGTCGCCGCCGCCCGCGCGGCGGGACTCGCCACGGGCTGAGCGCGTCCGGGCGTCCCGGGGCCCGGGAGGCGTTCCCGGGCCGGCGGGAACATCGGCTCCTCCGGCCGGGATCGTCGCGGCCCGAATCTGGACGGGCAACGACAGCACCCTCCGGAGGAGAAACTCATGGACGCCACCGCGTCGCCCGGCGCTCCCGCCGGCCACACCACCCCCGACGATCGGGCCGGGGGCACGGACGACCCGGCCGGCACCGGCGCCCCGGGCCGCCGGAATCTCGTCGCCGCCGCTCCGGCCGTCGCCGCGGCGGCGGCGCTGACGCTCGGCGTGACACAGATCCTGCACAGGCAGACGGTGCCGTTCGCCTCTGTGGGCGACTACGTCTGCGAGGGCGCGTACGCCCTCTATCTGACGGCGGCGGTCGCGGCCGTCCTGACCCTGCGCCGCGTCCACGGCCGGGCGCGGGGCTGGGGACGGGTCGGCGACGCCGGAACCCTGCTGTACGGCCTCGGCCACGCGGTCGTCGCGATCCCGGTGACCGCCACCTTCGTCCTCGCCACGAACCCGCCCGACCCGCTCGGCGCGCTGTACGCGCCGGGGATCGTGCTGTGGCTGGCCGGCCTGGTCCCGCTGGCGATCGCGGCCTTCCGCTCCGCGCTGGTTCCCCGCGCCGTCGCCGTCGCCCTTCCCGCGACGCTGCCGCTGACGATGGCGCTCGGCGCGGCCGGCCCCCTGGTCGAGGCCCTGACCTGGGCCGTCCTGGGGTGGTCGATCGCTAGGGCAGCGCGGCGACGAGCTCGCTGACCGGCTTGCGGGTGCCGGTGTAGAAGGGGATCTCGATCCTGGTGTGCCGCCGCGCCTCGGCTCCGCGCAGGTGGCGCATCAGGTCGACGATGCGGTGCAGCTCGTCGGCCTCGAAGGCCAGCATCCACTCGTAGTCGTTGAGCGCGAAGCAGGCGACCGTGTTCGACCGCACGTCGGGGTAGTCGCGGGCCATCTTGCCGTGCTCGGCGAGCATCCTGCGCCGCTCGGAGTCCTCCAGCAGGTACCACTCCAGGGACCGTACGAAGGGGTAGACGCAGACGAAGCCCCTGGGCTCCTCTTCGGCGAGGAAGGCCGGAATATGGGACTTGTTGAACTCGGCCGGGCGGTGCAGGGCCATGGCCGACCAGACCGGCTCGCTCGCGCGGCCGAGGGCGGTGCGGCGGAACCGGGTGTAGGTCTCCTGCAGGTCCTCGGGTGAGGGGGCGTGCCACCAGAACATGAAGTCGGCGTCGGCGCGGAACCCGGCCACGTCGTAGCAGCCTCGGGTCGTCACGTCCTTGCCCGCCGCCTGCGCGAGCAGTTCCTCGACCTCGTCGGCCACGCCCTCACGGGCGGCGGGAAGCTGGTCGCGCAGCCGGAAGACCGACCACATCGTGTATCGGATGACCAGGTTGAGATCGCGCGCCTTGGGCCGCGGGGCAGGCTCCGTCATGCCTCCATTCTGCCGTCACGGGGTGGTGGTCCGGCCGCCGGGTGCCGCCGATCAGGCGCACCGGCGGCCGGCGTCCACCGCCCGTCAGGCTTCGGAGGCCGGTGCTCCGTGGGCGTCCCGCAGGTGCTCCAGGACGAGCTTGGCGGCGGTGCGGGCGGTCGCGACACAGGCCGGGATGCCGAGGCCGTCGTACGCCGCGCCGCAGACGGCGAGGCCCGGCTGCCCGGCGATCGCGGCGCGCACGCGGGCGATCCGGTCGAGGTGGCCCACCTCGTACTGCGGGAGCGCGCCGCCCCAGCGGGTCACCCGGGTGTCCAGCGGCAGGCCCCGCACGCCCATGATCTCGGCCATCTCGTTCATCGCCAGGGCCGTCAGCTCGGCGTCGTCGCGCTGGAGCACGAGCTCCTCGCCCAGGCGGCCGAGCGAGCAGCGCACGATCATCACGTTGCGGTCGGCCTCGGCCAGGTGGGGCCATTTGACGCTGCTGAACGTCGCGGCCTTGACCGGCCTGCCCTCGACCGGCGGCACGAGGTAGCCGCTGCCCTCCGGCGGCTCGGGGAAGGCCGTCCTGGGATAGGCGAGGGTGACGATCGCCATGCTGGCGTACTCGATGCCGGACAGTTCGGCCGCCGCCTTCGGCACCTCCCGCCCGAGCAGCCGGGAGGCGGGCCGCGCGGGGACCGCCAGGACGACGGCGTCGGCGTCGATCACCTCCTCGTCCCTGGTGGGACCGGTGACCAGCCGCCAGCCGTCCGGCGTCCTGATCAGGTCGCGCACGGTGACCCCGGTGCGGATCTGCGCGCCCGACTCCTTGGCCACCGCGGCGGGCAGCGCGCCCAGGCCGTTCCTGAGGGTGGCGAAGACCGGCCCGCCGTCCGCGGGGGCCTCCGCCGCCATGCTCCTGGCCGCCTGCAGCAGCGACCGCTCGGTGCGGGCGGCGGCGGCGATCCGCGGCATGGTCGCGTCCAGCGACAGCATGTCGGCCCGGCCCGCGTACACGCCGCCGAGCAGCGGCTCGACCAGCCGCTCGACGACCTCGCTCCCCATCCGGGCCCGGATGTACGCCGCCACGGAGACGTCGCCGGTCACGAGCGTGGGCGGCAGGAACTGGTCGAGGGGAACCCGGGCGAGCCCGCCCGGCGACAGGATGCCCGAGCGTGCGAGGGCGACCACGTCCGAGGGAACGCCCATCACCTGCTGCCGGGGCAGCGGGCGCAGCGACCCGCGCGACAGGACGGCGGCCCGGGTCGTGCCGGGGTCCACCAGGTCGTCGCCGAGACCGGCCAGCCGGGCCAGTTCCTTGCCCTCGGGCCGCCGCGCCAGCATCGACTCGGCGCCCGCGTCGACCTCGACCCCCGCCACCTGCGAGGCGTACAGCTTGCCGCCGACTCTCGGCGACGCCTCAAGCACTGTGATCCGCAGGCCGGCGTCGGCCCGGTTCAGGTGCAGCGCCGCGGCCAGGCCCGCGATGCCCCCGCCGACGACGACCACATGACGACCCGCAATCCCGTCCATGGGGCAAAGCTATCGGCCCGTACGCGCGAGTCCCGCACCGGCGCGGGCGTGTCCACCGCGATGCGGGAACCTCGCGGCACCGAAAGAGCACGGATAGTTACGCATCGGTACACCGCCCGGCAAAGCTACCCAGAAGGCAAGATTCTTAGAAACTTTTCACCTCTAGGGCAAAAAGTAAGGGTTCGTTGTAATAAAGTTGATGTAGTCAGAGCAGAAGTAGAGTCACTTCTGGCACTCACCCGATTCCCCGACCCGAAGAGCGGCGTGAAGCGAATGACGGCTCGCCCCGAGAACCCGCACCAGGCGCGGCTCCTGCGCCTCCTGCGTCAGGACGGCGCGCGTTCACGCGCCGAACTCGGCGAGGTGGCCCGTCTGTCACCGTCGAAGCTCGCACTCGAGCTCGACCGGCTCACCAAGCTGAACCTCCTCGAATCCGGCGGCCTCGCGGCCTCGCGGGGCGGCCGCAGATCGGGCATCGTACGGATCGCCTCACACCTGCGTTTCGTCGGCATCGACATCGGCGCCACGTCGATCGACGTGGGGGTGACCAACGGCGAGCTGGAGGTGCTCGGCCACCTGTCGAAGCCGGCGGACGTGCGGGACGGCCCCGAGGCGGTGCTGGAGCAGGCCCTCGAACTCGTCGGCAAGCTGCGGACCGGCGAGACGACGGAGATCCACGGCGTCGGGATCGGAGTGCCCGGCCCGGTGAGCTTCCTCGACAGGACGCCGGTCTCCCCCCCGATCATGCCGGGCTGGGACCGCTTCCCCGTACGGGAGACGCTCAGCCGCGAGTTCGGCTGCCCGGTGCTCGTGGACAACGACGTGAACATCATGGCACTCGGCGAGCTGCACGCGGGCCTCGCCAGGGCCGTCGGAGACTTCCTGCTCGTGAAGATCGGCACCGGCGTCGGCTGTGGCATCGTGGTCGACGGCGAGATCTACCGCGGGGTGACCGGCAGCGCCGGCGACATCGGCCACATCCGGGTCTCCGACGACGGTCCGCTGTGCACGTGCGGCAACACCGGCTGCCTGGAGGCGTACTTCGGCGGCGCGGCGCTGGCCCGCGACGCCCTGGCCGCCGCGGAGTCGGGCGACTCCCCCTTCCTCGCGGAACGGCTCGCGCAGGAGGGCGCGCTGACCGCGGAGGACGTCGCCGCGGCGGCGGCCTCGGGCGACGCCGCGGCCGTGCGGATGATCCGCGAGGGCGGCCGGCACGTGGGCATCGTGCTGGCGTCGCTCGTGAGCTTCTTCAACCCCGGCCTGGTGATCATCGGAGGCGGGGTGGCCGGTCTGGGCCACGCGCTGCTCGCGGAGATCCGCAGCGTCGTCTACCAGCGCTCGCTGCCGCTGGCGACCGGCAACCTGCCCATCGTCTTGTCCGAGCTCGGCGACACGGCCGGGATCATCGGGGCGACCCGCCTGATCAGCGACCACGTCTTCTCCGTCGAGTGAGCACCCGGCCCCGCGGCCCCTCAGAACGCCGGACGGCCGCCGTCCCCCGAGGGGGACGGCGGCCGTCTTCACAGGTCAGCCCTTCAGCAACTGCGTGAGCAGGCCCTTGACCTCGGTCGCGGCGTAGGCGTCCCGGTCGAAGGGGCCGAGCAGCACCGGCCCGTCCGCCGCGGCGTCGGGCAGGCGGCCGTGGCTGCCGCGCACCGGCGCCGGGTCGAGCGGCACGACCGACATCATGTAGCGCATGCCCAGCTTCTTGCGGGCCAGAGCCGCGCCCGCGCGCAGCTTCACCAGCGGGTCGTTCGGATCCATGAACAGCTCCGCCGGGTCGTATCCGGGCTTGCGGTGGATCTCCACGAGCTTCGCGAAGTCGGGCGCCCGGTCGTCCGACAGCCAGTAGTAGTAGGTGAACCAGGCGTCCGGCTCCGCCACGGCGACGAGGTCACCGGCCCGCTCGTGGTCGAGGCCGTACTTCGCCTTGCCCTCCTGGTTCAGGACCTCGTCCACGCCCGGCAGTTCGGCCACGATGTCCCGTACGCGGGGCAGGTCGGCGGAGTCGCGGACGTAGACGTGGGCGACCTGGTGATCGGCGACCGCGAAGGCCCGCGAGGCCCAGGGGTCGAGATACTCCATGCCGTCCTGGGTGTAGACCTCCAGCAGCCCGGCCCGGCGCAGCGCGCGGTTGACGTCGACCGGGCGGGACGCGTTGGTGATGCCGTACTCGGACAGCACGACCACGGTGGCGTCCTCCCGTAGCAGCGGCGCGAGCGCGGCGTCGACCTCCCGGGCCGCCGCGACGGCCTGCGGCGCGTCGGGCCCGAAGCGCTGCAGGTCGTAGTCGAGGTGCGGGATGTAGACCATGAGCAGGTCGGGCCGCTCCTTCGCGAGGATCCTGCGGGCGGCCGCGATGATCCACTTGGACGAGGCGATGCTCGCCGTCGGCCCCCAGTAGGTGAACAGCGGGAACTCGCCCAGCTCGGCCACCAGGTCGTCGTGCAGCGACGGCGGCCTGGTGTAGCAGTCGGGCTCCTTGCGCCCGTCGGCGTAGTAGATCGGGCGCGGGGTGACGATGAAGTCGCTGGAGCCGCCCATGGCGTACCACCAGCAGACGTTGGCCGTGCGGATCCCCGGCACCGCGTCCCACAGCTGCTCGCCCTGGATCAGCCGGTTGTGCTGCCGCCACAGGAAGATCTCGCCGAGATCCCGGAAGTACCAGCCGTTGCCGACGATGCCGTGGTCACGCGGCATCGTGCCGGTCAGCAGCGTCGCCTGCACCGAGCAGGTCACGGCGGGCAGCACGGGCGTCAGGGACGCGGCGGCGCCGACCTTGGCCACGTTCGGCATGTGCGCCAGCAGGCGCGGGGTCAGGCCGACGACGTTCACGACGACGACGGGCGCCATCAGATCTCCTTAAGTCCGAGGGCGGCGAGCCGCCGCCGGGTCCAGTCCAGCTCGGCCGCGATGCCCTCGGCGACGTCCACCGGGCCGGGCAGCACGCTCCAGGTGTAGGTCTCCACCTCGAGGTGCCGAGTGAGGGGCGCGGTGAGCGGCGCGCCCGGGGCAGCCATGAGGCGTTCCAGCAGGTCCTCCAGGTACGGAGTGGTCGTGGTGAGCGGCGGCGGGGGCGCGGCGTGCAGCGGCATGTGGAAGTGCGTGCGCCATGGCAGGTCGGCCGGGAGCCCGCCGGCCAGCGCCTCAGGCAGGTCGTCGGCGTACCCGGCCGCGCAGCGCGTCTGGTGGAGATACCGCTCCTCCTCGTACGCCGCCAGCGCCCGCTGGCCGCCCGGCGGCGCCTCCACGGCGGACGAGACCTGGAGCTTGACGATCGGCAGCCCCAGGCCGGCCGCGTCGGCGGCCTCCTCGAGGCCGACGGCCAGGTGGCAGGCGTCCAGGCAGACGCCGAGGTACGCGGGGTCGGTGCCGTCCAGCAGCTCGACAGCCTGCGGGGTGGTCTCCACGATGCAGCCCGGCTCGGGCTCGAAGCCGACGCGGATCGTCTTGCCGGTGCGCTCCGCCAGCGCCCGCAGGCCACGGGTGAGCGCGTCCAGGTTGGCGGCGACGGCGCCGGCCTTGTCCGGCGTCCATCCGGTGCGCCAGGCGAGGGGCAGCGTCGAGATCGAGCCCTCGGTCACGTCGTCCGGCAGCAGCGCGGTGAGGATCTCGGCCAGGTCGAGGGTGTAGGCGAGCCGCTGCGGCTCCGCCCAGTCGGGCCGGTACACGCGGAGCTTCACGACCTGGTCGTGGAAGCCCTGGTAGGGGAAGCCGTTGAGGGTGACGACCTCCAGGCCCAGCTCGTCCAGCCGGGCGCGCAGCCGCGCCAGCTCGGCGGGGTCGGCCCGCAGCGCCCGCGCCGCGCCGGACGACAACCACAGCCCGAGGCCGAGCACCGGCGCGCCGGTCAGCGCCCGCACCCGGGCGGCGACCCCGGAGAGCTGTCCGTGGATCCCGGCGAGGTCCTCGGCGGGGTGGACGTTGGTGCAGTAGGCCAGGTGGACGACGGAACCGGAGGGATGGAGCAGGCGCATGGTCAGCGCGTCCCGCGCAGGATCGTGTTGCCCTCGTAGTCGCCGCCCGACTCGACGTCGTCCAGCGACAGGCGCCCGCTCTGCCCATAGAACGCCACCGGGTTCTGCCACAGCACCCGGTCCACGTCCTCGTCGGTGAACCCGGCGGCCAGCATGGCCTCGCCGACCTCGCGGGTCTTGAGCACGTCGCTGCGCCCCCAGTCGGCGGCGGAGTTCACGATCATCCGCTCGGTGCCGTACTCCTTGAGGATCGCCACCATCCGCTGCGGGTCCATCTTGGTGTCGGGGTAGATCGAGAAGCCCATCCAGCACCCGGCCTCGTGGACCATGCCGACGGTCAGCTCGTTGAGGTGGTCGACCAGCACCGTGCCGGGGTCCATGCCCTTGACCACGTCGAGCGTGCGCCGGGTGCCCGCCGCCTTGTCGCGGTGCGGCGTGTGCACCAGCACCGGCAGGCCGTGCTCCTCCGCGAGGGCGAGCTGGGCCTCGAAGACGCGGTCCTCCTCCGGCGTCATCGAGTCGTAGCCCACCTCGCCGACCGCGACCACCGAGTCCTTCAGCAGGTAGCGGGGCAGCTCGTCCAGCACGCCCGCGCAGCGCGGGTCGTTGGCCTCCTTCGGGTTGAGCGCGAGCGTGCAGTGGTGGCGGATGCCGTACTGCGCGGCGCGGTAGGGCTCCCAGCCCAGCAGCGCGTCGAAGTAGTCGAGGAAGCTGCCGACGTTCGTGCGCGGCTGACCGAGCCAGAAGGCGGGCTCCACGACGGCGCGGACCCCGGCGGCGTACATGCGCTCGTAGTCGTCCGTCGTGCGGGACGTCATGTGGACGTGGGGGTCGAAGATCCTCATCGGAATCAGAGCCTCTCGAGAACGTCGGGGGGAACGGGACGCCCGGCCGCGCGGCGCTCGGCGGCGAAGTCGGCGAGCATGCGGCGCAGCTCCTCGTCGAAGCGCCGGCCGAGGCCCTCGACCGACGCGAGCGGGACGGACATGAAGACGCACTTGAGCACGCCCTGCCGGAAGGCGTGGTCGTCCAGCCAGGCCGAGCCGTACGGGCCGAGCGCGGCGGCGACCAGCCGGGTGTCGTTGGTCCGCAGGGCGTCGTGGACGAGCGGGAGAGCGGCCGGACCGAGGTCGAGCTGCGGAAGCGACTCCAGGATCTCCAGCCGCTCCCCCGCGTCGCCCTGCCAGTAGAGCTTCATGACGGCCGCCGCCGGGTCCGGCACCGCCTTCGCCAGCGCCCTCAGCAGCTCGGCGCGGGCGCCGGGGCCACCCTCCCGCGCGGCCCGCGGGAACAGCGCGTGGACGGTCTCCGGGTCGCGCTCAACGTCGGCTACGGCCCGCGCCAGCCAGGTCATGTGCCCTCCTCAGGAATTCGATCGACCTTCTCGCCACCTCGGGCGCCGCGTGGCTGTGCCTGGCCAGCTCGACGGCGACCAGGCCGCCGAAGCCGTCGAGGGCGGCGAGCACGGGCGGGAAGTCGATCTCGCCCTCGCCGAACTCGAGATGCTCGTGGACGCCCCGCCGCATGTCCTCGATCTGCACGTGCACCAGGTGCGGCAGCGCCCGCTCGACGCACTCGGGCACGTCGTACGGCTCCAGGCAGCGGCAGTGCCCGACGTCGAGGGTGAGGCCGAACCTCGGGTGCCCGCCGAGCAGGCCGCGCAGCCGTTCGTATCCGGCGAGGTCCGCCACGAGCATGCCCGGCTCGGGCTCGAACCCGAGCGTGACGCCCACCTCGTCGGCTTCGGTGAGCAGGCGCTCGCACTGCCGTACGAGCCGGTCCCACGCCTCGTCCTCGGGCACCTCGGGCGGCCGGATGCCGCTCCACAGGTGCACCACGGGGGCGCCGAGGTCGGCCGCGATCCGCATGGCCCGGCACAGGAAGCGCACCCGCGCCTCGGCCTCGTCGTGCAGCAGGGTCGGGAAGTGCTTGCGCCGGGGGTCGAGCGTGAAACGGCCGCCCGTCTCCACGGCGAGGGCCAGGCCGAGCCGCCCCGCTAACGCCGCGATCCGCCCGACCTCCGCCGGGGAGGCGCCGGGCATGAGGTGCCCGTGGTCGAGGCTGACCGCCGCGCCGGTGTAGCCCAGGTCGGCGAGCACCTCCAGCGTCTGGTCGAGCGGATGGTCGCGGAAGCCGTTGGTGCAGTAGGCCCAGTTCATAGGCACGCTCACGACGTGGCCACCTTCGCCGACAGCCAGCGGCCGGCCGGCAGCGCGGCCAGCAGCGCCGCCGCCTGGGCGAGCCTGCCCCGCCCGGCCACCGCGGCGGCCTGCAGCGGGATCAGGCCGAGGATGCTCATCCGCACCGCCTGCCGCACCTGCTCGGGGTCGGGGTCGGTGCGCAGCGCCGCCTGGGCCCTTCCGGCGGTGGCGAGGTAGCCGGCGATCATCGCGGCGGCGCCCAGCCTCCCGGTGGTCTCGCCGCTCCGGCAGGCGAAGGCGGCCAGCGCCGCGGACGCGCCGGTCGCGGCCAGCGCCTGGGTGACGGTCGCGGGCGTGGCACCGTCCACCTCCGCGCGGCCGAGCAAGGTGATCCCGTAGGTGTGGGCGCCGACGGCCAGTGCCATGGGGGCCGCCGCCCGCGTCCCCGGTCCCGCACCGAGCAGGACGTCGAGCGCGCGGCAGGCCGCCATCGCGGCCGGCCCCGCCACGGTGTGCTTGAGCCGCAGGTCGTAGGCCCAGGCGGCGCCGGCGAGCAGGCCCGCGAGCGCGAGCCCGCGCCGTCCGCCGAAGACCGCGGCGGTGGCCACCCCGGCGCCGGTCAGCGCGGCGGCGAGGCCGAGGGCGCCTTCCGGGCTGATCCGGCCGGAGGGGATGGGCCGTTCCGGGCGCTCCTTCGCGTCGATCTTCCGGTCGGACCAGTCGTTGAGCGCCATTCCGGCCCAGTAGAGCAGCACCGACGCGGCGGCGAGGCCGGGCCGGGCCGACCGTCCGGCCGCCGCCGCGCCGGCGAGCGTGTCCCCGGGAACCGACAGCGCGGCGGGCGCGCGGACCAGCTCCAGCCAGGCCCTCACGGCCGTTCGCCCGTCAGAGTCCGCGCGAACGCCACCAGCCGGGCGTACTGGGTGGGCAGGTCGTGCCCGGCGCCGCCCAGCGGGTCCTTGAAGAAGTAGCCGAGCTCGGGAAGCACGCCGCTGTGCCCGGCCTCGTGGGCCCGCGCGACGAGCCGTACGAGGTCGAGGACGAGCGGGGCGGCCAGCGTCGAGTCGCAGCCCTGCCAGGTGAACTGCATGGTCATCCGGACGCCGAGGAACCCCTCGAACGTGATGTGGTCCCAGGCGGTCTTCCACTCGCCGAGGTCGGCGACGTAGTCGATGTGCGTCAGGCCCTCGACGTCCTCGCCCACGATCGCGGGGACGGCCCGCGCCTTGCTCGCCGACTTGCTCGCCCGGGCCGCGGGGTCGGCCAGCGTGGCGCCGTCGCCGCCGCCGAGGAGGTTGAGCCCCGACCACGAGCGGACCCGCAGCGCGCGGCCGGCGAACATCGGCGCGAGCGCGCTCTTGACCAGCGTCTCCCCGGTCTTGCCGTCGCGTCCCGCGTACGGCAGGCCGTCGCGCCGCGCCAGCTCGTCCAGGGCGGGCGGCGTGGGGCCGGAGGACGGCGTGAAGGCCACGTAGCCGCAGCCGGCCGTGAAGGCCGCGTAGGCGTACAGGGAGCTCGCGGGCAGCGGATCCTGCCCGGACGCCAGCGCCTCCTCCAGGCCGGCGAGCGTGGCGTACGGCACCTCGGCGGGAGGCTCGGTCGACGACACGTCCACCACGACGACGCGGGACAGGCCGTGCCGCTCCCGGAAGTCCGCGATGTCACGGGCCAGCCGCCGCGCGGCCTCCGCCTGGCTCTCCTCACCGGGGACGTAGCCGTGCCGGATCTCGGCCTCGGCGGCGTCGAGGTCCGCGGCGAGCAGGGTCGTCAGGACGGGAGGGAGCACGCCCGCCTGGGCGAGCAGCTCGGCCCTCTTGCGCAGCGGGGTCGCGACCACGTCGTGACCGCCGAACACCAGGTCGCCCAGGGGGGCGAAGTCCCCGGGGAAGCCCGCGGCCTCGATGACGCAGCCGGTGGGCGGGGCCGCTCCCGCGCGAACCGCTGCCGCCCCGACCACCGCCGTGGTCGCGACGGACCCCCGGGCGCCGACCAGCCAGACACCGATGGGCACTGTAACTCTCCCGTCAACTCGGGTATGAAGGATGACCCCGGAACATTCGGATAGTAAGAGGGATCTTTCGTCGCTGACAAGGAAAAGTTTCTCGCGCGATACAGAAAGTTCACCTACCCGCGCGGGATCAGTGCGCCGGACTCCCGCCGCCGGCTCCCCTGCCGGAGAGCGAGGGCGGGCACAGTCGCCGCCCCACGCCGAACCCTCCCGGGCCCTCCGACTTTGTCCTCTCGAAGTTGAAAGTTCAAAAGATCATGGAAAAACTTCTTCCCCGTTAGGTAAAAGTGGCGTAACTTGCTCGCCAAGTGCTCCGCACAGTCATGAGGGGTCGGAGTGAGGCGAACGGCGGTGCCCATGGCAGGACATCCGGTGGTTCTCCGCCACGGAGGCGGCCGTCACCCCTGACCGCCCCGTCCACTCCTGAGGAGTCACCAGCGGCACGGCCGCGTCATCGGGGGATCAAGGTTCTTCACGCAGATGGAGTTAGCAAGACGATGAGTGCGTACGAAGAAGAGATGGAGACGGCCGGCAACCTCGGACGCAGGCTGGGGCTCAACCGCCGCCAGTTCCTCGCGGCCACGACCGGCATGGCGGCGGTCGCCGCCGTGGCCGCGGCCGGACCGCTGAAGTCGGCCGCTCGGGCGGCGACCGCGGGCGGCAACGGCGTGCTCGTGCCGCCCGGCAAGCGGGGCATCATCCTGTACACGGTCCGCGACGCCATCTCCCGCGACCCGCTGTCGAGCACCCTCCCGTCCGGCTTCCGCGCCGTGCTCCAGGAGCTCAGCCGGATCGGTTACAAGCAGGTGGAGTTCGCCGGCTACGGCCAGCACCGCAACGCCGAGGGCGGCGCCAGCCTGGAGAGCGTCGAGGGCGCCCGCCTGCTGCGCACCTGGCTGGACGACAACGGCCTCGAGGCCGAGGGCAACCACGGCTTCATCCCCGGCTCCTGGCCGCTGAGCCAGGCCGACCTGGACCGCTTCAAGCTCCACCTGGAAATCGCAAACATCCTCGGCATGGGCCACGTGGGCACCGGCAGCGACCCGACCGGCAGCGCCTACAAGGCCGACTGGGACGTGGCCGCCGACAAGTGGAACACGCTCGGCGAGCTCGCCACCGCCGCGGGCCTCAAGCTGTACACGCACAACCACGACGTGGCCTACAGCTTCCTGCTCGACAGCGGCCCGCTCGACGCTCAGGGCCGGCCCACCCGCTCCTCCGGCATCCGCCGCCTCGAGTACTTCCTCCAGCAGACCGACCCGGACAAGGTCTGGCTGGAGATGGACATCTTCTGGGCGCACGTGGCCAAGTACAAGTACAAGACCTACACCGCGCCCGACGGCTCCACCCAGACGCAGGTCTTCAACCCGCTCGGCGTCGTGCAGGCCCAGACGATGCGGTTCCCGCTGTTCCACGCCAAGGACGGCAAGATCAACACCGGTACCTCCAACGGCTACGACATGGTTCCGTTCGGCACCGGCGACATCGACTACAAGAGCTTCTTCTCGCAGATGGGCGCCAAGGGCTACCACAACCCGATGTACGAGCAGGACAACGCCCCCGGCGGCACGGCCAACCCGGCGCAGTCGCTGCAGTACGCGGAGCTGAGCTACAACAACATCGCCAAGCTCCGCGGCTGAGGCCGAGGCCCACCCGAGCACCTCGGACAGTCACCCGACCATGGCGGACCGCCACGCGTTCGACCCGTTCCAGCGGCACGCGGCGGCCCGCCTTTCCCTGCCACCCCCCTGAAAAGAAGAGGCGCAGCAGATTTGAAGCGTACTCGCATACTGGTCGGCGGTCTCGCCGCCGCGTTGACGCTCCCGTTCACGGCGGCGCTCACCGCCGCACCGGCCCAGGCGCACGAAGACGCGCTGCACTGGGAGAACTACGAGAAGGTCACCCTCACCAAGGACGTCGGCGAGCCGATCGACATGGCGATCCTGCCGGACAGCCGGGTGCTGCACACGGCCCGCAACGGCGACATCCGGATGACCGACCCCGCCACCGGCGTCACCAAGATCATCAACACGATCGACGTCTACAACAACTCCGAAGACGGCCTGCAGACGATCGGTCTGGACCCCGACTTCGAGCACAACAAGTGGGTCTACGTCTACTACGCGCCCAGGAAGATGACCGCGCCGTACCCGGAGACGACTCCGGCAGGCTCGGCGCCCAACTCCCTGCCCGCGGGCGCGGACGAGTCCTACTGGAACCAGTGGAAGGGCTACAACCAGCTCTCCCGGTTCAAGTGGAACGGCGACAAGCTCGACCTGTCCACCGAGCAGGTCATCATCAAGGTCGAGACCAACCGCGGGCAGTGCTGCCACGTCGCGGGTGACTTCGACTGGGACGACGAGGGCAACCTCTACCTGGCCACCGGCGACAACACCCCGGCCAGCGCCCCCGGCGCCAACGGCATGGCCCCCAACAACGACGCGCCCGGCATGAACCCCGGCTTCGACTCGCGGCGCGGCTCGGGCAACACCAACGACCTGCGCGGCAAGATCCTCCGGATCAAGGTGGCGGAGGACGGCTCCTACACCGTTCCCGACGGCAACCTGTTCCCGAAGGGCACCGCCAAGACCCGGCCCGAGATCTTCGTCACCGGCGTGCGGAACCCGTTCCGCATGGACGTCGACTCCAAGACCGGGACGCTGTCGTGGGGCGACTACGGTCCGGACGCCGGCGCCGCCGACCCCCAGCGCGGCCCGATGGGGTACGTCGAGTGGAACGTCACCCCGATCAACAAGCCCATCAACGCCGGCTGGCCGTACTGCACCGGCGACAACTTCAACTACAACAACTGGGACTACGCGAACTCCAAGCCCCGTGAGTGGTTCGACTGCGCCGGCGGGCCCACCAACACCTCTCGGTGGAACACCGGCCTGGAGAAGCTGCCGCCCGCGACCCCGGCCGACCTGTACTACGGCGACCGCGCGAGCGACCAGCCGGCGGAGTGGTCCGGGCTGACCGAGTTCGACCCGGTGCAGAACGGTCAGGCCCCGATGGGCGGACCGGTCTACCACTACGACGCGGACAACCCCTCGACGACGAAGTTCCCGGCGTACTGGGACAACAAGTTCTTCTTCGGCGAGTTCTCCCAGGACTACCTGGCGGCGTTCACCGTGACCGGCTCCGACGGCCCGGTCACCAAGATCGAGCACTTCCTGCCGAACGCCGAGCTGACCAAGATGGCGATGCCCATCACGGACAACCCGATGGACCTCGAGTTCGGCCCCGACGGGGCGCTGTACGTGCTCGAGTACGGCGACGGCTTCTTCCGGGCCAACCCCGACGCGGGTCTGTACCGCATCGACTACTCGCCCGGCAACAAGGCCCCGCAGGCGAAGATCACCGTTGACAGGACGTCGGGCAGCAACGCGCCGCTCACCGTCCAGTTCAGCGGCGCCAAGTCCTCCGACTCCGAGGCGGGCGACCTCACCTACGAGTGGGACTTCGACGGCAACGGCACCTTCGACGCCAAGGGCGTGACGGCGACCCACACCTACGACAAGCTCGGGCAGTACACCGCCCGGCTCCGCGTCACCGACGCGGGCGGCAGGTTCGGCCTCGCCACGATCGAGATCACCGTCGGCAACACCGCGCCCAAGGTCAGCATCGAGACCCCCGGCGACGGCGGCTTCATCGACTGGGGCAACGCGGTTCCGTTCAAGGTCGCGGTGAGCGACCAGGAGGACGGGAACAACCCGACCTGCAGCCGCGTCCAGTGGACCTTCGGCCTCGGCCACGACACGCACGCCCACCCGATCACCACGGGCACCGGCTGCACCGTCACCTGGGCGACCCCGGCCGACGCGCCCGAGCACGGCGTGACCGAGAACATCTTCGGCGTCGTCGTGGTCAGCTACCGCGACAACGGCGCCAACGGCATTCCCGGCGCGAGCAGCGACGCGACGCTGATCCTCAACCCCAAGCTCATGCAGGCCGAGCACGGGGACGACAGCAAGGGCGTCACCAAGGTCCAGGACGAGACCGCGTCCGGCCTCAACAAGATCACCTCGTTCGACGCGGGCGACTACATCGGCTACGACCCGGTGAACTTCTCCGGCATCACCTCGGTGAAGACCGTGGCGACCGGTGCGGGCACCCTGTCGCTGCGCTGGAACTCGCCGACCGCGACCCCGTTCGCGACGGTCGCGATCCCGGCCGGCTCCGGCTGGCAGACGGTGACCACCGCGCTGCAGAACGCCCCCACGGGCAGCGGCAAGCTGTACGTCACCTCGACCGGCGGCGTGGACGTGGACGCGTTCACCTTCGTGGGCGACGGCGTCGCCGACAAGACCCCCCCGACCGTGACGGCCACCCTCAACCCGGCCCAGCCGAACGGTGAGAACGGCTGGTACACCGGCAACGTCACGATGACGGTCACCGCGACCGACAACGGCACGGTGGCGAGCCGGCAGTACTCGATCAACGGCGGCGCCACCTGGCTGAGCGCCACCAACGCGGTGACCTTCAGCACGGAGGGCTCCACGGAGGTCCGCTACCGGGCGACCGACAGCGGCGGCAACATCGGGCAGGGCACCGTCACCGTGAAGATCGACAAGACCGCTCCCGCGCTGACCCTCAGCGGCGTCGAGTCCGGCGACCACGGCGACTCGACCTCGATCACGCCCGTCTTCTCCGCCACGGACGCCACCTCCGGGGTGGCGAGCCTGACGGCGTCCATCGGCGACCTGCAGGTCAAGTCGGGCGAGGCGCTGCCCCTGTGGAAGCTGCCGCTCGGCGAGAACGAGCTGGTCGTGACCGCCAAGGACAAGGCCGGGCACACCACCAAGAAGACGGCGACCTTCACCGTCACGACCTCCTTCGAGGACGTGAAGGCCCTCCTCACCTCCTTCCGCGGCGCCGGCACGGTGACCGAGGACGG
>NZ_JBEYWW010000018.1:115386-188537 GCF_040644635.1 Microbispora sp. NPDC046933 | reverse complement strand
CACACTGGCCCGGCGGCCCTATCTGTCCCCGCGGCTATCGGTGGTGCCACCCGGTCACAGCGCGGCCGGCCCCGGCCGCCCCCGCGCCCCCCCGGCGCCCCGCGCCGCTCGGGCGGCGCGGGCCCGATGTTTTACCGTTCCTTTGCCGGGCATCGGGAACGGTCATGAGATTGAGCATGACCTCCGATCTGTGGTGGAAGAACGCGGTCGTGTACTGCCTCGACATCGAGACCTTCGCCGACGGCAACGGCGACGGGATCGGTGACTTCAGGGGGGCGATCCAGCGCATCGACCACCTGGACCGGATGGGCGTGACGTGCATCTGGCTGATGCCGTTCTTCCCCACGCCGGACAAGGACGACGGCTACGACATCACCGACTTCTACAGCGTCGACCCGCGTCTGGGCACGCTCGGCGACTTCGTCGAGTTCATGCGCGTGGCCAGGGACCGCGGCATCAGGGTCATCGCCGATCTCGTGGTCAACCACACCTCCGACCAGCACCCCTGGTTCAAGGAGGCGCGCTCCAGCCGGGACTCCCGCTATCGGGACTGGTACATCTGGTCGGACAAGCCGGAGCCCGACGATCCCAAGGGCATCGTGTTCCCCGACAAGGAGGACAGCCTCTGGGAGTACGACGAGAAGACCGGGCAGTACTACTTCCACCGGTTCTACCGGTTCCAGCCCGACCTGAACACCGCCAACCCGGAGGTGCAGGACGAGATCTCGCGGATCCTCGGGTTCTGGATGGAGCTGGGACTTTCGGGCTTCCGGGTGGACGCCGTGCCGTTCCTCGTCGAGCAGGTCACCGACAACGGCGACCTGCCCGACCCGCACGAGTTCTTCGCCTGCCTGCGGGCCTTCCTCAGCCGCCGTGACGGCAGCGCCATCCTCCTGGGCGAGGTGAACCTGCCGTACGACGACCTGGTGCGGTACTTCGGCAACGATCTCGGCGACGAGATCACCATGTGCTTCGACTTCATCACCATGCAGCGGACGTACCTGTCGCTGGCCCGCCAGGACTCCGGTCCGCTGGCCGCCGCCCTGCGGGAGCGCCCCGAGGCGCCCAAGGACTCCCAGTGGGCGACGTTCGTCCGCAACCACGACGAGCTCACGCTCGACAAGCTGAGCGACGCCGAGCGCGAGGAGGTCTTCGCGGCCTTCGGCCCCGACAAGGACATGCAGCTGTTCGGCCGGGGCCTGCGCCGGCGCCTGCCCACGATGCTGGGCGGCGACCTGGACCGGATCAAGATGGTCTACAGCCTGCTGTTCTCCCTGCCGGGCACCCCGGTGCTCTTCTACGGCGAGGAGATCGGCATGGGGGAGAACCTGGAGCTGGAGGGCCGTCAGGCCGTCCGCACGCCCATGCAGTGGACCCCGCACCGCAACGGCGGCTTCAGCGACGCCGATCCCTCGAAGGTGCGGATCCCCATGCCCACCGGGGACTACGGCCCCGAGAAGGTCAACGTCAGCGCGCAGGAGCGCGACCCCGACTCGTTGCTGTCGTGGATCACCCGGCTGATCCGGCACTACCGCGACTGCCCGGAGTTCGCGTGGGGCGAGTACAAGGTGCTCGACACCGGCGTGGACGCCGTGTTCGCCCACCGGGCCGACTGCGACGGCGAGACGGTCGTGGCCGTGCACAACCTCGGTGAGAGCGAGACCGAAGTGGAGATCGGTCTGGACGGGCTCGACTCGTCCAAGGTGCTGACCGACCTGCTGGTGGACGGCACGGTCGAGATCTCCGACTCCGGCCGGGCCCGCTTCCCCATGGGCAGGTACGGCTGCCGCTGGTTCCGCGCCTCCACCCCCGAGACGGCCCCCGCCGATTCGGCCGACGTCTCCTAGGGGTTCCCTCAGGGGCGGCTCGGGTGGATCTCCGATGGGCCGCCGCCCTCCCCACGGCCACAGTGAAGAGCCATGGGGATGGTCTTGGGATACGCGCTGGTGGCGACCGGCGCCGCCGCGATGTTCGCGTTACACCTTGTGGCGGGGCTCGACCCGCTCACGGCGATGATCAGCGAGTACGCCTTCGCGCCACACGGATGGCTGCTGCCGGTCTCGCTGACGTCGATCGCCGCGGGCTCGGCCGTACTCGCCGTACGGCTGGCGCGGCTGGACCGGCGCGCGGCGCTGCTGGTGGGCGTGTGGAGCGTCGGCCTGCTGCTGGTGGCCGGGTTCCCGACCGACCGGCCGGGGCTGTCGCTGTCGCTCTCCGGCGGCATCCACCGCTATGCCGCCTTCGCCGCCTTTGTCAGCCTGCCGGCGGCCGGGCTGCTCGTCGCCCGGACCACCCGCTCCCGTCTGGTGCGGATGCTGTGCGCCGTCGCGGTCGGCTCGCTCCTCCTCGTGGTCCTGCCGTACGCCTTCCGGATGCTGCACCTCGACCCCGGCACGGTGCCGGCCGGGCTCACCCAGCGCCTCACCGTCGTCTCCGAGGTGGCGGCGCTGGTGAGCATGTCGGTGTCGGCGGCAAGGTCGGCGGCAAGGTCGGCGGCAAGGTCAGCCGCCGCAGCTCTGGTAGGAGAAGGTGCCGGCCCGGACCTTGTAGGAGTCGCGCACCCGGGTCTTGCCCGTCCGGGTGTCGACCCTGAGGATGGTCACGCGGTCGACTTTCTCCGAGCGGACGAGGTGGAGCGTCACCTCGTGCTCTCCGGTCCAGTCGATCATGTCGATGGAGGCGTCCGGCGGCAGGGAGAAGCGGACGGAGCCTCCCGCCTGGTCGGCCATGGCGTCGTAGAAGCGCAGCCGTGCCTTCGTGCCGCCCCCGGTGACGAACGCGACCGTGCGGTCGTCGGAGGACAGCGCCCACGGGACGTTGGCGGCCACGATCTGGGGCGGGACGACGCGGGCCAGCTCGTCGCCCCCGGTGTCGTAGACGCCCAGCCCGGTGGTGTTCTCCTCGGTGTTCTGCTCGACGAGGACGGCTGAGCCGTCGCCGCTGAAGCCCCTGAATGTGTCGAACGCCCGGAGCGCGCCGGTTTCGCTCGCCCCGGCGACGTCGAAGATCCGGGCCCGGCTGCTGCCGTCCTTGACGCTGTAGCCGAGGACCAGGCGGGCGCCGTCCTGGGAGAGCCGCAGCCACGCGTCGTCCATGCCGACGCCGCGGGGGAGGGCCTTCTTCGGCATGACGTGCACGGGACCCATGGCGTGCGCAGCGCCGTGGAACTCGCGCACCACCAGGCGGTGGTCGGACTTGCGGAAGTAGGCCACCGACTCGCCGTCGCCGCTGACCGACAGCGGGGCCTGCAGCTCCTTGACCGTCTTGCCCTTGGCGTTCAGCGGCCACAGCATCGCGTCCTTCAGCGCCACCCGCCTGCCGTCGAGCAGGTCCAGCCGCCAGGTGTGGCACGGCGTCGTGGTGCCGTCCTTGGCCGTGCAGGCGTCCACGGAGGCGTAGCGGATCGAGTGGTGTGCGGTCGCCGCGGCGGGCGCGGCCGCCGCGGAGATCGTGAGGGTGGACAGGGCAAGGCCGATCATCCCCATTGAGATCGGACGGGTGGGGTGCCGCATGACTTTCTCCTTCCTGGGAGGTCATGCATTGGACCCGCCCCGACCCTCTCCGGTTCGCCGCCCGACGAAACTGGAGGAGGCTCCGGCCTTCCGCCTTCCAGGCCGGGGAGGGTGACACGAAGGGGGCGGGCCCGCGCGGGCCCGCCCCCCTCCGTTCGCGGTCGTCAGATGAGACCGAGAGCCCTCACGGCGTCCCGCTCCTCGACCAGCTCGTTGACCGAGGCGTCGATCCGCTCACGGGAGAACGCGTCGATCTCCAGGCCCTGGACGATCTCCCAGCGGCCGTTCCTGGACACCACCGGGAAGGACGAGATGAGGCCCTCCGGCACACCGTACGAGCCGTCGGACGGGATGGCGGCCGAGGTCCAGTCGCCCTCGGGCGTGCCGTTCACCCAGTCGTACACGTGGTCGATCGCCGCGTTGGCCGCGGACGCCGCCGAGGACGCGCCGCGCGCCTCGATGATGGCGGCGCCGCGCTTGGCGACGGTCGGGATGAAGGTGTCGCGCAGCCACTCCTGCTCGACCTGCTCGGCCGCGATCTTGCCGCCCACCTCGGCGTGGAAGAGGTCCGGGTACTGCGTGGCGGAGTGGTTGCCCCAGATCGTCATCTTCTTGATCTCGGTCACCGGCACGTTCAGCTTGCCCGCGAGCTGCGAGAGCGCGCGGTTGTGGTCGAGACGGGTCATCGCGGTGAACCGCTCGGCCGGCACGTCGGGAGCCGCCGACTGCGCGATGAGCGCGTTGGTGTTGGCCGGGTTGCCCACGACGAGCACCCGGATGTCGTCGGCCGCGTGGTCGTTGATGGCCTTGCCCTGCGGGCCGAAGATGCCGCCGTTGGCCTCGAGGAGGTCGCCGCGCTCCATGCCCTTCGTACGCGGGCGCGCGCCGACGAGCAGCGCGACGTTGGCGCCGTCGAACGCCTTGGCCGGGTCGTCGGAGATCTCGATGCCCCGCAGCAGCGGGAACGCGCAGTCGTCGAGCTCCATCGCGGTCCCCTCGGCCGCCTTCACGGCCTGCGGGATCTCCAGAAGGCTGAGCTTCACCGGGGTGTCTGCCCCGAGGAGCTGGCCCGAGGCGACGCGGAAGAGCAGCGCGTAACCGATCTGGCCGGCCGCGCCGGTGACGGTCACTTTGACGGTCATGACGATCCCCATTCGCGATATGTGTGACTCACGGATGCTACCCGCCGGGCCGTTTCCCCTCGTGAGCAGGTAGCGCAGTGTTTCCCGCGTCGCTGGTCGGGGCGCTCACATCCGCCAAGTCGTGCCGGAGGCGCGCCGGGGACACAACCCTCGTCACCGCTTGGTCGCTTCGCTCCCGCGCGGCTCCTCGGTCCAGATCGGCGGCGCGCCCCTCCGGCTTGCTCGGTTTCCGACTTCCGCGCGTCGGTGCGGTCTGGACTGGGACATCCGGCCCCTGGCCATGCGTTTCGCCTGCGAAAGGGTGAAACTTTCACGAAACACGCAGGTGACTTCAGACGTAACGGCGCGACGGAATCCCTGCTCGGACGCGGGGTGGCCGTCAGGTGGCGACCTCGCCGCCCGGCGGCCCTTGACGGCTCTCTGTACGGCGCGGGGGGCGGTGCCTATGGTTCGTGGGAGCGCTCCCAAGCGCAGTATTCATCGCCAGGAGGACCTTCCCAATGAGATCCACCCCCCGACCGGGAGCCGTGAGCTCCACGGTGCGCCGCGGCCTGGTCGCGGCGGCCGTGCTCGCGCTCGGTTCCACGGCGGCCGTCGCCACCGCCACTTCGGCGAGTGCCGCGGTCTCGTGCAAAGTCAACTACACCGCCAGCGAGTGGCAGGGCGGCATGTCCGCCAACCTGACCATCCAGAACCTGGGCGACGCGCTCAGCAACTGGACGCTCACGTTCACCTTCCCGAACAGCAGCCAGAAGGTCACCCAGGGCTGGTCGGCCAACTGGAGCCAGTCGGGCAGCAACGTGACCGCGACCGCCATGGACTGGAACAAGTCCCTGTCCACCGGCGGCTCGACGAGCATCGGCTTCAACGGGTCCTGGAGCGGCAGCAACCCGGCGCCGACCGACTTCAAGATCAACGGTGTGTCCTGCAACGGCACCCCGCAGTCGCCGTCGCCGTCCCCGTCGGCCTCGCCGTCGACGTCCCCCTCCGCTTCTCCCTCGGCCTCCCCCTCCGCTTCTCCGTCGGCCTCGCCCTCCGCGTCGCCGTCGCCGTCCCCCTCCCCGTCGACCTCGCCGCCGCCGCCCGGGACCCACGTGGACAACCCGTACGACGGCGCCGACGGTTACGTGAACCCGGACTGGTCGGCGAGCGCCGCCTCCGAGCCGGGCGGTTCCAGGGTGTCCAAGGTCTCGACCGGTGTCTGGATCGACCGCATCGCCGCGATCACCGGTGGCTCGGCCGGTAACAACAGCATGGGCGTTCGCGAGCACCTGGACGAGGCCGTGCGGCAGGACGCGGCCAACGGCAGCAAGCCGCTGACCATCGAGTTCGTCATCTACAACCTGCCGAACCGCGACTGCTCGGCGCTCGCCTCCAACGGTGAGCTGAAGGTCTCCGAGAACGGTCTCGCCCGGTACAAGAGCGAGTACATCGACGTGATCGCCGGCATCATGTCGGATCCGAAGTACTCCAACCTGCGGATCGTGAACGTCATCGAGATCGACTCGCTGCCGAACCTCGTCACCAACACCAACATCGCCGCGTGTGCCGAGGCCAAGTCCAGCGGCGCCTACGTCCAGGGTGTGCAGTACGCGCTGAACAAGCTGCACGCGATCCCGAACGTGTACAACTACGTCGACGCCGGTCACCACGGCTGGCTCGGCTGGGACTCGAACTTCGGCCCGTCCGCCGACCTGTTCGCCTCCACCGTCCGCGGCACCACCGCCGGCTACGCCAGCGTTGACGGGTTCATCACGAACACCGCCAACTACTCGGCGCTGCAGGAGCCGTACTTCAACATCAACACCACGGTCAACGGCCAGTCGGTGCGCCAGTCCAAGTGGGTCGACTGGAACTTCTACGTGGACGAGCTGTCCTTCGCCCAGGCGTTCCGGACCAAGCTGATCTCGCTCGGCTTCCCGAACACCCTCGGCATGATCATCGACACCTCCCGCAACGGCTGGGGCGGCACGGCCCGGCCCACCAAGGCCAGCACCTCGACCGACGTCAACACCTTCGTCAACGAGTCGCGCGTCGACCGCCGGATCCACGCCGGCAACTGGTGCAACCAGTCCGGCGCCGGCCTGGGCGAGCGGCCCAAGGCCAACCCGGCTCCGGGCATCGACGCCTACGTCTGGATCAAGCCTCCGGGTGAGTCCGACGGCTCCAGCTCCGCCATCGACAACAACGAGGGCAAGGGCTTCGACCGGATGTGCGACCCGACCTACACGGGCAACGAGCGCAACGGCAACAACATGACCGGTGCCCTGCCGAACGCGCCCGTCTCGGGCCACTGGTTCTCCGCGCAGTTCCAGCAGCTCATGCAGAACGCCTACCCGCCCCTCTCGTAACACGAGGCGCGAGTGACAGCGGGCCCCGCCGCATCCGCGGCGGGGCCCGCCCCTTTTTCACGGCCAGGAGACCGGTCAGGTGTAGTGGTTCGACCTGCCGCTCCGGGTGAGCTTGAACACGACCGACACGATCAGCGCGATCGCGCCGATGATCAGAACCCACTTCAGCGCGCCGAAGATGAGCCCCATGACGGAACCGAGCAGGAAGAACCCGACGATTACGGCTGCGGCGATGAGGAGAATGCGTCCCATACCTTCACCGTACGGGCCGCCCTCCCGCCGATCACAGGGCCGAAGGCCAAGTTCAGGGCAGACTCAGGGTCATCTCAGGGTGGGGGAGGGGGCCCGATCGAGCGTCAGTCGTTGGCGTGCAGCGCGGCGTTGAGCTCGATGCCCCTGCTGTCGCGGGACACCGCCTCGACCGCGCCGGTCGTCGAGTTGCGGCGCAGCAGCAGGCCCGACTTGCCCGACAGCTCCCTGGCCTTCACGACCGTCCCGTCCGGCAGCGTGACCTTGGTGCCCGCCGTGACGTACAGCCCGGCCTCCACCACGCAGTCGTCGCCCAGCGAGATGCCGATGCCGGAGTTGGCCCCGAGCAGGCAGCGCTCACCGATCGAGATGACCTCCTTGCCGCCGCCGGACAGCGTCCCCATGATCGAGGCGCCGCCGCCCACGTCGGACCCGTCGCCCACCACGACCCCCGCCGAGATGCGGCCCTCCACCATGGAGGCGCCGAGCGTGCCGGCGTTGTAGTTGACGAAGCCCTCGTGCATGACGGTGGTGCCGCTCGCCAGGTGGGCGCCGAGCCGTACGCGGTCGGCGTCGGCGATCCGCACCCCGGCCGGCAGCACATAGTCGACCATCCGGGGGAACTTGTCCACGCCGTACACGGTCACCGGGCCCCGGGCCCGCAGGCGCAGCCGCACCTCCTCGAAGCCCTCCACCTTGCACGGGCCGTGGTTGGTCCACACGACGTTGGCCAGCAGCCCGAAGATCCCGTCGAGGCTGAGCGCGCGCGGCCGGACCAGGCGGTGGGACAGCAGGTGCAGGCGCAGGTACACGTCGTGCGCGTCGACCGGCGGGGCCGACAGGTCGGCGATGCCGGTGCGCACGGCCACGACCTCGACGCCCCGGGCGGCGTCGGGGCCGACCAGTTCCGCCATGCCCTCGCCGAGCTCCTCGCCCGCGATCGTCTCGGTGCCCACGGCCGGGGGCTCGCCCAGCGCCGGGAAGGGGAACCAGGTATCCAGCACGGTGCCGTCCGCGGCGATCGTGGCGAGGCCGATGCCGTACGCACCCGAGGTAGTGGAGTCGATAGCTGTCATGTGCACCTACGCTACCGGCTTACGAGGGGGGTTCCCCGGGGCGGACGACGCCCGACTCGTAGGCGTAGCGGACGGCCTGGGCGCGGTCGCGCAGGCCGAGCTTGGCCAGCAGGCGGTTCATGTGCGTGCTCACCGTCGCCTCGCTGATCGACAGCGTGTCCGCGATCTCGCCGTTCGACAGCCCCCGCGCGACCAGGCGCAGCACCTGCTCCTCCCGTGCGGTGAGCCCCGTCCCGGGCGGCTGCGCGGCGGGCTGGGCGCGGCGGTAGGCGTCGACGACCCGGCCCGTGACGGCGGGGTCGAGCAGCACCTCCCCGCGGGCGGCGCTGCGGACCGCGGCGAACAGGTGCTCGGGCGGCGAGACCTTGAGCAGGAAGCCGCTGACTCCGCTGTGCAGGGCCTGGTCGAGGTTCTCGTCGGTGTCGTAGGTCGTCAGCATGATCACGCGCGGCGGCTCGGGCGCGGACAGGATCCGCCGGGCCGCCTCCAGGCCGTCGAGCCGCGGCATCGCGATGTCGAGCAGCACGACGTCGGGCCGCAGGCTCCGGGCCAGCTCCACGGCGCGCTCGCCGTCGGAGGCCTCGCCCAGCACGGCGAGGTCCGGCTGGGTGCCGATCACCAGCCGCAGCCCGGCCCGGATCATCGCCTGGTCGTCGGCGATCAGGATGCCGATCACGTTCACAGTGTCTCTCACGGCGTCTGTCACAGGGGCAGCACCGCCCGGACGCCGAACCCGCCCGACGCGAGCGGTCCGGCGGTGAGCGTGCCGTGGAACAGCGTGGCGCGCTCCCGCATGCCGATCAGCCCGTGCCCGCCGCCCTGCCCGGCGCCCCGTGCCCGCGCCCGGGCCCGGCCCTCGCGCGGGCCCAGGTCGACGATCTCCAGGTGGAGCTCCCCGGGGCGGTAGTCCACGGTGACCGTCGCCCGCGTCGGGCCGGCGTGCTTGAGGGTGTTGGTCAGCGCCTCCTGCACGATGCGGTAGGCCGACAGGTCGAGCCCGGCGGGCAGCGGCACCGGGTCTCCCCGCACCTCAAGGGTCACGTCGAGCCCCGCCGCCCTGACCTGGTCGAGCAGGTCGTCCAGCCGGTCGAGGCCGGCCTGCGGGCCCGAGTCGGCCTGTGGCCCGCGCAGCAGGCCGAGCATCCGGCGCAGCTCGTCCACGGCGCTGCGGCCCGTCTCCTCGATCGACGCGAGCACCTGCCGCTCGCGCTCCTGGTCCGCGCGCAGCATGAGCCGTACGCCACCGGTCTGCATGGTCATCACGCTGACGCTGTGGGCGACGATGTCGTGCAGTTCGCGGGCGATGCGGGCGCGCTCCTCCGCCACGGCCTCGCGGGCCAGCAACTCGCCGCGTTCGGCGGCCTGGACGGCGAGCACGCGGTGGCGGCGCACGGCCAGGCCGGCTCCGGCCGCGATCGCGGACATCACCAGGGCCACGGCGACGTCGCCCGGCCCGGCCTCTGGGGACGTGGTGGACATCATGGCGGCCACGTACGCGCCGCTCGCCACCAGGCCGACGGCGGCCCGCACGCTGCGCGGCCGCACCTCCGACAGCAGGGTGAACAGCAGCACGAGCTCGGTGTAGAACTGCCAGGCCGAGGCGGTCTGGGACTCCAGGAGGAGTAGCGGGACGTTGACGGCGCAGTAGGCGAACAGGACCGCGAACGGAGCGCGGCGCCGCAACAGCACTCCGACGGCGGCGGCGATCCCCGCGGCGATCCACAGGGGGACATGGTCGCGGGCCGGACCCATCGAGCGCCCGCCGATCTCCTCGGCGACCGCGAACAGGCCCACGACCACCGCGACGAGCCAGTCGACGAGAGTGGGGGGACGGCGGTGGAGCATGGTGCAGAGAGTAATGGTGCAGAGAGTAACGGTTGTCCCGAATGCACCGTTCCATCACTCAGGTGGAGAGGAATCCGCCTGTAGGCGGACAGCGGGTCAACGTGTGCTTTGACGACGGGGTGGGAAACGATCCGTACGGTCCCCCGCATGCTTACCAACGCGAACACCTTCCGCCGCGTCGCGGCGGGCACAAGCCTCATCCTCGCCCCGCTCTGTCTGCTCCTCGGCATGGCCGCCGATCCGTCCGAGCCCGGGGTCGACGACCCCCTCGCGTACGCGCACAACCCGGGCGCCGTGGGCATCAGCGCGACGCTCCTCCACTACGCGTGGATCCTGTGGGTGCCGGGTGTCATCGGCCTCGTCCACCTCGTACGCAAGAAGGGCGTGGTGCTCGCCAACATCGCGGGCGTGATCACGGTCCTCGGCCTCATCAACTTCTCGGCGCTGATGGTCTCGGACTTCTTCGACATCGTGGCGTTCCAGATGTTTCCGGTGGACCAGGCGGAGAAGCTCATGCAGGACGCGGCGCAGCCCGCGATGATCATCGCCTGGCAGATGCCCGGCATGATCGGGTCGTTCCTCGGCCTCGTGCTCGTGGCCGTCGCCTACGCCTGGGGAGGCCGGGCCGGGTGGTGGTTCCCGGCCGGGGTGCTCGTCGGCATCCTCGTCTGGCTGTTCGGCGCGAGCGCGTGGAATCTCGTGCTGGGCCTCGGCGGCCCGGTCATCCTGCTGGTCGTCTTCGGAATCGTCGGCGTCTCGATGATCCGCATGCGCGACGAGGAGTGGGCAACGGCCGCCGCGTGACCTCCGTTAACGCCCTGTTTCGGTGGGTTTCAGGTTGAAGGGGGCCATTACGGGGAAAGTTGACTCGGCACGACCGAGTCGCGCAAACCTGGGCCCGATGGGGGGCGAATGGCCGACGTGCAGAGGTACGCCCGGGACTGCTTCCGCGGAGTCACCGCCGACCGGCTGGGCGTCGAGCTGGAGTTCCTGGTCTTCGACGCGGAGAACCCCGTGCTTCCCGTCCCCATCGCCCGGATCGCGGGCGCGCTCCCCGCGCTCCCGGGCGGCAGCCGGGTGACGTTCGAACCGGGCGGGCAGCTCGAACTGTCCGCCCCGCCGGACGTCCTGCCCGCCGCGATCGCGAAACTCACCGCCGACGTCGACGCCGTACGGCTCGCGCTCGCCCGGGCCGGCCTGCGGCTGGGCGGCCGCGGCCTGGACGCGCTCCGCCCGCCCGTGCGGCAGTTACGAGAGCCCAGGTATGAGGCGATGGCCGCGTTCCTGGACCCGCCGGACGGCGCGACGATGATGTGCTCGACCGCGTCGGTCCAGGTCAACCTGGACTTCGGTGAGGATCCCCGGGCCCGCTGGGAACGGGCCCACGTGCTCGGCCCGGTGCTGGTGGCGGCCTTCGCCAACTCGCCCGCCGACGGGTGGGCCTCCGGCCGCCAGGCCGTGTGGAGCAGGCTCGACCCGAGCAGGACCGCGCCGGTCATGCGCGGTGGTGATCCTGTGGACGACTGGGCGCGCTATCTCCTCGCCGCCCGTCTCATGATGGTCCGGGGGACCGGCGGCCTCGTGCCGGTCCTCGACGGCTCGGCGTTCCGCGACTTCGCCCGCGTGGCCGGGCGTCCCCCCGGCGAGGCCGACCTCGCCTACCACGCCACCACGCTCTTCCCGCCCGTACGGCCGCGGGGCTGGCTGGAGGTGCGCTACCTCGACGCGCAGGGGGCCGCCGAGTGGCCCGTGTGCGTGGCCGTCGTCCACGCCCTCGTCACCGACGACCGGGCCGCCGGGATCGCCCTGGAGGCGGCCCGGCCGGTCGCCCGCCGGTGGGCGGACGCCGCCCGCCTCGGTCTCGCCGACCCCGACCTGCGCCGGTCCGCCGCGGCCTGCTTCCGCGCCGCGGCCGAGGCCCTGCCCCGTCTCGGGGCCGAGCCACGGCTGGTCGCGCGGGTCCGCGCGTTCGCCTCTCGGCACATCGAATCCGGCCGATCGCCGGCCGCCGACCAGATGGAGGAGATGTTCGCTTGACTTCCTCCCCCGCCTAAAGGCGAGGGATTCCCACCCTCACGGGCTGGGCTTCCTGCTTCACAGCCGACCGCCGAAGGGAGGACCCTTGCGGACTTACATCAGCTCCACAGGCAGACACCGCTCGACCAGCGGCCAGGATGTTCTTCGCGGCATTCACGTCCCGGTCATGCCGGGTACCGCAGGACGGGCACTGCCACGTCCGAGTGCTGAGCGAGAGCTGAGCGAGCAGGTGCCCGCACGCAGAAGGATCGCGCGAGACGGTCACCGTCGTCGGGTCGATCATGGCCGGGGCGACCTCCGGCCAGGACCACACGAACTCCAGCGGGCCGTCCATCTTCGCCAGGTGCAGTCGCCCATCCCGCCAGCGGAACGCCGACCGGGTGTAAATCGCGGACTGGCGGCCATGGCGGGACTTGAACCGCGGATGGCGGGCGCGTCCTGCGAAGAAGTTCACAAAGGCCGTGTGCTGGTGCCGCAACGCTTGCTGCAACG
Source organism: Microbispora sp. NPDC046933 (assembly GCF_040644635.1). NCBI lineage: Bacteria > Bacillati > Actinomycetota > Actinomycetes > Streptosporangiales > Streptosporangiaceae > Microbispora > Microbispora sp. NPDC046933. The sequence goes on along the minus strand of NZ_JBEYWW010000018.1, from coordinate 175,833 downwards.
GGACGCTGGAGACCTCGTACAGGAAGTCATGGCCGCCGTCGCGTTTCAGCTCGGTCAGGTACCGGTCGGTCTGCGAGTAGGAGGTTGTCGCGCCCTCGGCGCGGTAGCGGGCCTGCCGCCAGGCCAGGACCGTGTTCCAGACCAGGCGTACGCAGCCGAACGTGCGGTTCAGCACCGCTGCCTGTTCGGCGGTGGGGTAGATCCGCACCTTGTAAGCCGTACGCATGTTCGCATTTTGCAAGCGCTTTGCCTGACTTTCAGCGGAAGGAGAAAGTCGTGAGCGCTTCGCGCTCTGGGCTGTCCCGGCTCCGCCGGGCCACCCCGTGCGGAGTCCAGATTCCTCCCGGCCCTGAAGGACCGGGCTTCCTCCGGAGGTCTCGGTGACCGATCTCGACGCCGTCCTGGGCAACGCCGGCCCGACCGGCCTGAAGGAGCGGATCGCGGCCGAGCTCGCGGCCGTACGCGAGCGGTCGCTCGCCTACACCGACGCCGACGACGACATGCTGGTGCGCCAGCACTCGCCCCTGATGTCGCCGCTGGTCTGGGACCTCGCGCACGTCGGCAACTACGAGGAGCTGTGGGTGCTGCGCGAGGTGGGCGGCATCGAGCCGCTGCGCCCGGAGATCGACCATCTCTACGACGCGTTCAGGTATCCGCGCAAGGACAGGCCCGCGCTCCCGCTGCTCGGCCCGGCCGAGGCCAGGAAGTACATCTCCGGCGTGCGCGGCCGGGTGCTCGACGTCCTCGACCAGGTGGACCTGACCGACCCCGATCCGCTGCGGTCCGGCGGCTACGTCTTCGGGCTGGTGCTGCAGCACGAGCACCAGCACGACGAGACCATGCTCGCCACGCTCCAGCTGTCCCGCCGGCCCGGCCTGGTCCGCGACGGGGAGCTGCCGCCCGGCAGGCCCGCCGCCGAGCCCGAGGTCCACATCCCCGCCGGGGTCTTCACGATGGGCACCGACACTCTGGCCTGGGCGTACGACAACGAGCGGCCGGCCCACCGGCTGTACCTGCCGGGCTACTGGATCGACCGCCATCCGGTCACCAACGGGGCGTACCTGCGGTTCGTCGAGGACGGCGGCTACCGCGACCCGCGCTGGTGGTTGCCGCAGGGCTGGGAGTGGGCCGAGCGGAACGGCGTGGAGGCCCCGCTGTTCTGGACGCGCGACGGCGACACCTGGTGGCGGGTCCGGTTCGGCCGGGAGGAGCCCGTGCCGCCGGACGAGCCGGTGCAGCACGTCTCGTGGTACGAGGCCGACGCGTACGCCCGGTGGGCGGGCAAGCGCCTGCCGACCGAGGCCGAGTGGGAGAAGGCGTGCGGAGGCCGCACGTACCCCTGGGGCGAGGCCGATCCCGGCCACCTCGGGCGCTGGGCAAACCTCGGCCACCGCGCGGCCCGGCCCGCGCCCGCCGGGGCGTTCCCGGACGGCGCGAGCCCCTACGGCGTGGAGCAGCTCATCGGCGACGTGTGGGAGTGGACGGACTCCTGGTTCCAGCCGTATCCCGGCTACCGGTGCTTCCCGTACGAGGAGTACAGCAAGGTCTTCTTCGGGGAGACCTACCGGGTGCTGCGCGGCGGGTCGTGGGCCACCCATTCCTCCGCCGTCCGCACGACCTTCCGCAACTGGGACTACCCGATCCGGCGGCAGATCTTCGCCGGGTTCCGCTGCGCCCGTTCCGAGGAGTGAGGCCATGTGCCGCCACGCGGCGTGGCTGGGCCCGGAGCGGTCCCTGACCGCGCTCATCAGCGACCCCGAACACGGCCTGCTGCGCCAGTCGTACGCGCCGCGCCTGCAGAAGTACGGCAGGGTGAACGCCGACGGGTTCGGCTTCGGCTGGTACGACGGCTCCCGGCCCGTGCGCTACCGCCGCACGGTGCCGATCTGGGCGGACGCCAACATGCCCGGCCTCGCCGCGGCGGCCCGCTCGACCTGCCTGCTGGCGGCCGTGCGGTCGGCCACGGTCGGTATGCCGATCGAGGAGACGGCCACCGCGCCGTTCGCCGACGGGCCCTGGCTGCTCAGCCACAACGGCCGGGTCAGGCGCGAGGCCGTCCGGCCCCTCGCGGCCGACGCGGAGAGCGTGTGCGACTCGGCGTGGCTCGCCGCGGCCGTGTTCACCCGGTTGCGGGACGGCCTGCCGCTCGCCGACGTCCTGCCCGCCGTCGTCCGCGGGTCCGCCGAGGCGGACCCGGAGGCCCGGCTCAACCTGCTCGTCACGGGAGGTTCCCACATGGCCGCCGTCGCGTGGGGCGACACGTTGTTCACGCACCTGGAGGAGGGGGTGCTCGTCGCGAGCGAGCCGCTGGACGACCGGCCGGGCTGGCGGGCCGTGCCCGACCGGAGCCTGCTGCTCGCGTCCCCCGACGGCGTTTCGGTGACACCCATCGATTGAGAGGCGACCATGGTTACCGATCATCTCGGCGGCGACTACCTGCGCCAGGCTCTGGAGAACGACGTACGCGCCGGGCTCACCTCGTCGCCCAAGTGGCTGCCCCCCAAGTGGTTCTACGACGCCGCGGGCAGCGAGCTGTTCTCGCGGATCACCCGGCTGGCGGAGTACTACCCCACCCGGCGGGAGCTGGAGATCCTGCGCCGCCGCGCCGTCGACGTCGCGGGGCTCAGCCGCGCCGACACGCTCGTCGAGCTGGGCTCGGGCACCAGCGAGAAGACCGTGCTGCTGCTCGACGCGCTGGCCAACGCGGGCACGCTGCGGGGCTACACGCCGGTCGACGTGGACGCCGTCACGCTGGAGGCCGCGGCGGAGCGGCTCGCCGTACGCTATCCCGGCCTGGACGTGCGGCCGGTGCGTGCCGACTTCGAGCACCACCTGGCGCTGCTGCCGAGGACCGGCAGGCGGCTGGTGGCGTTCCTCGGCGGCACGATCGGCAACCTCCCGCCCGCCGCGCGGGAGGTCTTCCTCAAGGAACTGCGGGCCACGCTGCGGCCCGGGGACACCCTGTTGCTCGGCACCGACCTGGTGAAGGACAGGGGACGGCTGGTCGCGGCGTACGACGACCCGCAGGGTGTCACGGCCGCCTTCAACCGGAACGTGCTGCACGTGCTCAACCGGGAGCTGGACGCCGGCTTCGAGCCGGAGGCGTTCGAGCACGTCGCCCTGTACGACGAGGACAACGACTGGATCGAGATGCGGCTGCGGGCGACCCGCCCCATGGAGGTCCCGATCAGGGCGCTCGGCCTCACGGTCGTCTTCGCCGAGGGCGAGCAGATGCGCACGGAGATCAGCGCCAAGTTCCGCAGGGAGGGCGTGCTCGACGAGCTGTCCCGTGCCGGGTTCGCGGTCTGCCGCTGGTACACCGACAGCTCGGGCGACTTCGCGCTGACCCTGGCCGCGGTGCTCGCGTCCGCCGGGAGGTTCGCCAACGGTTAACCGGACAGGCCGGAGGATGTCGTCGTCCTGCCACCGCGAGGGGCTGAGATCGCCTCGCTACGGTCACCGCACTCGGGTGGCCACGGAGAAAGGACCACGATGTCCCAGGGTCTGTCCCGCCGCGGGTTCCTCGCCGCCGGCGCCGGCGCCGCCGCCACGTCGCTGCTGCCTGCCTCGGTGCACCGGGCGATGGCCATGCCGGTGCCGCGCGGAGGCCTGTCCGCGATCAAGCACGTCGTCTTCCTCATGCAGGAGAACCGGTCGTTCGACCACTACTTCGGCAGTCTGCGGGGCGTGCGCGGCTACGGCGACCGCAACGCCGTCAGGCTGCCCGACGGCAGGCCGGTGTTCGAGCAGCCGGACGGCGCGGGCCGGGTGCTGCCGTTCCCGGTGCGCGAGGCCGCCGACCTGGTGGGCAGGGACCTGCAGTGGATCTCGGCGCTCGCGCACGGCTGGAGCGACGGGCAGGCGGCCGCGGCGGACGGCTGGCACAACGGCTGGATCGCGGCCAAGAGCCCGGCCACCATGACGTACTACCGGCGTGAGGACGTCCCCCTGCAGTACGAGCTGGCCGACACCTTCACGATCTGCGACCACTACTTCTGCTCGGTGCTGTCGTCCACCAGCCCCAACCGGAACTACCACGTGAGCGGGCACACGGGCTACGAGCCGGGGACGACGAAGCGGGCGATCGACAACTCCGCCTACAACGAGGACTCCCACGCCGGCTACACCTGGGCGAACGCCGGGGAGATCCTGGAGGCCGCCGGGCGCTCCTGGAAGGTCTACCAGGAGTGGGACAACTACGAGGACAACAACCTCGAGTTCTTCGCCGAGTTCCGCCGGATCGCGCGCAAGGCGCTGCGCGGCGACCACCTCAGCATGGACTCCTTCTACTCCGCGCTGTTCCGGGCGCCGGAGGCGCAGCGGGAGCAGATGCTGGCGCGGCTGGAGGAGGGGGTGGCGGCGCTGACGCCGAAGGAGCGCTCGCTGTACGACCGGGCGCTGCGCCGCCTGCGGCCCGACACGCTCGCCGCCGAGTTCCGCGCCGACATCGAGGCCGGGCGGCTGCCCGAGGTCAGCTATCTCGTCCCGTCGGCGGCCGACTCCGAGCACCCCAGCGCGTCCTCGCCGATCCAGAGCGCGCAGATCACCTACGACATCCTCGACGCGATCGCGTCGAACCCCGAGGTGTGGCGCTCGACGGCGCTGTTCATCACCTACGACGAGAACGACGGCTTCTTCGACCACGTGCCGCCGCCGCGGCCCCCGGCCGAGCAGGCCGACGAGTTCTACGACGGCAAGCCGATCGGCCTCGGCATCCGGGTGCCGATGATCGTGGTCTCGCCGTGGACGATCGGCGGGCACGTCTGCTCCCAGATCTTCGACCATTCCTCCACGGTCCGCTTCCTGGAGACCTGGCTGGGGGTGCGCTTCCCCGACATCTCCGCCTGGCGGCGCACCGTCTCCGGCGACCTCACTTCCGCGTTCGACTTCACCTCTGCCGGTCCCCGGCCCACCCCCGCGCATCCGGGCCCGGTGCCGGCGTTTACCGGCCGCTGGCGGCCCTCCCCGCCGGCCGACCAGCGCATGCCGGTGCAGGAGGAGGGCGTGCGCCCGGCGCGGCCCCTGCCGTACCAGCCGGACGCCTCGGCCGTGCTCAGGGGGCAGACGCTGCGGCTGACGGTCGCCAACGACGGCGCGCAGAGCGTGCACCTCGCGCTCTACCCGTACGCCGGGGAGCTGCCCGCGCCGCTCCACCTGGACGTGCGCGGCTCGGCCACCAGGCTGGTCCAGGTGCCGGGTGACCACTACGACCTGGTGCTCACGGGCCCGAACGGCTTCCGCCGCGAGTTCGGCGGCTCGCTCGCGGGCGGTGCGGCCGGGGTCGAGGTGTCGAGCGCCGTCCACGGCGAGGCGCTGCGGCTGGACATCGAGATCGCCAACAACGGCCGCCGGGAGGTGCGCCTGCACGTCCGCGCGCTGGCCTACGACGACAGGGAGACGGAGGTCGTGCTGCGGCCGGGCGCGCGGCGGCACCTGCCCTGGCCCGCCCGCCGGGCCAGGGGCTGGTACGACATCCAGATCTCCTGTGCGGACGACCCGTCCTTCAACCGCCGCCTGATGGGCCACATCGAGAACGGGCGGCCGAGCGTCACCGGCTGAGCCGCGGTGCGCTGCCCGCGAGCGAGGAGCCCGCGGGCAGCGGCAGGCGCAGGACGAAGCGGGCGCCGCGCGGGGAGTCCTCGACCCGCAGCGTCCCGTGGTGCGCGTCCGCCGTGATGCGGCACAGGGCGAGGCCCAGCCCGGTGCCCTTGGGGTCGCGGCGGCGCCCGTCCTTCAGACGGACGAACGGCTCGAAGACCCGCTCGCGGTCCTCCGGCGCGATGCCGTCGCCGTCGTCGAGCACGGTGACGACCGCCTCGTCCCCGGCCCGCCCGACCGTGACGTCGACCCTGCTGTGCGCGTGGCGCTGGGCGTTGACCAGCAGGTTGGTCAGCACGCCGCACAGCTGGACCCGGTTGCCGAGGACGGTCACCTCGTCCTCGACCTCGACGTGCACCGGCACGCCGTCCGTGCGGGCGGCGGCCTCCTCCCGAGCGAGGACCCCGAGGTCGACCGGCTCGGGCTCGGCCGTCGCGGCCGTGCGGACGCGGGCGACCGTGAGCATCTCGTCGATGATCGCCTGGCAGCGCTCGGTGGTCCGCACCGCCGTCCGGATCGTCTCGTACGGATCGGTCTCCTCGCGGTAGAGCAGGGCCTCCTCCAGTTGCGTGCGCAGCCCGGCGAGCGGGGTCCGCAGCTCGTGGGAGACCATCGAGGCGAAGTGCCGCTGCTGGCGCACGGAGGAGTCGAGGCGTTCGAGAAAGTTGTTGGAGGCCCGCGCGAGCTCGGCGATCTCGTCGCGCCCGGGCGGCTGGGGGACGCGCAGGCTCAGGTCGCGCACGCTGATCTCGGTCACCCTCTCGCGAATCTCCCTGACCGGGCGCAGCGTGCGGCCCGCGGCGCGCCAGCTCGCCCAGGTCCATCCGGCGGTCATCAGCAGCACTCCGATCACGATGAAGAGTTCCAGCCGCCGCGTGGCCAGGAGACCGGGCTCGGTCCTGCCCGCGTACACGGCGTGCGGCTCGCCGTCCCAGAACAGCCGGGACTGCACCGGCAGGACCCGTACGGCGGTGAGCACGACGCATCGGCCCTCGTCCGGGCACTCGATCCGGTACTGCAGGCGGTCCTGGCCCGTGGGGAAGGGAGAGGTCAGCGGGGCCCGGCCGCTCGCCGCCCGGCTGGCGGTGATCACCCGGTTCCGGGAGTCGACGAGCTGCACCAGGTCCTCGTGCGTGGCCGGCGGCTCGGGGATGCCGTTGGGGCCCATCGAGGCGATCCAGTCGGTGGCCACCCGCTGGGTGTCCATGAAGAGATGGCTGTGGATCCGGTTCCGGACGGCGATGTCCAGGCCGAACCCGATCACCGTGAGGACGACGAGGGAGAGGACCGCGCTCATCAGGGCGGTCCGCGCCTGGATCGAGCGCGGGCGTAAAAAGAAAGGCATGTGCCGGCCCGCCATGACCCCTCCATCCGTGTCCGTAATGCAATGCTCAGGAAAAAAATGTTAATAAGGGCTATCCGGAAACCGGGCCGCCTGAACACGTCGGACCGCAACCCTTGCGATAACAAGGCGAAGTGTTGACCCTTCCTTTGCCTGATCAAGCATTTGTGCTGGTAGGGAGCCTGGATGACGCATTTTTGGAAGGGGAAGAAGTTTCTCCTGTGAAAATCGTGGCGGCTCCGGCCGCGAAAACGAGACAGGCGGCGACGACGGCCGCGACCGTCGGCCAGGGGACGACCAGGGGAACGGCCGCGCCGGACGTCTGCGCCAGCCCGGCGCGCATTCCGAGCAGCGCGGGGACGGCCACGGCGAGGCCGAGCACGGTGCCGATGCCGGTGACGAGCGCCGCCTCGGCCGCGGCCGCCGCGGTCACCTGCCGCCGCGTCGCGCCGGACAGGCGCAGGACCGCGAACTCGCGTGCGCGCGCCGACGCCGCCATGACCTGCGTGTTGACGATCGCCAGACCCGAGTAACCGGCCGAGACCCCGACCAGCAGGAGCGTGAACAGCCAGACGAGCCGGTCCTCCTCCGCCTGGTCACCGGCCGCGCGGTCGGCGACGCTCACCGTCTTCGCCCCGGGGAAGACCATCCCGGCCGGCCGGGACACGTACGCCTCGGGGGTCAGCGCCGACGGGTCGTGCGCCCGGACCGTGTCCCGGGCGAGCAGCACCTCCGCGGGCGCGCCGGGCAGGACCGCCGCGATCCGCAGGCGCACGGCCCGGCCGTCCTCGAAGGTGAGGGGCACGACGTCGCCCTTCCGCCAGCCGTGCTCCCGGGCGACCCACTCCGCGACCGCCGCCTCGCCCCCGGTGAGCCGATCGCCGCCGAGCGCGGCGAGCGGCCGGTCGCCGTAGACGGTGGTGGGCAGGGGGGCCGTGATCTGCGTGGAAGCCGACGCCGCCGCGAGCGCCGCGTCCGACAGGCCGGGGGCGCCGTCGGGCACGAGCACCGACGCCGCGGGGGTGCCCGCCGCCCGCCCCGCCGTGTACGCCGCGGCGGTCGTGCGCACCATGCCGGTGACGAGCACGGCGAAGCCCACCGTCAGCAGCACCGGGGCCGCCGTGGCGGCGGTGCGCCGCACGGCCGTCATCGCGCTCCGCCCGGCCAGCATGCCCACGGCCGACCGGGAGACCGGCCATGCGAGGACACGCAGGAGCGGCGGGAGGACGACCGGCGCGAGCAGGGTGAGCCCGGCGATCAGCGCCATCGCGGCGAGCAGGACGTCGTTCACCAGGGCGTCCTCCCGGGCGGACCCGCTCGCCACCGCCAGGGCCAGGCCGCCCGCGACCGACACCACGCCCGCGATCCACCGCACGCGGGTCATCGGCGTGCCGCCCGCCGCGTGGTCGCGAAGGGCCTCCAGCGGGCGGACCCGGGCGGCCCGGCCCGAGGCCGACCACGCGCCGAGCAGGCCCGCCGCGATCCCGGCCGCGACCGCTCCGGCCACGGGCAGCGGGGCGAACCGCACGCCGAACGACTCGGGCTCGAAGCCCGCCGTGACGAGCACCCCGCCCACGGCGGGCGCGACGGCCGCGCCCAGCAGCGCCCCCGCCGCGGCGGCGACGGCTCCCACGGCGAGCGCCTCGCCGTACACGACCAGCCGCACCTGGCGCGGGGTCGCGCCGACCGCCCGCAGCAGGCCGAACTCCCGGCGCCGCTGGGTGACCCGGAACGCGAACGTGGAGGCCACCACGAACACCGACACGAACCCGCCGAGCAGCGCCATCGCGGTGAGCACCTGCATGCCGATCCATCGGGTCCGCGCGTCGGCGGCGGGCTCGGCCGCCGCACGGTCCGGTCCGGCGAGCACCCGCGCGGACCCGCCGACGACACCGCGTACGGCACGCTCGGCCGCCGCCCGTACGGCGGACGGTTCGGCCCCCGGCCGGGTGAGCAGGCCGATGACGCGGACCCCACCCCCGAGGCGCGCGGCCTCACCGTCCGAGACGTACGGCCCGGGGCCGTCGGTGAGTCCGCTGACCGTGTAGGGCACCGGGCCACGCGCCGTCAGCACGGTGACGGGCGAGCCCGGCGTGAGCCCGAGCGTGTGGTCGAGCACCACTTCTCCGGCGTGAACCGGCGGCCTGCCCGCCACCAGCCGGTGCGGCGCCAGCGCCGCGGTGCTCCAGCCCCGTGCCTCGTGCCCGCCGGCCGGCCTGCCCCGGACGACGGCCTGGGCGTAGAAGGCGCGGTCGGGAACGGCCGCCGCGACGCCGGGCACCGACGTCAGCGCGCGCACCAGCGCCTCTGCCGTCTCCGGGGACCAGGGCCGGTTCTCGGCGAAGGCGTTCTCGTCCCCCGGCACGCCAGGGGTGCGTACGAGCAGCGGCGCGGCGGCGTATCGGGTGGGCACCCGCGGGCCCGCGGACGTCAGCAGCAGCGCGCTCGCGGTGAGGACCGCGGCGCCGAGGCAGAGCGCGACGAAGGTGCCCGCGAGCCCGGTCCACCGGCCCCGGAGGAGAGGACAGAGCAGAGAACGGAGCAGAGACAGGCTCAGCACGCCTCCTCCAGAAGGGCCATGCGGGCGGCGATCTCGGCGGCGCTCGACCGGCCCAGCTCCCCGGCGAGCCGGCCGTCGGCCAGCAGCACGACCCGGTCCGCGTACGCCGCGGCGGCGGGGTCGTGCGTGACCATGACGACGGTCTGCCCGTGGGCGTCGACGAGCGCGCGGAGGAGGTCCATGACCACGCGGGACGCGGCGCTGTCGAGCGCGCCGGTCGGCTCGTCGGCGAAGAGCACGGCGGGCTCGGTGCTCCTTGACCGGGTGATCAGCGTGCGGGCGATCGCCACCCGCTGCCGCTCTCCGCCGGAGAGCTCGGCGGGCCGGTGCCCGGCCCGCCGGTCCAGGCCGACCTCGGCGAGCGCGTCACGCACCTCGTCAGGCCCGGGGCGGCGCCCGGCCAGGCGCAGGGGGAGCGCCACGTTCTCCTCGGCGGTGAGCGCGTCGACCAGGTTGTACTCCTGGAAGACGAAGCCGATCCGTTCCCGGCGCAGCAGGGTGAGCGCCTTCTCGTTCAGCGGGCCGAGGTCGGTGCCGCCGACCAGCACGGTGCCGGACGTCGGCCGGTCGAGCCCGGCGGCGCAGTGCAGCAGTGTGGACTTGCCGGAGCCCGAGGGCCCCATCACGGCGGTGAAGGTCCCCTGGCCGAAGCCGAGGGTCACGCCGTCGAGAGCGGTCACCGCGCCGGGCCCGGTGCCGTACACCACGCGGACCGTGTCGAGCAGGACCGCCTGCCCGGTTGATTGGGTGATGCCGGTCTGTGTCATGCCGGTTCGTGTCATGTCGCTGAGCCAACCGGCGGCGGGCCCGCGAGGCACTGGCACTGGGGCGAGAACCAGGGGTATCCCCAGCACTACCGACACCGGCGCGCCCAGCGGTTAGCGTCGGTGCCGTGGCCGCCCCACTCCTCGCCCCCGCCCCCGTAACCCTTGTGCCCCGGACCGCGCTGGACGCGCTCGGCGGGCCGCCCCAGCGCTTCCTGGCCTCGGCCTGGCCGTGGAGGTCTCTGGCGTACCTGCTGGCCGGGGTCGTCCCCGGCCTCGCGTTCGCCGCCGTGCTGGTGCCCGCCCGTGCGGTGGGCGGCCCGGCGGCCGCACCGGTGTCTCTCCTGGTGGCCGCCGTGCTGCTGCCGCCCGTGGCCCGGTTCGAACGGTGGCGGCTGCGCCTCGCGGACCGGCAGCCCGTACGCGGACTGCCGGACGGCTGGTGGCCGGGGTGGCGGGAGGCGGGGCACGCCCTCGTGGCGCTGGTCGCGCTCTGGTGGGTCGACCTGCTGGTGGCGGCGGCCGCGATCGCCGGGCCGGTGGTGCTGATCCTCTCCCCGGTCGTGCAGCCGACCGCTCCCGAGGGCGAGGCCATGCTGGGGGAGACCTTCGTCGGCTCGGCGGTCGGGCTGCTGCTGGTGCCCGTCGCGGCGTACACGATCAGTGCCTGGGCGGGCGCCCGCGCGGCGATGGCGCGGGCGATGCTCGTCCCGCAGGAGGCCGAGACGCGGGAGATCGCGCGGTCCCGGGCGCGGCTGGTGGACGCCTTCGAGGCCGAGCGCCGCCGCATCGAGCGCGACCTGCACGACGGCGCGCAGCAGCGGCTCGTCGCGCTGTCGATGAAGCTCGGCCTGGCCGGGCTCGACCTTCCGCCCGGCTCGCCCGCGGCCCTGAAACTGGACGAGGCGCGCGAGCTGGCCGGGCAGGCGCTCGCGGAGTTGCGCGAGCTGATCCGCGGCGTCCATCCGCAGGTGCTCGCCGATCGTGGGCTGCCCGCCGCCGTACGCGACGTGGCCGGGAGGTCGCCGGTGCCCGCGCGGGTGGACGTCGCGCTGGACCGGCGGCTGCCCGAGCGGGTGGAGGCGGCGGCCTACTACGTCGCCTGCGAGGCGCTGGCGAACGTGGCCAAGCACAGCGGGGCCGGCTCCTGTGCGGTACGCGGGCGGCTGCGCGGGGGGAGGCTCGTGCTGGAGATCGCCGACGACGGGCGCGGGGGAGCGGACCCGGCGCGCGGCACCGGCCTGACCGGGCTCGCCGACCGGGTGGCGGCTGTCGGAGGCACGCTCACCGTCGAGAGCCCGTACGGCGGCCCGACCACGGTCAGGGCGGAGATCCCGTGCGCGTGGTGATCGCCGAAGACTCGGTGTTGCTCCGGGAGGGCCTCGCCGGCCTGCTGGAACGGTTCGGGCACAGCGTCGTCGCGGCCGTCGGCGACGCCCCCGCGCTGATCGCCGCCGTCGCCGCGCAGGACCCCGACGTCGTGGTCGCCGACGTGCGCATGCCGCCCGGCTTCAGCGACGAGGGCCTGCGGGCCGTGCTGGAGCTGCGGGCGGCGCGGCCGGCCCTCGCGGTGCTGGTGCTCAGCCAGTACGTCGAGCAGACCTACGCCGCCGAACTGCTCGACCAGACCCGCTCCTTCGGTGGGGGCGGCGTCGGCTACCTGCTGAAGGACCGGATCGGCGACGTCGCGCAGTTCGCCGACGCGGTGACGACGGTCGCGGGCGGCGGCACGGTGATCGACGCCGAGGTCGTCCGGCAGCTGCTGCGCGGGCGCCGCGACCCGCTGGCCCGGCTCACGCCGCGCGAGCGCGAGGTGCTCGCCCTCGTCGCGGAGGGACGGTCGAACGCCGCGATCGCCCGCGCGCTGTTCGTCTCAGAGGCGGCCGTCGCCAAGCACATCGCGAGCATCCTGGCCAAGCTCGACCTGCCTCCGGCCGCCGACGACCACCGCCGGGTGCTCGCCGTGCTCACCTACCTGCGCGCCGCCGTGTGAGCGGTTCGAGACGCCGGAGCCGGACCGGCTGCCGGTGGGAGGAAAGCGGCATCAACTCAGAAGCCCAGGGACGGCGGTGCCGAGAGGATGAAATGCCTGCGAGCCGCCACAAGTGAGTAAGCCAGGCCTACTGCCCAGCCGATGACGGCAGCCGACATGACACCGCTGATGCCGAAGGGCCCGCTGAGGAGATAAGCAACCGGAACCTGGACGAGAACGAACGCCACGATCGTACACACCAGGGGGACTGTGGTCCGCTGATAGCCGTTCAGGCAACCATGCACGATTACCATGATCGCGTACAGGGCGAAGAATGGATACGTAATCACGATATAGCGCTCGATGAGCTGCCGGACCAGCGCATCATCGCTGAAAATCGCCGCAATCCCGGTTCTGCCCAGGAGTAAAACCAGGGACACGAGAATGGAGAGTGCCAGCCCGAGGACCACAAGCTTCCGTAGCGCGCGTGTGATCCGTTCGTGCTGCTCCGCCCCCAGGTTCTGCGCGACGAAGGCGGCGAGCGCTCCCGAGAGGTCGAGGAAGGCCATCGAGGTGAACAGCTCGATACGGCCCACCACGGTGAAGGCTGCCAGGGCCGACGGCCCGAAGGGCTGGATCACCCAGACAAGGACCATGATCCCCAGGGACAGTGCGACGTGCTGGGTGGCGAGCGGCATTCCCAGCCGCAGTGCTGCTGTCAGTTCCCTTCGCGGACTGCTGCCTTCCGCTGGAAGTGCGAGGGCATGGCGCCGCCTGGCATAGACGATGCCGCCCGCTCCGGCCATGGACGCACTGGCGGCCGTGGCAAGGGCCACTCCCCGAAGCCCCATATCGGCGGGACCGACGAGCAACCAGGCCAGCCCGACATTCAGGACGCTGCTCAGGCCAAGGATCCAGAACGCTCCCCTGGAATCTCCCAGGCCTCTCAGGTAAGCGCTGATCGCGGCGATCCCGAAGACTGCCGGGAATCCCAGTGAGAGAAATTGGAAATAGCGCTCGGCTTCACCCGCGACGGGATTCTGGATGCCCATCGCGGAGAACAGCAGGCCCGCGCCGGCCATGGCGAAGACCAGGCATCCGGCCGACCAGACCACAGTGAAAAGGAGGAGTGCTCGGGCGACGGAGCGCACCTCGCCAGATCGCTCCGCGCCCGTGAGGTGGGCGAGTCGTATGGTGAAGGCCATGCTGACCCCGATGAACATCGCGTTCATCAGATAGAAAACAGGTTGCGTCGCGCCCACGGCGGCGAGCGCTTGCGTCCCCACGTACCTTCCCACGAGGAGACTGTCCACCAGCAGATAGCCTTGCTGGAGTGCGTTCGCCAGTGTCAGCGGCACGGCGAATCCGATGATTCCCCGGAGAACCGGCCCCCTGGTCATTGTGCCCATAACCCGCCCACCCCTCTTGTCCAGGCTCGCGGACTATGCCTCGAGGACCGACATCGAATCGATCATCGACTCGATGTTGTACGCGATCTCGGAGATGGTTCGATCGGAGATCAGGTCCGCCACGTCATACTGCACGTTCAAATAGGTTGAGATGTCGCCGGCAAGGGAAGCAGCCATGATGGAGTCCCCGCCCATGTCGAAGAAGTCGTCGTCGACGCCTATGCCGGGAAATCCGAGAGCACGCGCCATGCATTGGGCCACTTGGCGTTCGAGCAGCGTGTATTGCCCGTCAGGACGGCCGGTGACATCTACCTGAACCTCACTTATCGCTTGCTTGACGCGTGCTGCGCTCCGCTGGCGCCGCTCCTCGGCTGCGAGCACCGCGGAGTCGACCTTGGCTGTGATCCCGGGGTCGAGCGTGATGTCGAAAGATCGGAGCAGATGAACGAGTTCGCCCCTGTAGTGCACCTCGCCGGCGAAGACACGCGTTCGCGCGGACTTCAGGCTCGCGTCCAGGACAGCCAGGGCCTGGGCCGTTGGAAGTGCCTTGAACGTCGTGTCGCCGTTGGTTCCGAAGTCGGCCGCCATGCCGATTTCCTTCCAGGCGACCCAGTCCAGGGCACGCACACGGCATTCATCGCCGGTGGTGGCGCACGCGAGGTTGTCCAAATAGTAATTGGCCGCGGCGTAGTCGCCTTGCCCAGGCGCCGGGAACACGGCGGCTACCGATGAGAAGTGAACGATGAAGTCGGGTCGATCGTCACGTGTCAGCTGGTCGAGAACGAAGGCGGCGTGGACCTTGGGCCGGATGACGGCCTCGAAGTCCTCCAGGCCGCGGAACATGATCGTGTTCCGACCCGGTATGCCTGCCGCGTGGACGATGCCGTCCACGCGTCCATAGGTTCGCTGGACATCGGCTAACGCGTCGGCCAGCGCATCGGGATCGCCGACATCACAGGAGCGCACCTCGACCCTCGCCCCCAAGGCGGCGAGGTCGGTCAGCGCCCGGACGCGTGTGACGAGCTTGGGATCATTCCCTTCGGCCAGCACAGCCGGCCACATCTCGGGCGACGGCGCTCCCGAGCGGCTGAGAAGGATCAGGGTGATGTCACGCTGCCGGTCGGCGAACGCGCGGGCCACCGCCAGTCCCAGCGCGCCGGTTCCACCGGTGATGAGGTACGTCCCCCTGGGCTTCAGATAATCGGCCGCGCTGTCCGGGGCGAGATCGTGAACCTCCACGAACGTTTCACGGAGCCGCTCGCGGCCTCGGAGGACGAACAGGCCGTACTCAGGACTTTGAAGCTCTGCCGCGAGAAGGGATGCCGGCACCTCCCTGTCGATATCGACATGCTTGGCCCTGATGTAGGGATACTCCCGCGTAATGACTTTGCCGAATCCCACGAGTGAGGCGTTCTCGACGACGACCGGGCGTGCCCCCTGCTGCACGG
Organism: Microbispora sp. NPDC046933; assembly: GCF_040644635.1. Lineage (NCBI taxonomy): Bacteria > Bacillati > Actinomycetota > Actinomycetes > Streptosporangiales > Streptosporangiaceae > Microbispora > Microbispora sp. NPDC046933. Next base: position 160,740 of record NZ_JBEYWW010000018.1, on the reverse strand, counting down.
CGAGCGCCTCATGGGTGACCACGACGAGACTCGTCTTCGCACCTGCGGCCATCAGCGCTTTCGACAGCAGGAAAAGACCGTACAGATTCTTGCGGAGGCGGCGGTCGAGCTCTCCGATTTCCTGCGCCGCCTCTTCCTCGAAGGCCAGGGCATGGACAACATGGGTGTATCCGCCCTCCACGACTATCTGGGCGACGCGTTCGTAGGATGCCGGGTCGCCGGACGACCAGGCCTTCCCATCACGACCTGGCTCGTCGAACCGGGCGAAATTCACCTCCGCCAGACCCAGGCCGGCGATGAGGTCCTCTGCCCGCGTGCCCGCGCCCACGAGCACCAGCGCCTTGACCGGCGTATCGGAGGGCAGAGCAGGGCTCGTCGGCTGGAACTCGATCCCATGCGTGACGGGATGCTGCTCCACGGGCGCCCCCTCGAGAGAGATCCGGAAGCGCCAATCGGCGGGGAAGCCGATGAACGAGCGACTTTCGTCGAAGACATACCCGGGGAGATCGACGATGGTCCGGCTCTGCCCTTCGTACAGCCGAGACCAATCAGGCTCTTCACCGGAGAGATAAGCCTGGGCCACTTCGGCCAGTTCATGTTCAGGAAACTGCTCGGGCCCGTCCGTCAACTGCCGGCGGAGATCCGAGACACTGTGCACGATGAGCGCCAGCCGATGACGGTGACCACTACGCGAGACGTTCGTCGTGAAGCAGATGTCGGCGAGTGCGTCGTCGAGAAGACGGCCCTGGTCGATAAGCCGGAGGTACTGATCCACGATACGCGTGAGGGACTTCTTCGTCGCCGCGCTCAGAGTGAAGAGGAATGGGCCCTCAGGCACCGTCCTGTTGATCTCCGGCTGGACGTATTCTTCGAGGATCACGTGTGCGTTCGTGCCGCCCAACCCGAAAGCGCTGACACCACAGCGACGTGGGTGGCGGTCAACGATCCACGCACGAGGCGTGGTGGGAATGAAGGCTGGTCCTGTCTCCAGGTCGAGTTTCGGATTCGGTGTCGTGAAGTTGACCTGGGGTGGAATGACGCGGTGATGCAGCATGAGCACGGCTTTGATCAGTCCCACCACGCCGGAGCATTCGAAAAGGTGCCCGATGTTCGCCTTCACGGTGCCGATCGCGCAGAACCCCGTATCGCTGGTGTGCCGGCTGAATGCGCGCCGTATTGCCTCGAACTCAATGGGGTCTCCGACGCGGGTGCCCGTGCCGTGCGCCTCAATGTAGGTGATCGTGCGCGGGTCGATCCCCGCGTCACGCCACGCGGCGAGCATGAGCGCCGCCTGGGAGTCCGCGTCGGGGTTGGTGATCCCATCGGTGTTGCCGTCGTGGTTGACAGCGCTGCCCTTGATGACGGCGTAGATCCTGTCCCCGTCCGACACCGCTTCGTCGAGTCGTTTCAGGACGACCGCTCCTGAGCCCTCGCCCAGGCCGGTTCCATCGGCGGACGCGTCGAAGGTCCGGGTGACCCCGTCAGGCGCTTCGATGCCGATCGTGGCGTGCGGGTGCCGGACCGGGGCGAACGCGATCCTGGCACCACCGACTACGGCAAGGTCGCAATCACCGAGCAGAAGGGCGTTCTTGGCCTGGTGCACGGCCACCAGGGAGGCCGAACACGCGCTGTCCACCACGACACTGGGTCCTCTCAGGTCCAGGAAGTGGGACAGCCTGTTGGCCATCATCGTCGGCACATTGCCGGTGAGCGCGACTTGCGCAAGGCTGGGATCGATTCGGAGCAAGTACTCAAGGTAGGTAGAGCCCGGGTTGGACGCATATCCAACGAAAACGCCGGTCCGGCTGCCCCGCACCCGCTGGCCCCCGTACCCCGCATGCTCCAGGGCCAGGTACATGGTCCGCAGCGCCAGTCGCTGATGAGGCTCCATAGCGCTGGCTTGTTTCGGATTCATACCGAAGAAGGCGTAATCGAACTCGTCAACGCTGTCGAGGAAGTAGCCGTCATAGAACTCGACGTCAGGGTCGAGAACAGGCTCGGTAGCGGTTTCGCGAGTGTATCGGACGAATTCCTCGACAGCGGCGCGCCGCTCCGCCGGGAACGGCCGACTCAGACTCCTGCCCGTTCGAATGACGTCCCAGTAGCCGGCTACATCCTGGGCGCCGGGAGCCTTGACTGCAATGCCGACGATGGCGATGTCCGATGACATGATGTCAACTGATCCCTTCGATCATGGACGTCAGCGTGGTCCCGTTGATCTCAACGAACTGAGCGACGCCCGCCGTTCGCAGAAAGCGGATCGCCCGCACCCATTGCACAGGGCCGGTGAGTTGGCGGCTCAGGAGGCCTGCCCCGCAGTGTTGGGGAAACGGCTCACCTGTCACACTGGATACGACGATCCCATTTCCGGGCTTGAACATGTGATTCCGCAGATAGTCGGAAAACGCCGCGGCTGCGGGTTCCATGAGCGGTGAATGAAAGGGGCCGCTCACGTTGATCGGAACCACTCGGACGCCGGGGAAAGTGGCCAGCGCACTGGTGGCTTTCGCGAGTTGCTTGCGGTCTCCCGCAATGGTGGTCTGCCTGTCGGAATTGTAGTTGGCGACGTGCACGTCAGTCTGCCCCGTTTCCTGGATAACCCGCTCGATGACTTGCGCGGGAAGTCCGATAACCGCGGCCATCCCGCCTCCTGTGACATTTGCCATCAATTCTGCGCGCTTCTTGACGAGCGCAAGGCCTTCGAGGACATCCAGGCAGCCGGCTGCGGCGAGTGCGTTGTACTCGCCCAGACTGTGTCCGGCGAAATACTCGTAAGGCTCGTCATGTCGAGCGAGATGCCGGAGGGCGTGTAAGGCGTTGACGAAAAAGACGGCAGGCTGGACGTATCTGGTGTCGCGCAGTCGCCGCCGTTCGTCACGCAGGCAGAGTTCTTCAATCGAGTAGCCCAGGATCTCGTCTGCGGCCGCCGTGAGTTCTTGGAACTCCTCGAATACGTCCCCGCCCATCCCCCTTCGCTGGACTCCTTGCCCAGGAAACAAGAGACACCGCATGGCATTCCTTTCTAGACGGATCTCTGGAGATGCTCCGCTGACCGGTAGCGAAGGTGACGCGGGTGACCCCGCAGGCAGTGCCTGGTGAACGCGCGAGCACCAGGACCCGGGCCCACGTCCATCACCTGCGTGGGAGAGGCGGTGGAGACGGCGAAGTCCACCGCTGTGGGCCAGTCGAGGAGCTGGACCATGGACATACGCGCGATCTCGTCAAGCAGATCGTGTGAGTCCTGGAGGTTGCTCCGCCCATTTGTGCCAAAGACTGGGAATCTAAGCTGATCGCTACGGGACTCGAAACCGATGAAGTTACGGTCCTGACGCACCTGAATGAATGCCGGCTCCAGGATCGAACTATGGAAGGGGGCCGTGCTGGGAAGAAACGACCAAACGCCACCCGCTGCCCGAAGCTGCTGCTCAATGCGGCTGTATAACGCCATCAATGCGGCGGGGCGACCGCTGAGAACGTGGAATCGATTGGAGTTGATCAGGCTGAGGCTCACTCCGGACGACGCGTGCCCGCCAGGTGCTTCTTGCTCCGGACAGTTCATCAGCAGCAGAAGATCAGAGGTGCTGACGCCACTCACCGAAGCCATGGCCGAGGGCGGTCTCTGGCCATCGCGCCAGTCGGTGAATCTCACCGTCGATGCTTGATCTGATTGTTCGCCGGCGACCTGATGTGCTCGAATGAGACACAGAGCGACGAGCTTGAGCGAAGCCGCGCACTGTGCGAAATATTCGTCGGTTCTCCGCAGGTGCAAGCCGGCCACCACGGCGGAGTGTAGGCCGAGACTGTGGCCGAGAGCCCCCACCGGCTTTTCGACGGTCAGCACCGCCGGGGCGGCCGGCTGGAGATGACATAGCTGGTATGCGATGCCGAATATCCCCCCCAGAATAGAGTTTGCCCGTCCGATCGGCGCGGCGGGAGTTCCGCCGCGCAACCAGCTTCTCAACGGCAGACCCTCTGGCAGGACCTGGCGGCAGACGTCGGGCCCCACGTAGTCAAGCGTCTGTTCCAGTGCTCGGCACAGGACATCGAAATAGGCGGAATTTTGGGGTCGGAAGCATAGGGCACGTAGCTTGGTCAGAAGTCTCTCGTTGTCCAGACCAATTCCATCGAACAGGTAGAGCGTGGACACGGACTCATTCCTATCTGCATGGGTAGCCACGACAAATACCGTTTGAGCACGGGCCGGGATCAAGGTTGCCCCGTCAGCGGAGAATCTCATCCCGAATCTCGCCAGGAGCGTTCAACCTCGGCCCGGCCAGAGATCGGGATCGTGCGTCGAGCGACATGTCGAGCCGGTTCCGTCCTGCTCACACGCAGCGACGGATGCGGGCGGAACATCGCCCGCGGCCCAGCGTCGGCCCTCCCCGTCCCACACGTCGCCCCATCGAGTCACGACATGTCACTGAACAGCGACAGATTCGTGTAACGGCCTTCCCCCAAAGGTCAAATCGATGGTATGGCACTCCCCTTGTTATCGATATCACAGTGATGATCGCAGATCGGGACGGATTGAGTGTTAACGATGCCAATTGCGGCTGTCAAGAGGCTCCATGTGTAGCCAAACGGCCACGAGAGGGGTGTTATATGCCTATGTATCCGTCTGTGCCCAAATTTTCTGGAGGATGGAAGTGGGATCTGCCCAGGTGGCAGCGACGTCGACTTCGGCGACACCGCCCCTGCTCGCCATCCCGTGAGATCGTTAACATCGGCGCCACGGAGTGGGCGTACCTAAGGCCTGCCGGCATGCCGCAGACGCCACCTTCCGGAAGGGCCGCGTCGCTCAGAGCATCCATCACTGCCGTGCGCAACTGGAACAGGATGCGGCGGTGGACAGGTGAGGTGATGGCGGGGTAAAACAGCGCTCTGGGGTGCAGATCGGGGTCATCGGGCGTTCATCGGCTACCGCCCTGCCGAGCGCTCTTCGCCTTCTCCAGAGAGTTCTCCACGAGCCGTCCTTGGCGCGCGGCATCAGGGCGAAAAATTCACTTCACGGCTTGACGTCGCCCGCTCGCAAATGCTAGCTGTACCCTGTTTTCCAGTTGTCTGCGCACAAATTCCGGGCTGATGTTTGACCACCAAATCGTTCGGCCCACACGCCTTCTCGCCGCTCGCCCTGAATCCATGGATCAAATATGAACATCGCGACAGCCGAAATCCGGTTCTCTACTCTCCGATCTGGCGCGGGTCCCATGACATGGGGACAGGAATACATGTGGAACCTTGTTCGGAAACGGTCTCCAGACGACGCCGGACTCAATCTTGGGGTCATCTTGAACGTGCCCGAAGGCACTGGTCTGCCGGACGTGCTTCGGGCGATACAGCGACTGATCGAATGCCACGACTCTCTGCGCACGATTTATAGAGGCTCAGCGGGTGGCGAGCGGATGCAACTTGTTCTGGGCACCGGACAGTTGGTGGCCGTGATCAAGGATTCTTCGACGGAAGATCCGAACGGCGTGGCCAGGGAGATGCTGGAGCAACTGACGGGTGTTCGGTTCGAAGTCGAGCACGAGTTGCCGATCCGAGTCGGCATCGTCTCGTCCCGAGGAAGACCGCTGTTCGTTGTCCTGGCGCTCTCACACATGGCGACGGATGCCCACGGGCTCGGCCTGCTGATCGATCGCCTGTATCAATGGCCTACCCTGCATCCCGCGGAATGGCAGGCTCTCCAGCAGGCCGCCCTTGAGACTTCGAACAGCGGATTGGCCGTTTCCCGACGATCTCTACGTCACTGGTCTTACGAGCTTGAGAGGTTCTCCCCCTTTTTCGCGGGCATTGAATTTCGAGCCGAGTCTCCTCGCTATTGGGTCGGAAGGCTGGTCGCCCCTGCGATTCCGGCAGCCTTGGCCGGCATCTCCAGGAGATTCAAGGTCACGAGAGCGTCTGTCGCTCTTGCTGCCGTATCCGTCGGGCTCGCCCACTATACCGGGAAGAACTCGTTCAGCATCCTGGTTCATTCGGCTAACCGCTTCACTCCCGAGGCCGCCTGCGTGGTTGCCCAATATTCTCAGGAAGTGCCGCTTCGGATCGACACAGACCCTACCTCTTTCAAGAAGACGGTGATGGCATTGAATCGGGAAGCCACGCGTGCTTACACACATGCGAGATGCTCCCCCGAGGACATCGCGAAGTTATGTGAAAGGATGGCGGCGGAGCGGGATTCAGAACTCGATCTGGCAGCCTCCCTGAACATCGTGTCCCAGGCGGCAACCGGGCGCGAGCGTACGGCGGACATTGATGATCTTCCGCTTGAGGAACTCGAGACGACGTCGCGATATGAGGTCGTCGATGCACGGGACCACGACTGGGCCAAGTTCTATATGGTGTTCGACATGAACGGGTCAATCAACATGATGGTCGACACCACAATATTTAAAAGCAGCGATATGGAAGGATTTCTGCGTGGAGTTCAGAGAGTGCTCGTACGGGTCGCGCAGGGTGACGATGATATAGCGGATATTGAGCACTTTCCAACCTGCGGTGGCAGGTTGAAAGCATAGAGCCTTTTTCGGCGAGAGAGCGTGGTTCGAGATTGAATCGCCCTGGTCGCATCGCTTTGGTGTAGACGCCGGCGCAGACGCTCGTGCGGACGTCGGAGCGCCGGGCCAGGGGCCGGTGAGGGCGTGCGGGGAAGGCGTGCCGGGCGGCTACGCGTGCTCGCCCGGCGAACGCCCCGTCAGCGGCCGGCGCTGGAGATGACCTTCTCGGGAACGACGCGCACGGTGATGCGCTGCTCTCCCGGCTGCCGGTAGGGGTAGGTGTCCACCCCGAGATACTTCTTCGCCAGGCCGTCGATGGCGGCGTCGGCGCCTTCGAGCTCCAGCTTCGCCGTGCCCGAGACGCTGACGAAGCGGAAGGCGTTCCCCGGGTCGAGCACGCTGACCGACACCCGCGGGTTGTCGCGCAGGTGCCGCTCCTTCGCCCGCCCCACGGCGGTGTTGAAGATCACTTCGTCTCCGTCGTAGTCGACCCACACGACGGTGTTGTGCAGCGATCCGTCGGGGCGGATGGTCGTGACCCAGGCGTGGACCGGTTCCTTCAGCAGAGATACGGCGTTCTCATCGAGCTTGCTCATCTGGCTCCTCCTCGTTCGTCGGCGCTGACGCAGATCGGCAGCACGACGGGACAAGACCATATTCTCTCCCAGAAAAGCGGGACATGATCCGATCCTCGCGGTCCCATCAGAAGCTCGGTAGGGGACCGTCGTCTTCAGGCGATGGGGGGAATGCCGTCCCTGGCTGGTTTTCTCTCCGGGCTCATCGCGGGTTCCTTTCCCTGGTGGATTGGAGGGGCGGTGCTTTCGTGGTGATCGTGTGACTGGTCAGGTGCGCGCCTCCCCCAGTGCGGCGTATGACCTCGGGTACCACGTGGTGTGGTGTCCGAAGGTGCCGCCGTCCCGTTCTGGGTGGCCGGGTGAAGGCCGGCCTTGAGGAGCTGATCTGTGGTCTGCTTTGGCTGACCGGTGATTCCGTGCTTCTTGCCTCCGGGTTTTGTCGGCGCCTTCCGGTAGCGTGGTGGTCTGGTTACTGAACGTAGGAATGAAGGTGGGGGTGGGTGTGCGCCGGTCGTTCAAATTTCTGCTGCGCCCCACCGGCAAGCAGGCCGCCTCGCTCGCCGCCTGCCTTGAGGATCACCGGCAGCTTTACAACGCCGCCCTTGAGCACCGGCGGACGGCCTACCGCAAGGCTGGCGTCACGATTCGCTACGGGGACCAGTCTGGGGAGTTGAAGGGCATCCGGGCCGATGACCCCGCCGGTCAGGGCCGGTGGTCGTTCTCCTCCCAGCAGGCCACCTTGCGCCGGTTGGACAAGGCATTCGGTTCGTTCTTCACCCGCCTCCGTGAGGGCCGTACACCGGGTTTCCCGCGTTTCAAGGGGCGCGGCTGGTTCGACACCGTGACCTGGCCCAGGGATGGGGACGGTTGCCGGTGGGACTGTCAGCCCGAGCACCCGGCCACGACCTACGTCCGGTTGCAGGGCATCGGGCACGTTCGGGTGCATCAGCACCGCCCGGTGCAGGGCAGGGTGAAGACGATCAGCGTGAAGCGTGAAGGCAACCGCTGGTATGTGATCCTGTCGTGTGATGACGTCCCCGCGCAGCCGCTGCCCGCGACCGGCGCGGTGGCCGGTATCGACATGGGCGTGGCGTCGCTGGTCACCACCAGCGACGGGGACCCCCTGGCCAACCCGCGCCACCTGAAGGCGTCCGCGGGACGTCTGGCGGCGGCCCAGCGGGCTCTCACCCGGAAGAAGCGGGGGTCCAGGCGTCGCCGTAAGGCGGTGGCGAGGGTGGCGGCGCTGTATGCGAAGGTCCGCCGTCAACGTCGTGATACCGCGCACAAGGCGGCGCTGACCCTGGTTCGCGGCTATGACGTGATCGTGCATGAGGACCTGCGGATTGCGAACATGACCCGCTCGGCCGCCGGCACGATCGCCCAGCCTGGGCGGAACGTCGCGGCCAAGTCCGGGCTGAACCGGAGCATCCTGGACGCGGGTTGGGGGGTGTTCCTGCGTGTGCTCGCGCACAAGGCTGAAAGCGCCGGTCGCGAGCTGATCGCGGTTGATCCCCGCAACACCTCCCGCACCTGCGCCCGCTGCGGGCACTGCGCGAAGGACAACCGCGTCACCCAAGCCCGGTTCCGATGCCAGGCGTGTGGCCACGAGGCGCACGCCGACGTGAACGCGGCCAAGAACATTCTCAGGGCAGGGCTTGCCCTTCGCGACGCTGCGGAAGCGGCCTAGCGAGAAGCCGCTCCCTTCAGGGAGAGGAGGAGTCACGTTCCCAGCCGGCGCGAGGGCAGATCACCGGACTGGGTCACGCGGACGTGCGCGCGGGAAGAGGCTCAGGGGAGAGCCGGGTGGCGCGTCGTTTCCTGAGCCACCTCACCAGTTCGACGACCACGGTGATCGACAGCACGATGCCGAGGCCGAGGAGCAGGCCCTTGATCGGGTCGTTCTCGAACGCCATCCCGCCGAAGAATCCGATCAGCCCGGAGTAGACCGCCCACGAGCCCGCCGCGATCGCGTCGAAGAACGTGAACGAGCGCAGCGGATGCCGTACGGCGCCCATGGTGAGCGTGGTCGCGGTGCGCCCGCCGGGGATGTACCTGGCCACGACCAGGACGAGACCTCCCCGCTCGGCCAGTGCGTTCCGCGCCCAGACGAACGGCTTCTTGTCCCGGAGCCTGCCCGCCGACCTGTTGCCGATCAGGTAGGAGACGTGGTCACCCGCGCACGCGCCGAGAGCCGCGACCAGGATGACCAGGGCCAGGTTGGTCTCGCCCGACGCGGCGAACACCGCGGCGGTGATCACTGAGGTCTCGGCCGGCACGATCGGGAAGAACCCGTCGAGCAGCGCCAGGACGAAGAGCGCCACGTATAACCAGGGTGATGACATCACCTGCTGGACCAGGTCGAGGATGGCGTGCGACATGAGCGTGACTCCGATCGTTGGGCACCCGTCCACCCTGTCGGCCGCGGAGCATCGGGGACATCCGGGAGATCCCGGATCGGACACCGGGACCCTCCCTCACCGCGGGTCAGGGCCGACACGCCATGAAGCCGGACATTCCGCAGGTCACGGCACATCGAACGATCGGCAGGCTCATCCCCTGCGTGCGTAGCCAGGCCCCCTGGTCATCTCGCCTGCACGCGTATCGCCGTTCCCGCCTACCCGCGCACCTGGGCCGAGACGGGCTCGGGGGTGGGGATGGTGGGACGCCGGACCTCCTCCCGCAGCCGGGGGGCGAGTTCGGCGGTCAGCGGCGCCTTCTCGGTGCGAAGCCGGTTGAGCGCGAAGGCGAGCGCGGTGCCCCACAGCAGGTGTCCCGCCAGCAGCGCGGCCTGGCGTCCCGGGCGGTCCTTCGGGACGGGCGGGTACGCGCCGATGCTCGGGGCCAGGCCCTGGTAGCCGAAGTACCACACCAGCAGCCCGTACGCCGTGCCGATCGGGACGGGCACGCGCTGCCCGGCCGACAGCAGGCCGAGCACCGAACCACAGGAGGAGCCGAACGCGAAGTGCGCGATCGTCCCGAGCACGTTCTCGCCCTTCCTGGGCTTGTCGCGCCCGGGAAGGGCCATTCGCACGAACCGCCGCGGCGGCGGCTCCTCCAGCAGGCCGGCCCTGTCCGCCGCCATCAGCATCGCGCTGTACACGGCCGTCGCGAGCGCGCCGCCGACGGCGCCGTTCACCAGGTTGCGCATCATGAGGACCCTTTTCCCACCCGGACCGGATCGCCTGCCCTTGCGGTGCTCCGTTCTCGGTAAACAATCAAGGCCCGGCCTCGACCAGCGCGGACGCGGCGCGATCAGGCGTGCCCCGGGGATGACGGGCGCCTCCGGCTCCGGGACCGGCTCACGTGGCCGCGTCCTCGCGAAATTCGTTTGACCGGCACGCACCCTGCTGATCACGATCAGGCGATGGACATCGAATTTCTGAGGTTCTCACCCGACGACGGAGAAGCGCTCGCCGATTTCCTGACGCAGGAAGAGTGGCCGTACCACGCGGGAACGCAGGAACGGGCGACGGTCAAGCAGCGGGTCGCCGACGGCTTCTACGACAGCGAAGAGACAAGAACGTTCTGGGTGCTCGTGGACGGTGAGCGCGCCGGGCTGGTCACGCTCCAGGATCTCACCGATGACACGCCCATCTTCGACCTGCGCATAGGGCAGGCATGGCGGGGACGCGGCATCGGCACGAAGGCGGTGCACTGGCTGACCGGCTACCTGTTCACGGAGCTGCCCGAGATCTCGAGGATCGAGGGCACCACTCGCCAGGACAACCATGCGATGCGGGCGATCTTCCGCAAGAGCGGCTACGCGAAGGAGGCGCACTACCGGGACGCCTGGCCGGCTCCGGATGGCACGTGTTACGACGCGATCGGCTACGGAATCCTTCGGCGCGACTGGCTTTCCGGCACCGTCACACCTCCCGACTGGCACGACGAACCGGCAAGTTCCGACAGGTGATCAGCCGCGGAACACGAGAATCATCGGGCTTCTCGCCAGGTGAGCCGCAGAGCTCGTGGTATGCCTCTTGATTCGCCGGATGTTTGGCTGATCGCCTTCTCGGGCGGTACTGCTGGAAACGTTTACACGATTTCCTACGGGTGCTCTTGGAGAGACCTGTGAGGAACATGTGAACAGTTGTTGCGAGTCTGGCTCGCCCATCTCCCGTCGTTCGCTGCTGATCGGGGCCGGCGCGGCGGCCACGGCGTTCGCCCTGGGCACGCCGGCCTACGCGTCGGAGCGGGCAGCTGACCAAGCGACGGGCGATCTCATCGACGTCCAGCTGCTGAACATCACCGACTTCCACGGCAACCTGCGCACCCCGACCTCGTCGGCGGACGGCTACCTGCCGGACGCCGGCGGAAACCTCACCCTGCACGTCGGCGGCGCCGCCTACCTCGCCACGCACCTGCGGCGGTTGCGGGCCGCGCAGAACTCGTTCTTCTTCTCCATCGGGGACAACTACTGCGGCGGCGAACCCCTGGACAACAAGATGCTCTCCGACGAGGGCCCGGTCGAGGTGTTGAACAAGCTCGGCCTGCAGTTCTCCACGCTGGGCAACCACGAGCTGGACTACGGCATCGACTATTTCCAGCGGCACATGGTCAAGGGCATCCCCATTGGCGTGCCCGGCCGGGACTCCAGTTTCCGTGACTCGACCGGGCGTCGGTACAAGGGGCTGGGCTTTCCGTACTACTCCGCCAACATGGTGTGGCGGAAGACGGGGCAGCCCGTGCTGCAGCCGTACAACATCGAATACGTGACGGGGCCGGGTGGTCGCCGCTACCCCATTGGGTTCATCCACCTCACGCTCGCGCACAGCCCGACAGGTTCGAGTTCCTACAACCCCGATCTTGACGGGCTGGACCCGATCGAGACGGCGAACCGGTACGCGCGGCTGCTCAAGGACAGAGGGGTCAACGCCCTGGTCCTGTGCGTGCACGACGGCGCGCAGCAGGTGGACAACTGGCACGCGCCGATCAACGGCTCCACCATGGCGGCGGGCGGTCCGGCACTCGAACTGGCGGCCAAGGCCGACCCGGACATCTGCGCGATCATCACCGGCCACTGGCACTGGTGGTTCAACGCGATGCTGCCCGACCCGGAGGGCAACCTCCGGCCGTTCGTCGAGGCGGGCCACGCCGGACAAATCATCAACGAGATCAACCTGAAGCTGGACCCGGCCACCGGCAAGGTGGTCAGAGACCTGACCAAGGCGACCAACCACCCGGTCACCCTCGACGTGCCCCCGGACCCGGAGATGCAGCGGATCGTCGACTACTGGACCGACCTGGGCAACCAGCGGTATGCCACCGTCGCGGGCCGGCTCACCGGTGATTTCACGCCAACGCTGAACGCGAGCGGCGAGTCCACCATGGGCGACCTCGGCGCGGACCTGATGCTCTGGTCGGCGAACCGGAACCGCCAGGGCCGCGCCGACTTCGGCATGGTGGCGGCCAAGCCCGTCAGCGGCTCCAACGCGGTGGCGGGAAGGCTGCTGTACGCGAAGGGCGCCAACTCCGCCGACCAGGATGGCGTGATCCTGTACGGGGAGGCGTACTCGCAGCTCGGCTACGAGAACCCGATCCTCACCGTCACGCTCACCGGCGAGCAGCTCCGGCAGGCGTTCGAACAGCAGTGGCAGCGACGCTCCAACGGGACGATCGTGTACGGCCCGCTCGCGTTCTCCGCCAACGTGCGCGCCACCTTCGATTCGACCAAGCCGATCGGCCAGCGTGTCGACCCCGCCAAGTTCCTCATCGACGGCCTGCCCCTCGACCTGGGCAGGTCCTACCGCGTCGCCGGGCTGGCCTACACCCTCATCGGGGCCGACGGGTACGGCGCTCTCGCATCCTTCACCGACCCGTACCGGAACGGGCGTGATCACGAGGAGTTCATCGCCTACCTGCGCGAGCACGAGGAGATCAGCCCGTCCCGCCAGGACCGGGTGACCGTGATCACCTGACCGCCGCCAGTCGGCCGCGCCCGTCGGGTGTGCAGGCGGGCCGTGTCGCGGGGACGGTCACCTGCCGAAGATCCTGCGGAGAAGCCGGCGGATGGAGGTGGAGCGCGGCTCGGCCCGGGTCTCCTGGTCGCGCGGATGCGCGACGGGCACGGGCCGGGCCTCCCGGTCAGGGGTGGCGGCCGCGGAGCCGGGCTTGTTCTGTGCGAGCCGGCAGCCCAACGACAGGTAAGCACCCAACTGGTCGTAGTAGACGCGCCCGGTGACGAACCTGCCGTCTTCCACCGTCCACATTCCACACCCCGTCCAGGAGACGGGGCAGCCGGTGCCGGGGATCACGGTGCCGTCCGGGAGCAGCATCTCTCCCGTCTGGGTTCCCGACGTGACCCATTCGGCAGCGACGGTGTCATCGTGGACCAGCAGCGTGGTGACCCTGGACGTCAGGTCGGGCACGGTGGAGAAGAACTGGCCGAAATACCACTCGATCTGTTCGTGCCCCTCCACCATGCCGGCAGGGGTCACGAGAACGGCGTCCGGGTGGAAGCAGTCCAGAAGGCGCCTCGTGTCGTGTGCGCGGAACGCCTCCGCGAAAGCGTCATGGATCTCCCGAGGATCGGGCATGGCTCCCCCTCGCCTCCCTGAAGCGTACTCCGGGAGGGAGACCGGCCGGTCTCACCGAGGGGTAAGGCCTCGCCCAAGACGAGCCGGCGGCGCGGGCGGCCGCTTGTGTCCGGGTCGCTGTCCTCTTCACGCGAGTGAGCCGCGGAGCTCATGGTATGCCTCACGGAGTTCGGTCGCTTGTGGAGCCTGCCGTGCGTCCAGTGCTCTGATCACCTCGGCGGCCCGCCAGTGGTGGGAAGGCACGAGGTGTGGGTCGGTGAGCGCGGCGAGCGTCATGTGCCCGGCCTCGTCGGGCTGGTCGGCGGCCATGAGCGCGAGCGCCAGGTCGAGCCGCGCGGCCAGGGCCCGGCGTGGCCGTCTCGGGCCGGCGGACTCCAGCCGGGCGAGCAGCCCGCGAGCGTACGACTCGGCTGCGGGATCGCCGAGCCAGGACAACGTCGTCGCGACGTAGCCGTCACACTTGGCGGGGTCGTAGCGGTAGTGGTGCTCGGGCCGGTCCGGGGCCGGAAGCGGCGCGACGAGCCGTGCCACCCGGTTGAGCGCTTCACGGGTTTCCCGGGCGGCGCCCAGACGCGCCCAGGCCCGGCCCTCCTGCGCGGTCGCCTGGATGTACGCCGAGCTGCCTCGCGGCGCGATCCGTCGTGCCGCCTGGGAGAGGGACAGGGCCCGCCGGTAGTCGCCCTCGATCAGGACCTGCCACGCCTCCGTCTCCAGGCACCACGCGGCGATCTCGCGATGCTCCGTCTCCCTTGCGAGCTGAGTGGCCGTACGGAGCCGTGCGTCGGCGGCCGGGAACCGGCGCAGGTCGATGAGGCAGGTCGCGGCGAGGAGCGACAGCCAGCCTCCTGTCACCAGAAGCCGCCGGTGCTCGGCGAGCGTCTTCCTGCCATCCAGGAGCTGTGAGACGTAGCCGAGGTGACGGCGTACGCGGATCAGCAGTTCGCGGGGCGGCGTCCCGTGGTAGGCCATGGCCAGCTCGTCGACAGCGAGCTCCAGCCGTTCGAGGGTGTCTCTCCCTACCTCGGTGGCCGAGGCCCGGCGAGCCAGCTCCAGGGCGTCCCATTCGTCGTCATCGTGCGAGGCGGTGCTCCCACCCCCGACTTCGAACAGCTCGTCCTCTTCGAGGCCGAAGGCGCGGGCGTACAGAAGCCGGTAGGGATCGCCGGGCTGGTTGTGCCCGGCTTCGTACGCTTTGATCCGGCGGACGATGGTCTCGCGGGAGGGGAGGCGGGCACGCACGTCGTCGTCGGCGGCCTCGACGAGGCGGCGCGCCATGTCCTTCTGGCTCCACAGCCGGTTGCGCCGCTCGGCGCGCAGCCGTACGGCCCACGCGGGAAGTCCGGTGACCATCATGAGCACCTCACTGTCAGGTCCGGCCATGTTCTGACCACTCTCAGTGTCCCCTGATCACACCTGTGATCGCCGGTGAAGGAGCCGCGGGGGCTCTCCTCCGAAGGCCGTCAGGAAGAGATCGGCCTGATTCGAGAGTGCGGCGCCTCGAGCCAGTCGGCGGCCATGTCTGTCCCGGTGACCCGTCCGATCAGCGCCAAGGCCGAGCTGATGCTCTCGTCCGGCTCCACGGGATTCTCGTGGACGTCTGGACCGCTGATCTCGAAGCGCAGCCCCTCCATCAGATCTAGCGAGGGGACTGCCGGATTCATCCGGCAGGGAAATCGCTTCCCTGATACCGTCTTCGCGTGCCCAGAAGGGGCATCGGTCAGGGCTTGGCCGCCGCCTACTCCGGCTACCTCAGCCGGGGAAAGCGAGAAGCCGTCCTCTTCAGGGGACGGAGGAGTCACCATGTGATCGAGCGCGTGTGGGTCGTCGCCGAACGCCTGGTAGGGGTTCATGGGATCGAAGGCGACGGCCGCACGTTGAGCACGTTGTGGAACGCCGTGAACCACCGAGACGACCGTCGCAGGTCATCGCGGTGGTTCAATGGTTGGCCGGGTCTTGTGGAAAGGTCATCCGGGGACGATCGAGCCGAGCAGTCTGTCCCAGTCGGCGAGGAAGCGGTCGAGGTTGTAGCGGGCCAGGGCGGCCGCGCGGGCGGCCTTGCCCGCCTGTACGGCGAGCTCGGGTTCGTTGGCGAACCGGTCGAGCGCCCGTAGCAGCGTGGGCAGCTTGGTCGAGACGACCCCGGCCTCCGGCGGCACCGCTTCCACGGCCTCGGTGGTGGCGAGCGCGACCACCGGCATGCCGATCATCATGGCCTCGATCAGCGACAGGCCGAGCGAGGTCCAGCGGTAGGGGTGCAGGTAGACACGCCGCCGGGCCAGCTCGGCGTGCATGGCGGCCTGCGGCAGGTCCTCGAACGCCTCCATCTCCCCGTCCAGGCCCAGCTTGGACGGCAGGTTCGTCACCTTCATGCCGAACACGTCGAGCGGGGCGGTCGCGGCGAACGTGGGCAGCAGGTCGGTGCCCGCCACGCGCCAGCGCCTGATCGGCTCGTTGACGACCACGCCGGCTCGGGCCAGCTCGCCCGTGTAGAGGTAGCCGGGGTCGAGCACGCCGTGCTCGATCACGTGGGTGGGGGCGCGGCCGGAGTCCCAGAACAGGTCGTTGAAGTGGGTGACGTGGACGAGCGGGATGTCGGCGCGGTCGGCGAGCGGATGGCGGGTCTTGGGCACGTCCCCCGCCGGGGTGTTGTGCTCGACGTAGACGCCCGGCACGTCGCGCCCCAGCCACTCGCGGGCCAGGCCGATCTCGTGCGGCCGCTGGTAG
This sequence comes from Microbispora sp. NPDC046933, assembly GCF_040644635.1. Taxonomy (NCBI): domain Bacteria; kingdom Bacillati; phylum Actinomycetota; class Actinomycetes; order Streptosporangiales; family Streptosporangiaceae; genus Microbispora; species Microbispora sp. NPDC046933. The sequence continues at coordinate 144,408 of NZ_JBEYWW010000018.1, read as the reverse complement.
ACGACCACGTCGACGTCCTCGCCGGCCAGCCGGTCGTACGGGACCTCCCGTACGCTGTCGGGCCAGGGATAGGTGTCGGCCCGGCCCCGCCCGTCGGGACCGCGGTCGGGGGTGAGCGGCACCAGATAGTCGTGCCCCCCGTGCACGAAAGAGGTGGTCCACGAGCCGTGGACATGCCACACCATGATCTTCATCGCATCGCTCCCCGTCCGTCGTTTCGTGGGCCTCGGAACACCGTGCCTCCCCCCGCCGGTCGCCTCACCCACCTGCCCTGGTCATGCCCTCTTCATCCTCTGCTGTGAGCTGAATTCCCCCGAGCACCAGATCGAGCGCCGCGGCGAGGTCGGGCGCCACCTCGGAAGCGGCCTCCACCTCCTCCGGCAGCGTCACCGGGGTCGGCACGAGGATGCCCCGGGCGCCGGCGGCGCGGGCCGCCTCCACGTCCCGGCCGATGTCGCCGATCACCACGCAGTCCTGCGGACGGACGCCGAGCCGCCGGGCGGCGCGCAGCACGAGGCCGGGCGCCGGCTTGCGGCAGTCGCAGCGGTCGCCGTCGTCGTGCGGGCAGATCTCCCACACGTCGAACGGGCCGAGCAGGGCGTCCACCCGATCGTTCACGGCGCGCAGGGCCTCGGGGGCGATCACGCCTCTGGCCACCCCGGACTGGTTGGTCACGATCCCGACCGGGATGCCCTCCGCGCGCAGCCGGTCGAGCGCCTTCCGGGCCCCGGCGACGGGCTCCACCCGTTCAGGATCGCTGTTGTAAGGAACGTCGTGAATGAGCGTTCCGTCACGGTCGAAAAGCACCGCGGCGGGTGGGCGGGCGGACTGTGGCACGGGCGACCTCCTGCACGAATCGCCCGCCCGGGCTACCCGGGGGACAGATCGGCAAACACCGGCCGTCAGTTACGCAGAGTAGCAGTTATTGAGTGCATCCCCCACTCACGTCGACTTCTCTACAAAGGAGTGTTTAGAGGCGCTTCTCTCGGTAACCAGACCTCCACTGTGCCACGGAGGGAAACCGATGCGGTTCTTGGGGATAAATGCGATTTTTCATGATCCAGCTGCCGCGCTGGTCGTGGATGGTGAGGTGGTCGCCGCAGCAGAAGAAGAGCGCTTCAGCCGCCGCAAGCACGGCAAGCGCCCGCTTCCGTTCTCCGCCTGGGAACTGCCCGAGCTCGCCGCCGCGTGGTGCCTTGAACAGGCCGGCTTGCGGCCCGAGGACCTCGACGGCGTCGCCTACTCCTACGACCCCGAGCTCGTGGTCCCCGGAGGGCCGGGGCAGGACGAGCACTGGGAGGACCTGCGCACCACCTACGCGCGCCGCGCCCCCAACTTCCTGGCCACGGCGCTGCCCGGGCTCGACGCCGCCCAGGTGCGGTTCGTCCCCCACCACATCGCGCACGCCGCGTCGGCGGGGCTGGCCGCGCCCTACCGCGAGTCGGCGGTGCTGGTCTGCGACGGCCGGGGCGAGGCCGTCTCGCACCTGGCCGGGCACTACCGGGACGGCGAGCTGACCGTCCTGGCGAGCCAGGCGCTGCCGCACTCCCTCGGGCTGATGTACGAGGACCTCACCCAGCACCTCGGCTTCCTCCGGTCGAGCGACGAGTACAAGGTGATGGCCCTCGCCTCCTACGGCGAGCCGCGCTTCCTGCGCGAGATGCGCGAGCTCGTCTACGCCACGGGTGACGGCGGCTTCCGGGTCGAGCCGATCGACTGGAGCGTCTACGCCAAGGCGCTCGGCAAGGGCGAGAAGTGGACGGCCGACCACGCCGACCTCGCCGCGAGCGTGCAGGCCCGCCTGGAGGAGGTGCTGCTCGACCTCGCCACGTGGCTGCACGAGCGGACCGGGGCGCGTCACCTCACGATGGCCGGGGGAGTGGCGCTCAACTGCGTGGCCAACACCCGCCTGTTCGCCGAGGGCCCGTTCGAGGAGGTGTGGGTGCAGCCCGCGGCGGGCGACTCGGGCACCGCGCTCGGGGGAGCGCTGCACCTCGCGCAGGCCGGCGGCGACCCCGTCACGCCGATGCCCGGCGCCGACCTCGGGCGGGGCTGGAGCGACGAGGAGCTGGGCGCCTGGCTCGACGTGGCGCGGGTGCCGTACGAGCGCCCGGCCGACCTCGCCGCCACCGTCGCCGCCGAGCTCGCGGCCGACCGCGTGATCGCCTGGTTCCAGGGACGCGCCGAGTACGGCCCCCGGGCGCTCGGCCGCCGGTCCCTGCTCGCCCACCCCGGCGACCCCCGCAACACCGAGCGGCTCAACGACGTGAAGGGCCGCGAGCAGTTCCGCCCCATCGCCCCGATGGTGCTGGCGGAACACGCCCCCATGATCTTCGGCAGGGGCCCGATGTCGAGCCCGTACATGCTGTTCGTCCACGACGTGCGGACGGAGTGGCGCGACCGCATCCCCGCGGTGGTGCACGTCGACGGCACGGCCCGGATCCAGACCGTCGAGCGCGGACGCGACCCGCTGCTCGCCCGGCTGCTCGAGGAGTTCGAGGCGCGCACCGGGCTGCCTGTGGTGGTCAACACGAGCCTCAACACGGCCGGCCGCCCGATGGTGGACGACCCCCGCGACGCGCTGGAGTGCTTCGGCTCGGCCCCGGTGGACGTGCTCGTCCTCGGTCCGTACGTCGTGCGCAGAGGGGCGGTGTTCGCCGGATGACGACTGAGATGACCCGGGAGACGAACACGACCCCCGCTGGGGAGCCGCACCGGGAAACGGGGCCGGCGGTCACGGTGGTGATCCCGACGGTCGGGCGGCCGAGCCTGGCCGCCACGCTCGCCGCGGTCGGCTCCGGTCCTGAGGTGATCGTGGTGGACGACCGGCCGGGGGAGGGCAGGGGCGACGACTGGGAGCCGTTGCCGGTGCCCGATCGCGCACGCGTGCTCAGGTCGGGCGGGCGCGGCCCGGCCGCCGCGCGCAACGCCGGATGGCGGGCCGCGACGACGCCGTGGGTGGTGTTCCTCGACGACGACGTGGTGCCGGGCCCGGGCTGGGTGCGCGCGCTGACGGAGGACCTCGCCCGCCTGCCTCAGGACGTCGGCGGCAGCCAGGGACGGCTGGAGGTGCCGCTGCCGGCGGGCCGCCGCCCGACCGACGCCGAGCGCAACACCGCCGGGCTGGCCGGCGCCGACTGGATCACCGCCGACATGGCCTACCGCAGGACGGCCCTGGAGGCGGCGGGCGGGTTCGACGAACGTTTCCCCGGGGCGTACCGGGAGGACGCCGACCTCGCGCTGCGGGTCGAGCAGGCCGGGTTCGCCCTGGTGAAGGGCGAACGCCTGACCCGTCACCCGGTGCGCGACGACGGCTTCTGGTCCAGCGTGCGCTTCCAGCGCGGCAACGCGTCCGACGCGCTCATGCGGCACGTGCACGGCCGTGACTGGCGGGCGGCCATCGGCGGACACCCGGGCAGGCTCAAGCGGCACGCCCTCACCACCGGCGCGGGCCTGCTCGCGATCACGCTCGCCGCCGCCGGCGCGCGGAAGGGCCGCCTGAGGCGGCTGGCGGCGGGGGCCGCCGGGCTCGCCTGGCTCGGCCTCACGGCCGAGTTCGCCTGGGCGCGCGTCGCCCCGGGCCCGCGTACGCCGGAGGAGATCGTGCGCATGGCCGTGACCAGCGTGGTCATCCCTCCTGCGGCCTGCGCGCACCGGATCAGAGGCGAGGTGAAGGTACGAACGAACGAGGTGCGGAGGGGGAGGCGCTCGTGATCGGGACCGCTCTGGTGGTGCGGCCCGACAACGCGGGCGACGTGCTGCTCGCGGGGCCCGCCGTGCGCGCCGTCGCCGCCGGGGCGCGGGAGGTCGCGATGCTCGCCGGCCCGTACGGCAGGGCCGCGGCCGAGCTGCTGCCCGGCGTCGACCGCGTCCTGGAGTGGCGCGCCCCGTGGATCGACCCCGACCGGGTGCCGATGACCTCCGAGCACGCGGCCCGCCTGGTGGAGCAGGTCCGCGCCGTGGGCCCGGACGTGGCCGTGATCTTCACGTCCTTCCACCAGTCGGCGCTGCCGACGGCCCTGCTGCTGCGGCTGGCCGGAGTGCCGCGCATCGCCGCGATCAGCGAGGACTACCCCGGCTCCCTGCTCGACGTGCGTCACGTCGTGGACGAGAGCGTGCACGTCCCCGAGCCGGAGCGGATGCTCGGCCTCGCCCGCGCGGCCGGCTTCGACCTCCCGCCGGGCGACGACGGGCGGCTCGCCGTGCGCGGTCCGCTGCCTGACGTGGAGCACCTCACCGGCCCGCCGGGCTACGTCGTGGTGCATCCCGGCACGACCGCGCCGGCCAGGGCCTGGCCCGCCGAGCGCTGGGCGGAGGCGGTCGAGGCGCTGCTGGCCGCGGGCGAGCGGGTCGTCGTCACCGGCAGCCCGGGCGAGCGGGCGCTGACCGCGATCGTCTCCGGTCCCGCGCTCGATCTGGGCGGGGCGACCACGTTCGCCGAGCTCGCCGCGGTGCTCGCCGGGGCCTCGGCGGTGGTCGCCGCCAACACCGGCCCCGCCCATCTCGCGGCGGCCGTCGGCACGCCCGTGGTCAGCCTGTTCGCGCCGGTCGTGCCCGCCGCCCGCTGGGCGCCGTACGGCGTGCCCACGGTGGTCCTCGGCGACCAGGACGCCCCCTGCCGGGGGAGCAGGGCGCGAATCTGCCCTGTTCCCGGCCATCCGTGCCTGTCCTCGGTCGGCGGCGAGCAGGTGGTCAGCGCGGTGCGCCGCCTCATGCCGGCCGAAGAGGCGGTGAAGGAGAGGGTGCCATGAGGATCGCCCTGGTGTCGGAGCACGCGAGCCCGCTGGCGACCCTCGGCGGCGTGGACGCCGGCGGGCAGAACGTGCACGTCGCGGCCCTGGCCCTGGCCCTGGCCGAGCGAGGCAACGAGGTCGTCGTGCACACGCGGCGGACCTCTCCCGACCAGCCGGACGCCGTGCCGATGGCCCGAGGCGTCACCGTCGAGCACGTGCCCGCCGGGCCCGCGGAGCCGCTGCCCAAGGACGAGCTGCTGCCGTACATGCCGGAGTTCGGGGCGCACCTGGCCCGCAGGTGGAAGGCCGAGCCGCCCGACCTGGCGCACGCCCACTTCTGGATGAGCGGGCTGGCCACGCTGACGGCCGCGGAGCCCCTCCACATCCCGGTCGTGCAGACCTACCACGCGCTCGGCACCGTGAAGCGGCGCTGGCAGGGCGAGGCGGACACCAGCCCGCCGAGCCGGATCGCGATCGAGCGCGACATCGGCCGCCGGGCGGTCGCGGTCATCGCCACCTGCTCCGACGAGGTGCGGGAGCTGGTCGCGATGGGCGTGCCACGCGAGCGGATCAGGGTCGTGCCGTGCGGCGTCGACCTCGGCCTGTTCCGCCCCGACGGTCCTGCCGCCCCGCGCCGTGACCGGCCCCGGGTGCTGAGCATCGGGCGCATGGTGCCGCGCAAGGGGGTGGACACCTCCGTCCGCGCCATGCGGCAGGTGCCCGGCGCCGAGCTGGTGATCGCGGGCGGGGACCCGGGGGACGAGGAGAGCACGCGGCTGCGCGCGCTGGCCGACGGTCTCGGCCTCGGCGACCGGGTCCGGCTGATCGGCAGCGTGAGCCGGTCCGAGGTGCCCGCCCTCATGCGCTCCGCCGACATCCTGGTGACCGTCCCGTGGTACGAGCCGTTCGGCATGGTGCCCCTGGAGGCCCTGGCCTGCGGGGTGCCGGTGGTCGCCTCGGCGGTCGGCGGCCACCTCGACACCGTCGCGGGATGCGGCGTGCTCGTGCCGCCCCGGCGGCCGCGTGCGCTGTCCCGCGCGCTCGGCGACCTGCTGGCCCGGCCGGAGCTGCGGGCGGCGCTGTCGGCCGCCGGGGCCCGGCGGGCCCGGGCCCGCTACGGCTGGCCCAGGATCGCCGAGCAGACCGAGTCCGTGTACCGAAACCTGGCAGGCGGGTGCCTGGGCACCCTCGCCGCCGCGGGAGGCTGAGCGATGCATCCTCATCTGGCCCGGCTGAGCACCGCGCTGACGGCGGTGGACCCGGAGACGCCCAAGATCCACGCCTGGGGCTACAAGCTCGCGGCCGTGCTGAGCGGCGGCGGCAGGCTGCTCGCCTGCGGCAACGGCGGTTCCGCCGCCGAGGCGCAGCACCTGACCGCGGAACTGGTCGGGCGCTACCGCGCCGACCGGCGGCCGTACGCCGCGATCCCGCTGCACGGCGACACCTCGTCCCTGACCGCCATCGGCAACGACTTCGGCATGGCCGAACTGTACGCGCGGCAGGTGCGGGCGCACGGCCGCCCCGGCGACGTGCTGATGTGCCTGTCGACCAGCGGGACGAGCCGCAACGTGACCGAGGCGGCCGAGGCCGGCCGCGAGTGCGGCCTGACGACCTGGGCGCTGACCGGCCCCGGGCCGAACCCGCTCGCCGAGCTGTGCGACGAGGCCCTGACCGTGCCCGCGGACGACACCGCGACCATCCAGGAGGTGCACCTCACGGTGATCCACATGCTCTGTGACGTGATCGAGAAGGCGGTGGCGTGAGCGGACCACTCGTCATCGTCGGAGACTCCCTGCTCGACGTCGACGTCGAGGGCACGGCCGACCGGCTGTGCCCCGACGCCCCCGTCCCCGTCGTGGAGGGGCAGGCGGAGCACCACCGGCCGGGCGGCGCGGGGCTCGCGGCGCTGCTGGCCGCCCGCGACGGCACGCGGGTGGTGCTGATCACCGCCATGGGCGACGACCCCTCCGGCCGCTGCCTGGAGGGCCTGCTGTCGCCTTCTGTCGAGATCGTGCGGCTGCCGCTGCGCGGCACGACCGTGCGCAAGACGCGGGTCCGCGCCCGCGGGCAGACGCTGGTCAGGATCGACACCGGAGACGGCCGGGCGATGGGACGGCCCGGCCAGGTCGCCTCCGCCTCGGCGTTCGGCCGCGCGGCCGACGCCCTCGCCGCGGCGAGCGCGGTCCTGGTCGCCGACTACGGGCGCGGCGTGGCCGACCTGCTGCGCGAGCCGCTGCGCGCGCTCGACGTGCCGCTGGTCTGGGACCCCCATCCCCGGGGGTCGCTGCCCGTGCCGGGATGCGCGCTGGTCACGCCCAGCGAGGCCGAGGCCCGCGGCATGTGCGAGGAGCCGTACGTCTCGCCGGAGCGCACCGCCCGCAGGCTGGTGCGCGACCTCGACGCCGAGGCCGTCGCGATCACGCTCGGCGAGCGCGGGGCGATGCTGGCCCGCCGCGGCGGCAGGTTCGGGCCGGTCCCCGTTCCGCACGTGGCGGCCGGTACGGACGCCTGCGGCGCGGGCGACCGCTTCGCCGCGGCGGCGGCGCTCGCCCTGGCGGACGGCGCGTCCACCGAGGACGCCGTCGCCCGCGCGGTCGGCGAGGCCACCAGATTCGTGGAGGAGGGCGGGGCCGCCGCGCTGCGCCTGCCGCGCCCTGCCGCCGAGTCGCCGGTGCCGTTCCCGCCCGGCGCGTCCGCCTTCGAGGTGGCCGCCGCCGTACGCGCCGCCGGGGGCCGCCTGATCGCGACCGGCGGGTGTTTCGACCTGTTGCACGCCGGGCATGTGAGCCTGTTGCGGCGGGCCCGGGCGTTAGGCGACGCCCTGGTGGTCTGCGTGAACTCCGATGACTCGATCCGGCGGCTCAAGGGACCGAGCAGGCCGCTGGTGAGCGAGCGCGACCGGGTCGAGGTGCTGCGCGCGCTCGGCTGCGTGGACGCCGTGACGGTCTTCGGCGAGGACACGCCGTCGCAGGTCATCGAGCGCCTGTGCCCGGACGTGTGGGTGAAGGGCGGGGACTACGACGAGCGGTCGATGCCGGAGGCCGAGGCCGTACGCCGGGCCGGCGGGGAGGTCGTCATCCTGCCGACCGTGCCCGGCTACTCCACCACCGGCCTGATCGCCGCGGCCCGAGCCGCCTCGTGACTTCGGCCGCCTATCGAAAGGGATCTACCTCAATGGTGGGAAACGTACTGATCACCGGAGGCGCGTCCGGCCTGGGCCGGGCCACCGCCATGGCGGTCGCCAAGGCCGGCGGACGGCCGCTGGTCGTGGACGTGAACGAGCCGGACGGCGAGTTCGACTGCGTGCGGGCCGACCTGGCCGACCGCGAGCAGGCCGAGCGGGCCGTGCGCGAGCTCGCCGACCGGGCGGGCGGGCTCGACGGCGTCGTGACGGCGGCGGGCGTCGACGCCTGCGGCCGGCTGGAGGACGTGGCCGCCGAGCAGTGGGAACGGGTGATCGGGGTCAACCTGCTCGGGACCGCCGCGGTGGTCCGGGCGGCCCTGCCCTACCTGCGCCAATCGGGAGGCAAGGTCGTCACCGTCGCCTCCACGCTCGGGGTGCGCGCGCTCAGCGACGCGACGGCCTACTGCGCGTCGAAGTTCGGCGTCGTGGGCTTCACCCGGGCCCTGGCGGCCGAGCTGGCCGGGCAGGTGGGAGTGACCCTGCTGATCCCCGGCGGCATGCGGACGAACTTCTTCAACGACCGTCCCGACCAGTACAAGCCCGGCCCCGACGCCCGGCTGAACCAGCCGGAGGACGTCGCCTCGGCGATCCTGTTCGCGCTCGGCCAGCCGCCGGGCTGCGAGGTCAGGGAGCTGGTCGTGTGCGCCTCCACGGAGACGTCATGGCCCTAGAAGATCCGCGAAGACCGGTGCTGCTCGCCCTGCGCGGGCTCGGGCTCGGCGACCTGCTGACGTCGGTGCCCGCGCTGCGGGCGCTGCGGCGGGCGCACCCGGAGCACCATTTCGTGCTGGCCACCCCGGCCTACCTCGGCGGGCTGCTGCCGCTGATCGGCGGCATCGACGAGGTGCTCGACGTGTCCGGCCCCGGGCCGGTGCCGTACGAGTCGCCGGACGTCGCGGTCAACCTGCACGGCAGCGGCCCGGAGAGCATCCAGGCGCTGCGCCGCACCCGGCCGGGCCGCCTGCTCACACACGCCCACCGCCTGGTGCCGGGCCCGGACGGGCCGCCCTGGGAGCCGGAGACGCACGAGAGGCGGCGCTGGTGCTCGCTGCTGGAGTGGTACGGCATCCCGGCCGACCCGGAGGACCTCGCGCTGGGCGACCCGGGGCCGAGCCCGCTCGCCGGCGGCGAGGTGATCATCCATCCGGGGGCGGCGTTCCGGGCGCGGCAGTGGCCGCCGGACCGCTTCGCCCAGGTGGCGGCCGAGCTGGCAGGCCAGGGCCACCGGGTCGTCGTCACCGGCGGCGTGACCGAGATCGCCCTCGCCCGCCATGTCGCCCAGCTCGCCGGACTGCCGGAGGAGTCCGTGCTGGCCGGCCGTACGAACCTGCCCGAGCTGGCCGCGCTCACGGCGCACGCGGCGCTCGTCGTCTGCGGCGACACGGGCATGTCGCACCTGGCCACCGCCGTCGGCACGCCCTCGGTCATCCTGTACGGCCCGGTGCCGCCCGCGCTGTGGGGACCGCCGCCGGGCCGCCCGCACATCGCGCTGTGGGCGGGGCGCAGGGGCGATCCGCACGGTGACCGGCCGTCGGAGGGGCTGCTCGAAATCGGTGTGCCCGAGGTGCTCGACGCGGTCAGGAGGTTGCGAGGAGTGGGAGTGCGGTGAAGGGATCCCGTGTCGTGGTCACCGGGGGAGCCGGGTTCCTCGGCTCCTACCTCTGCGAGCGGTTGGTGGAGCGCGGTGCGGCGGTCGTCTGCCTGGACAACTTCCTCACCGGGTCGCCGCGCAACGTGGAGCACCTGATCGGGCGGCCGGCGTTCCGGCTCGTGGAGTGCGACCTCACCGGGTTCGTCCACGTGCCGGGCCAGGTCGACCTGGTGCTGCACTTCGCCTCGGCCGCGTCCCCCGCCGACTACCTGCGTCATCCGATCGAGACGCTGAAGGTCGGCAGCATGGGGACGCTGCACGCCCTGGGGCTCGCCACCGAGAAGGGCGCGCGGTTCGTCCTCGCCTCCACCAGTGAGGTGTACGGCGACCCGCTGGAACACCCGCAGAAGGAGACGTACTGGGGCAACGTCAACCCGGTCGGGCCGCGCAGCGTGTACGACGAGGCCAAGCGGTTCGCCGAGTCGCTGACCACGGCCTACCGCAACTCGCGGGGGACCGACACGGCGATCGTGCGGATCTTCAACACGTACGGCCCGCGGATGCGGCCCCATGACGGCCGGGCGATTCCCACGTTCATCCGTCAGGCGCTGCTCGGCGAGCCGATCACCGTGACCGGCGACGGCAGCCAGACGCGGTCGATCTGCTACGCGGACGACACGATCGACGGCGTGCTCGCACTGGCGGAGAGCGACTTCGCCGGGCCGGTCAACGTCGGCAACCCGGCGGAGATGTCCATGGCGGAGCTGGCGGAGACGATCCGCGACCTCGCGGGCTCCTCCTCCCCGATCCGGTTCGTCGAGCGGCCCGTGGACGACCCCGCCGTCCGCCGTCCCGACACCACGCTCGCCGAGCAGCGGCTCGACTGGCGGCCGCGCGTCGACCCCGCCACCGGCCTGCGCCGTACGATCGACTGGTTCGAGAAGGAGCTGAACGCCTACTCCGCCGCCTCCTGACCCGGCCGCCCCGGACCCCGGGGCGGCGACAGGCGTCTTGTTGGGGGCTCAGTTCATCCTGTCCCCTCAGGGGCGGCGCTGACGCTCTGCTCCTGGAACAACTTGTACAGGTGCCGGATGGAGATTCGGCGTGCCGCAGCGATCATCCCGCGTCCAGGCCCGGATCGCCGAGCCGCTGCTCGCGGTTCGGGCATGCCAGTCAACCAAGGGACTTCACGAAAGCCGGTGAACGTCAGTCACGAGGGACCCGTGAATGGACACGCTGGCGGCACCGAATGTGATGCGCGGCCACACGGACGGCCACCTTGTACCTGAACGGAGCACAGGCCGGAACCGCCCAGCTGTCCTTCCCCATCTGGGACGCCCAGGCCCCGCTGCGGATCGGCGCGGCGATGGCCGGGAGCATGGACGAGACCGTGGCCTATCAGCGTCCGCTGCCAGCGGCCGGAGTCGCTGACCTGTTCACGCAGGCTCAGGCGGCCGCGGCTCCGGCAGCGCCGTACGCGAAGGCGAGCCCGGCCCTTACGTCGCCCAGCATCACGACGAGCGCCTCTACCGCCGCGGAGGACGGCAGCTTCTACAAGCGAATCAACCTGGAAGATTGCCAGACGCTCGACAACAACTACGATGGAGACACAGCGGACTCCTACGAGACCTGGATGAAGGGGAGATTTGCCTACGGCCAGTCTCGTATTCACGAATCCAGCTACAATTATTGCTGGTCATCCTACATCTATATCCTGGAATTCGCCGAGAACCCGTTCGCGGGTGTGATGAAGAGGTCCGCGACGCGGTCGGCGCAGCTTCAGAACGCAAGGCGGAGGAACGGGCAAAAGGTTGAGATCGAGGATGATGACGCCTTCCGGTTCCGCGCCACCTGGGTCATGCACTCCTACCTCGGCAACACCAAGGGACACGAGTTCTCCGCACCGCAGCTGGAGCTGCCGCCCCAGAAATTCAAGATCTTCGCGCGCCTTGATCATCTTGCGATCGTGGACGATGTGAGGACCTGGGCACAGGCGTGACTATTCCGCTCTGGAACCGCACACTCGTCGACAGCCGTAACATCGTCGAGGAGAATCTGGTCCTCCGGCACGGCTCGGGGATTCCCATCAGCCCCTTGGACGGTAAGCCGTACACGCAACTGGTGCCCAAGGTGCAGTGCGACTGGGAGAAAGCCGGCTGGGGAAAGCGCCAACGAAGGGGTGGGTGCATCAACCTCGGCGTCTCCCGGGTGTTTGTGATGTCCAAGAGCAAGAACGCCAACTTCCTCGAGGTCATCAAGCACATCGAGAAAGCGCTCAACCCCGCGGTCAACGCGGGCACTGCCCCGCCGAAGCGCCCCGGCCACAACTGGGCCGACCCGTTGCATCCGCCTGCGAAGACCAGCACGGTGACCCCCATGAGCAAGGCGATCCCCGGAAACTGGGCCGCGGGTGGTGCCGCGCTGACGAAGGTCAACGATGAAGGCGCGACCGAGAACCGTAAGTTCTTCCAGAACATCGAGTTCATCACGGACCAAGGTACAGCGGACGAGAAACACTGGCCGGATCTTCCTCTGAATTCTGACGGCACCAGGCCCAAGCCGACCAGTAGCCAGCTCATAGGGGTGAACCTATGCAAGTACTACTTCTGGGATGAGTACAAGACGGCGAAGAAATGGACCTACGGGGTTCCCCAGGCGGGATGGCTCCATTGTGACGAGTATCCATTCGCGTCGACGCTGGAAGGCGCTGCCCAGAAGAAGGGGAACTACTCCATCCAAGCGGTTCCTAAGCAGCACAACCTGGATCATGGGGCCGCCCTGGATAGCTTCTACGCCGACTATCGTGTCGTTCCCGGCAATAATTTCTGGGTCAAGATCGTGAGCTAAGCCGGACAAAATTCAGGTAGCCTAGGCGAACGTCTGTGAGTGGAGCCGGTCATCCGTCTCCACTCACAGACTTGCACGAACTGGGAGAGGAACTGTCGGTTGAACCTGTCACGAGCGATGCCCGCGGAGAGCCAGTGGGATCTTCTGGAGGAGTACCTCCTGAACAACCGATTCGATGTGGCATGGATTGACACAGAGAGAATCGATGAAGCCGCAGAGCGTTTCCGGGTGGATCCGGGCTCTGGAGTTCTCTGCGGTCTGGATACCGCATTCAATTTGATCGACAATGACGAGCAGGAAACTCTGGTCTGGATCGGGGCGCACTCTCCGGGCTGGTCTGTCTCAGTCACCATGAACAGGGGCTTTACACTGTCCGAAGAAGCGAGCGCGGGAGGAAGAAGCATCCTCGCTCATTGGCACATGGCCGGCTTGTACGAGCTTGCCGACGAGGGGATGGTCTACTACCACGACGGAGAGTATGTGGGCAGGGTGGGAGAGGAGGCGTTCCAGGATTACGCGCGGGACCTGGACCTGGATGACGCCGGGTTTCGGGAGCTGGTGGAGTATTACCTCATCCTGGCGGGGCGGATCACGGGCCGGTTTCTCGACCGGGACTGGTTCGAGACGGCACGCGTCCTCTACCGCGTCCCCCGCAACGCCTGGCCGTGCTGAGCGAGCCCGCCCCTGAGCCTCGCAGAAGAGCGCCGGCGGTGACGATCGTGCGCGGGGCGAGGGGTGGAGCATGGTCCCCGCACACAGGGTCCCAACGGGCATTCTGTCGACGCCCATCACCACTGAACAGCCCGATCCACAGCCGGGATCTTCGGCTGAGCAAACGGGCCCGCCGGACGAAGCGGGTGGAGAGATGGACATCCCGGAATATCTTCCCTACGTGGCAGGGCTGGAGCTCGGCACGAAACGGGACCACGAGCGGGACATCCACCTCATGTTCTGCATGATGGGCCGTATCACGGGACGTTTCGCCGACCGGGACTGGTGGACGGCGACCCGCACCTTCTATCGCATACCCGACAGTCGTGGGAGACGTGATGACGCTCCCGGATGTCACGCATGACGTCGCCCGAGCACAGGTCATCCGTGTCCACCGGCCGTGGCGGCCCGGACGGAGCCACATGCTCCGCCTCGGCGGACTCTGCCTCGTCCCGGTCCGCTGTGCGCTCGCGCTGGACCCTCGGGGGATATGAGGGCATGGAATGACGCACACCGAGCAGGCGCTCCCCGCGGAGAACCAGTGGGATCTGATGGTCGAGCACGGGCACGGTCTCCACAGCGGATTCCATGGGCTCTGGGTCGAGGGCGACGATTCCGAAGAACTCTCCCGGCTGCTCCGGGTGGATCCGGACTCCCGCCTGGAGTGCGACCTCGAAATCGCGACAGAGGTGTACGGAAGCACCCGGGAGCGAGGCGCCGTGTGGATCGGCCCGCACGCCCCCGGCTGGACGCATGTCCTCGTCTTCGGTCTGCATCCGTACCATCCCGCCATCCTGAACCTTGGGAAGCGCCGTGTCTTCGAGATCTTCTGCCGCGAAGAGCTGGGCGAGCTGGATCCCCTGAACCTCTACTACGACGGAGCACAGCTCGGAGACGTCACCCCGCCGTACGACCAGGGGGGCGACATGGATCTCCCTGAGTACCTGCCGTACACGCCTGGACTGGAGCTGGGGGAGACAAGGAACCTCAAGCGGGACATGCATCTCATGGCGAGCATGGTGGGTCGCATCACGGGACGCTTCGCCGACCGGAATTGGTGGACGGCTACCCGCACCTTCTACCGCATACCCGAGAGGGCTTGGGAGACGCGATGACGGTCCCGGGTGTCACCGCCGCGGGCGGGGCCCCGGCTCTTTTCCGCATACTTGGCCGTCGCTTGGCCGCTCGGCTCGGGTAGTGCACCCTGCCAGGGGTAACGCGCCCGTATGAGCTTCGCGAAGTATCAGGACGAGCTGTACGCCCAGGGGCAGAGCGGCCATCAACCGCCGTATCCCATGACCTTCGCGGAGCTCGAAGACAGGGCGTCGGCCGCCATGCGGCCCAAGGTCTGGGGGTATGTGGCCGGCGGCGCCGGTGACGAGCACACCCAGCGGGCCAACTGCGAGGCGTTCACGCACTGGGGCCTGTATCCGCGCATGTTCGTCGCTCCCGCCGAGCGTGACATGTCGATCGAGCTGTTCGGGACGAGGCTGCCCTCGCCGGTGTTCATGGCGCCCATCGGGGTGATCGGGGTGTGCGCTCAGGACGACCACGGCGACCTCGCTTGCGCGCGTGCGTCCGCGCGCACGCACGTCCCGTTCTTCGCGGCGACGCTTTCTGCGGATCCGATGGAGGACGTGGCAGCGGAGCTCGGCGACACGCCCGGCTTCTTCCAGCTCTACACGCCGTCCGACCGGGACCTCGCCGCGAGCCTGGTGCACCGTGCCGAGGCCGCGGGTTTCAAGGGCATCGCCGTCACCCTGGGCACGTGGGTCACCGGCTGGCGGCCCCGGGACCTGCGCGGCTCGAACTATCCACAGGTGCCGAGCGGATGCCTGAGCAATTACACCAGCGACCCCGTGTTCCGTGAGGGGCTGCGACCCGGCGAGGACGCCGCCGAGGCGTTCGTGCGCAGGCTGCCGATCTTCGGTGGGCCGTTCAGGTGGGACGACCTGGACTGGCTGCGCTCGCAGACCAGGCTGCCGCTGATGCTCAAAGGCATCTGTCACCCGGAGGACGTCCGGCGCGCCAGGGACCACGGCGCGGACGCCGTTTACTGCTCCAACCACGGGGGACGGCAGGCCAACGGAGGACTGCCCGCCCTGGAGTGCCTGCCCGGCGTGATCGAGGCCGCCGACGGGCTGCCGGTCCTGTTCGACTCGGGTGTGCGCAGTGGGGCCGACGTCATCAAGGCGCTGGCGCTGGGCGCCACGGCGGTGGGAATCGGCCGTCCGTACGCATACGCGCTCGCGGTCGGCGGTGTCGACGCCGTCGTGCACGTGCTGCGCTCCATACTGGCCGAAGCGGACCTCATCATGGCCGTCGACGGATATCCCACCCTCAAGGACCTCACGCCCGAGGGGCTGCGCCGCGTGGGAGGCGGGGTCGCGACATCGGCATCGTGAGGGGTCAGGGGGCGACGGGCCGGGATTCTTCGTCCAACGGCGCAAGCCGCAGCGCGGCCGTCGGCGACAGGCGCTCCCCTTGACCGTGGGCGCTGTCGAAGGAGGCGGTGCCCAGGACCCGTACGAGGGTGTGGCGCAACTCCTGGTCGGGCGGCTGCAGGGGGCGCATGTGCGCACCGGCCGCCTCGCGCACGCTGTGTGCCGTGCCGAGAAGCACGGCCGCGCTGCGGGGGCGGTGCTGCGCGGCGTACACGGCGGCCAGGGCCTCGAGCGCCGACACGAGCACGAACGACTGGCCGGCGAGTGCGATCGCCTCGACACTGGCGCGTAGCAGCTCTTCGGCCCTGGCCTGCTCCTGGTTCTCGTACGCCCGCCGGCCGAGCATGCACAGCGCCCGGCCGGTGCAGCGGCGGTCGCCGAGCCGGCGCAGGGTGGGCAGGCACTCGGTCATGAGCTCGGCGGCGCGGTCGTGGTCGCCGCGCAGCCACGCCAACTGCCCGAAGCCGACCGCCGCGTGGGCCATGTCCGCCTCGCTGCCGGCGGCCTCGGCCAAGGCGCGGCTATCGGTGAGCCATCCGTGCACCTCGTCGTCGGTGACGCCGGCGAACAAGGATCCGGTCAGGCACGCGAGCCGTGGACCGTGATTCAGGCACCCACGCCGGACAGGGTCTCGCGGATGGTCTCGCGGAGTGCGGCCCAGTCGTCACCCATGGCCAGACGGGCATGGTGGTAGGCGTCGAACCCCATCGGAGCGCCTCCCGGCCCCCGGGCGGCGATGTCCAGGGCTATCCCCGCCTGCATCCGCTGCCACGCCGGGTTCTCCTCGAACGACGCGTCGTCCACGTCGTCATCGTCATCGTCGTCATCGGTTTCGTGGAACCGCTGGGCCAAGGGCATCACGAGCTGTTCCCGCAGCTCCACGATTCGCTGCTCCCCGGCCCGCCGTCCGGCCGCGAGGTCGGCCTGGACGTCCCGTACGACGGGAAACTCGTCGAGCCGGAACCGCGTGGCGAGCAGTTCCGCCACGTGTGCGAGAGCGGCGAACTGCTGCGACTGCGACGCAGCCTCCACCGCGACCCTCAGCTTCACCTCCGGGTCGTTCCGGTGTTCGGCGAGTTCCTCCGGCGAGGGCGGCTCCGTCGCGACGGGCCACTGGAAGGTGAGGTAGGGATGCGCGCCGGACAGCCATTCGCCGGTGAGCCGCACCCCCGTCACCAGCTCGACCACGGTCATCGCGGCGGCCTGCCACTCGTCCTCGTCCTCGGCCAGCAACCCGGTCATGACGCGCAGCTCCGGCTCCAGCGCCGCGAAGTCGTCGTCGTCCCATTCCTCGGAGAACATCGCGTCGAGGGAGACCAGCACCCGTCCGTCGGCCGCGTAGCTCAGCTTGTTGTCACCCTCGACGTTCCAGTAGACGCCGCACACCCTGCCGTCACGGCTGAGCCGCCGCAGAACTTCGGGCAGGCTTCCCAGGAACCCGTTGTTCTCGAACAGCACTGCGGCTGAGCCCGCCGGCGCCACCGACATCGGATAAACCCGGTCGAAGAAGGGAAGCGCCTCCAGCGGGGCGGCCTCGTGTGTTTCGTGCGGGGTTCCGCCGCTCACCCGGGCTCCGACGTCGGCGACGGAGAACGGCCGGTGGTCGTGCGGGACGACGACCGTCCAGCAGATGGCCGTCTCCAGCCACGGTTCGTCCCGCAGCAGCTTCCGGTAGTGAGAGAAGATCCCAGCGAAGGCAGGGCGGTCGTCGTACACGGGACGCTCCGGAGCAGGCGGAAGATCTGTCGGCGTGATCTTGCCAGAGGGCGCCGACAGAATGCTCCCTCATCGGTCAGAACGGGCTCTCAGCGCGTCGACGAACCAGGTGAGGGCCGGGGTCAGCGGGGCCGGGGGCGGCCAGCCGTTGACCACGGCGAGCAGCCGGAGGTACGTCTGACGGCGCGGGTCGTTCGCGGCCTCCAGCAGGGTCAGCAGGCGACGCCGTAGCACGGCGTCGTCCGGGTGGCCGACGAGGTCGGCGTACCGCGCGGTCACGGCGGCGACGATCGCGTCGGCCTGAGGGGAGGCGCTGTCGACGCCCGCGGCCAGCGCGGGGGCGACGTGGTCGCGGACCATCGCCACCGCGTCAGGACGCGGGCCGTCTCCCCGGACGCGGTCGGCCACGTGCTGCTCCGCGACGCGCCGCATGAGCGCCCCGAACTCCGGGTCCCGGGCCAGCTCGGCCAGCTCGACCCACGCCTCGACCTGCTCGTCATCGGGATCCTCGGGCAGCTCGGGGGTCATCGTGCGCCTGATCCCCGTCAGGTCGGCGTCCAGTCCGCCGAAGGCGGTGTCGAGAAAGCGGTCGACCAGGCGCCGTCGCTCGTCCTCGGAAAGCCTGGCAAGTCTGTGCATGAGATCCATCTCCTCAGGGGTGGAGCCGCGCCGTGCCACCGCCGTCGCCACCGCACGCCGCAGGCGCAGCACCCGGATCTGCGTCGCCAGCGCCTCGGCGTGCGCCGCCGCGACCTGAGCCAGCGTGGTCTCCCGGTCCAGGACTTTCCGGATCGTGGGAAGGCCGATTCCCAGGTCGCGCAGCGTCCGTACGAGGTCCAGCCGGGCGACGGCGTCGATGTCGTAGAGGCGGTAGCCGGCCGGGCTGCGGCCGGTGGGCGGCACGATCCCGCGGTCGGAGTAGAACCGGACGGCCTTGACCGTCAGCCCGGTCCGCCTGGCCAGTTCGCCGATCGAGTAGAGCGTGTCGCCGTCCATGCCCCTACCCTCGTGCCTCCCCCTACTGGAGACTCAACCTCAGGTGAGAGGTCCGTCGGCATGGGGGACCCGCTCGGCGGGGATGACGCCCAGACGCCCCGCCTGGTAGTCCTCCATCGCCTGGATGATCTCGGCGCGGGTGTTCATCACGAACGGGCCGTAGTGCACGACCGGCTCGCGGATCGGCTGCCCGCCCAGCAGCAGCACCTCCAGATTGGGCTCGGCCTGGGGCTGGGCGGTGTCCGCCGCGAGGGTCAGCGACCCGCCCGGGCCGAAGAGGGCGAGCTGCCCCTTGCGGACCGGCCGCCGCTCGGCGCCCACGGAGCCCTGGCCGGCCAGCACGTAGGCGAGGGCGTTGAAGTCCGGGTTCCACGGCACGTCCAGCCGGGCGCCCGGGCTGACGGTCGCGTGCACCATCGTGATCGGGGTGAACGTGACACCCGGGCCGGCCTGCCCGTCCAGCTCCCCGGCGATCACCCGCAGCAGCGCGCCCCCGTCGGCCGAGGCGAGCAGCGCCGCCTCCCGCCCCCGGATGTCCTGATAACGGGGCAGATGGAACTTGTGCGCGCGAGGAAGGTTGACCCACAGCTGGATGCCGTGGAAGAGCCCGCCCGAGACCACCAGGTGCTCCGGGGGCTTCTCGATGTGCAGCAGGCCGGCCCCGGCGGTCATCCACTGGGTGTCGCCGTTGGTGATGGTGCCGCCGCCTCCGTTGGAGTCCTGGTGCTCGAAGACGCCGTCGATGATGTAGGTGACGGTCTCGAAGCCACGGTGCGGGTGCCAGGGCGTGCCCTTCGGCTCGCCCGGTGCGTACTCGACCTCGCCCATCTGGTCCATGTGGATGAACGGGTCCAGCGCGGACTGCGGCACACCGGCGAACGCGCGCCGTACGGGGAAGCCCTCGCCCTCGAAGCCGCTGGGCGCGGTCGTCACCGACCGGACGGGGCGCGGTCCGGCGATGGCCGGATCCGGTACGGCGACGCGTGGCAGCGTCAGGGTGTCGGCGGTGACGGCGGGCATGGCCCCTCCTAATTGAAAGTTCAACTGCTGTCGCCTGAAACCACCGGCGGACGCCGGGCATTCCCTCCCGGCCGAGACGGCGGGCGGGGCTCACGTCCCGGAGACGGCCCGGCCCCGTCGGCGCAGCAGGCGGAGGGAGAGCAGCGTGACCCAGCCCAGATCGACGGCGATCAGGATGCGCTGGATCAGGCCCGCGTTCGCGGCTCCGGCCTCCCAGGCGCTGCCGAACCAGATCATCAGGACGAGCCCGGCCACGCCTGTCAGCAGCAGGTACGCGCGCCAGCCGCCCCGGAGGCGGCGGGAGATCACGAAGCAGGCGGCCGGGATGGCGAGGAAGAGCACCCCACCGGCCACGTCGTGCACCTGATGGTGCGGGCTCGTCGTGATCGGGTCCGCGCTGCCCGGTGGATACCCGTGCATCGGATCCATCGTGAACAGGCCGGAGACGACCAGGGCCAGCCCGGCCACGCCGACGAGCAGGGCACCCACAGGGGACCGCAGCACATGGCGCACCGCGGCGGCGAAGCCGAGCAGCGACAGCCCCGTGAGCAGGAAGTTGGCGATCTGGATCCAGCCCCGGTCGCCGAGGCTCAGTGCGCTGCCCGGATGGCGCAACGGGTCGTAGCCCGAGCGGAGGGCTCCCTCCACCAGGATCACGCCCAGGAAGAGCGGGCCGCTGACGGCACCGCACAGCAGCGTCGCGGGCCGTGCCCCGCGAGACTCCGTGATGGCGTTCATGCCGGCATCCCACGCCGGACGCCCGGTCTCCCGCACTGGCCGACCGGCCACGTGGCATGGCCGTCCGGCCAGAGCCGCGTCCGGCGAGGCGCACGTAGGCTCGGGCCATGACCGCCAGGCCACGCCGGCTCCTGCTGCCGGCCGAGCTCGCCGCGCTCGACGGATGGCCCGCACCTCGCCGCACCGTGCGCGACTGGGCGGCGGACGCCGTGCTGTTCGGTTTCTCGGCGGTCATGTGGGCGGAGAACCTGGACTTCCCACCGGAGGGCGTCGACTTCGTGCCCGGCTGGATGGCCGCGGTCAACCCGTGGGCCGGCGCCCTCGCCTGCCTGGCGCTGTGGTGGCGGCGCCGCCTGCCGGTGCTCCTGGCCGTCGCCATGGTGCCCGCGCTGCTGGTCTCGGGATCGGCGCTGGGCGCGGCCATGGCCATCACGCTCACGGTGGCCGTGCACCGTCCGTGGCCGCGCGCCGCGACGGTCACCGTGGCGTACCTGATGGTCGTCGGCCACTACGCGCTGTTCGGCCGGCCCCCCGGCGTGGACCGGCCGGTGATCGTGGCGACGACGCTGCTGCTGTTCGTCGTCCCGTTCTGCCTGGGGACGGCCGTGCGGGCGCGCCGCCTGCTCGTCGTGAGCCTGTGGCACGACGCCCAGGTGCAGCGGCGCGAACACCTGCTCGGGGTGAAGGAGGCGCGCAGAGCCGAGCGCGAGCGCCTGGCCCGGGAGATGCACGACGTGCTGGCCCACCGGATGTCGCTGCTCAGCGTGCACGCGGGCGCGCTCGCCTACCGTACGGCGCGGGCCGCCTCCGGCGACGGGCCGCCGCTCGGCGCGGCCGAGGTCGGCCAGGCCGCGGAGGTCATCCGGGACAACGCCAGGCGGGCGCTCGACGAGCTCGCCGAGGTGCTCGCGGTGCTGCGCTCCGACGAGGCGGCGACCGGCGAAACCGGGCCGCACCACCGGCTGGCCGACATCCCCGCACTGGTCGCCGAAGCCGAGGCGGCGGGGCAGCGCGTCCTGCTGCGGGCGGGCGCCGGGACCGGCGCGTCCCCGCCGCGGCACGTGGAGCAGGCCGCCTATCGGGTGGTGCAGGAGGGCCTGACCAACGCCCGCAAGCACGCCCCGGGCGTCCCGGTGACCGTACGTATCGAGGGCGAGCCGGGCGGCGTGCTCACGGTGAGCGTGGAGAACCCGCTGGAGGGCGTTCGCGACTCCGCCGGGACCGGGGGGAACGGCCTGGCCGGGCTGGCCGAGCGGGTGGCGCTCACCGGCGGCACCCTGGAGCACGAGCGGCTGGACCGTTCATTCCGGCTGACCGCCCGGCTACCGTGGCAGGCATGACCGGCCCGATCCGGGTGCTGCTCGTCGACGACGATCCGCTGGTCCGCGCGGGCCTGCGGCTGATGCTGCGCGGCGCGCCCGAGCTGGAGATCGTCGGTGAGGCCGCCGACGGTGCGGAGGTGCCCGGCGCCGTGGCCCGCTTCGCCCCGGACGTGATCCTGATGGACGTCCGCATGCCGTACCTCGACGGCATCGCCGCGACCCGCTCGCTCGTGGCGCGGTCGGGACGCACGCCGGAGGTGATCGTCCTGACGACCTTCGGCGGCGACACCACGGTCGTCGAGGCGCTGCGCGCCGGCGCGGCCGGATTCCTGGTCAAGCACACGTCGCCGGAGCGGATCGTCGAGGCGGTGCGCAGGGCCGCCGCGGGGGAGCCGGTGCTGTCTCCCGAGGTGACGCGCAGCCTCATCGCCCAGGTGACCGGGGGCGGGGGCACCCGCGCCCAGCAGGCGCGCGACCGGCTCTCCAGGCTGTCGGACCGGGAACGCGAGGTGGCGTACGCCGTCGCGGACGGGTTGTCCAACGCGGAGATAGCCCAGCGGCTGTACATGTCGGTGGGCGCGGTCAAGGCCCACATCTCCGGCTCGCTGGCCAAGCTCGGCCTGGTCAACCGGATCCAGCTCGCCCTGCTCGCCCACGACGCGCGGGAGTGACCGCGTGGAGGGCGCGGTCGACGACGGCCGCCAGGCTGCCGCTGTGGGCGCCGCGCCAGTAGATCCGGCCGCAGGAGAGGCAGCGGGCGAACTCCTCGTAGCTGCGCCGGGTGCCGGGCTCCAGAGACTCCTCCACCTCGGCCTTGCCGACCGGCGCGAGCCGCCCGTTGCAGGCCGTGCAGCGGGTCCACGGGCTCAGCGGCGGCCGGAAGCGGTCGAGCACGTCGAGGAACTGGTCGTCCGGCCGGGCCCCGCGCACGTACGCGCCGCGCCGCAGCGACCGGCGCCGCAGGATGCCCCTGTCCTGTGTGAGGAGCACGCGGTCCTCGGCGTTGGCCTGCTCGATCAGGGCGTCGTCGTCCATGTCGTTGCGGTAGGCCGTGTCCAGCCCGACCAGGCGCAGCCGCCGCGCCAGCGTCCCCAGGTGGACGTCGAGGACGAACCGGCAGTCCGGCACGGCCTGCGGCCTGCGCGCGGCCGGCACCTCCACCACCTCGTCCGGGCGCGGCCGGTACGACGGATCGACCGGTCGGCCCCCGGCGGCCGGCTCGCCGATCTCGGTCAGCGGAACGCCCGCCGACTCGATCACGTGGCCGAGCGAGGACGTCCCGTCGTACGGCAGGAGCACCTCCGGCCGCCGGTTGCGCGGTGCGAGGAAGATCCACAGCTCGGGCGAGAAGCGTACGGACACGTGCATGCAGTCCAGCATGCCCTGCCGTCCTCGCAGAGGCCCGCGGCGACCGTCGGCCGTCAGGGTCCCAGGAACCGCCCACTCATTGGGGACGATGCCACTGATAACGGCGTTCCGGGCGTCCCGCGGCCCCGTACTTCAGGGAGACGCGGACGTGTCCCAGGGCGGCCAGGTGTTCGAGGTAGCGGCGGGCGCTGACCCGGGAGATGCCCACGCGGGAGGCGCACTCGCTGGCCGACAGCGTGCCCTCCGCGGCGGACAACTCCCGCCGGACCAGCTCGGCCGTCTCCACGCTCATCCCCTTGGGGAGGGCGGGGGAAGGCGGCGCCACGGCCCCGGCGAGGACCTTGTCCACGTCGGCCTGGCTGCTGATGACCACGCTGCCCAGCTCGGCCCGCTGGGCGGCGTACCGCTCCAGCCGTACGCGCAGGTCGTCGAAGTCGAACGGCTTGAGCAGGTAGTTGCCCACCCCGTGCCGGGCGGCGCCCCGCACCGCCTCGATCTCGCGGGCCGCGCTGATCACGATGATGTCGCAGTCGTGACCCCCGGCGCGGATCCGGCTGATGACGTCCAGGCCGAAGACGTCGGGCAGATACAGATCGAGCAGCACGAGGTCGGGGCGTAGTTCGCCGACACGGGCGAGGGCCTGCTCCCCGGTGCCGGCCGTGCCCACCACACGGAATCCGTCCACCCTGCGGACGAATCCGCTGTTGATTTTCGCGACCATGAAATCGTCGTCGACCACCAGCACGTCGATCACCGGCGCGCCTCCAGCAGCTCGCGGCGGCCCACCGACAGCCGGGCGGTGAACATCGCCCCGTCAGCGGTGTTCGTGACGGCCACCTCGCCGCCGCGCCGCCGGCAGACGAGCTGCGTGAGCGCCAGGCCGATCCCCCGCTCGCCGCCCTGGGCCGCCTTGGTGGTGAAGCCCCGGGTGAACACTTCCCTGGCGAGTTCGGGGGCGACGCCGGGGCCGGAGTCCCGCACCACGATCTCGACGCAGGAGGCGTCCTGGCGCAGCTCGACCTCCACCCACGCCTCCGATTCGCCGCCCACGGCGTTCGCGGCGTCGACCGCGGCGTCGATGGCGTTGTCGACGAGGTTGCCCGTCACCGTCGCCACGTCGGCCGCGTCCATCGGGTCCAGCCGGTCAAGGGCGGTACGGCCGGACAGGCGAAGCTCCACCCGGCGTTCGGCCGCGAGCGCGGATTTCGCCATCAGCAGCGCGGCGACCGCGTTGTCGCGGACCTGGGTGGTCAGGGCCAGGTCGAGGGACTCGCGGTGCTTTCTCAGGGCGCGGATGTAACGGACGACCTCGTCGTGCTCGTTCACCTGGATCAGGCCCGATATGACATGGAGCTGGTTGGCGAACTCGTGGGCCTGGGCGCGCAGCAACTCGGTGGAACTACGGAATGATCCCAGCTCGCGTTCCAACTGGGCCAGTTCGGTCCGGTCGCGCAAGGTGGTCACCGAGCCCAGGCGCCGGCCGTCCTTGACGACGCTCATGCGGTTCATGACCAGCACCCGTCCGCGGTGGATGACGATCTCGTCGCGCGCCTCCTCGCCGCCCGCCAGCACGTCGTAGAGGCGTCCTTCGATGCCAAGCGCCGTCAGCGTCATCCCCACGCAGTGGCCGGGGAGGTCCAGCAGCATCCGGCCCATGTCGTTGACCAGCGTCAGCCGCAGCTGCGGGTCGAGCGCGACGACGCCTTCGGCGATCCCGTGGAGCATCGCCTCCCGGTGCTCGGCGAGGCCCGTGATCTCGCGCGGCTCCATGCCCAGGGTCTGCCGTTTGATGCGCCGGGCCAGCAGCCAGGAGCCGAGAACGCCCAGCGCGCTGGCGACCCCCAGGTGGACCAGCAGGTAGGACGACGCGCCGGCCAGGCGTTCCCAGGCGGTCGGAGCGGCCACCCCGATCATCACGGTCCCGAGGTGGCGGCCGTGGTTCTGCGGCGTGGCCCCCAGCACGGGGACCTGGGCGACCAGATGGCGGGTCCCGCCGACCGGGAGATAGCCGGACCAGCCCCGTGCCCGGGCGACACCCGGGATGCCGAGCGGCAGGGGAGTCCCGAGCAGGGTGGTGTCCGTGGAACCGATGATCTTGCCGCTGACGTCGGCGATCGTGACGGAGGTGACGCCCGAATCCGTCAGTGTCGACTGCATCAGCGGGGCGAGCACCTCGGCGGGTGCCGGCTGGTCGATCTGGCTGCGGACCAGAGGGTTCCACGACAGTTGCTCGGCCAGCGCCGTCACCCGGCGTCCCTCGACCCGATCGAAGGTCGCCTCGGACTGGGCCAGCGAGATGGCGGCGACGGCGCACAACACCACTACGACGATGACGAGCTGCAGGGCCAGCAGCTCGCCCGCCAGGGTCGGGCCACGAGATCTCACGACCACAATGAACTCAATCTCCGCTGCTCACAGAAGGAAGACGGCCCGTTGCCGGGTTCGCATAATCATGGCCCCGAGACCTTTCGCCAGGAAAGAGACGATTGTGAGAAACCGGATCAGAACTGTCATCGCCGCTCTGGCGACGCTGTCGCTCCTGGGAACCGGGGCCTGCGGCGCGACGGCTGAGAAGGGGACCGGCGGGGCAACGGACGGCGGCCCGGTCGCCGGCCTGCGCATCATGGTGCCGAACACGCCGGGCGGGGGATACGACACCACCGCGAGAACGGCGGCCAAGGTCATGGAGGACGCCGGGATGGCTTCGGGCATCCAGGTGTTCAACCTTCCCGGCGCGGGCGGCACGGTCGGACTGCAGCGGATGATCAACGAGAAGGGCAACGGCAAGCTGGCCATGCAGATGGGCCTGGGCGTGGTGGGCGCGTCGTACACGTCCAAATCGAAGGCCACACTGTCCCAGACCACCCCCCTCGCCAAGCTCATCGAGGAAGCGGGCGCGATCGTCGTGTCGAAGGACTCGCCGTACCAGACGATCGGAGACCTCGTCGCGGCGTGGAAGAAGGACCCGAAGAAGATCGCGGTCGGCGGCGGCTCGTCGCCGGGAGGGCCCGATCACCTGCTGCCGATGCAGCTTGCCAAGGTGGTGGGGATCGACCCCAAGCAGGTCAACTTCGTCTCCTACGACGGGGGCGGCGAACTGCTGCCCGCGATCCTCGGCAACAAGGTCGGCTTCGGCGCGAGCGGATACAGCGAGTTCCTCGACCAGGTGACCGCCGGCCAGCTGAGGGTGCTCGCGGTGACCAGCACCGAGCCGGTCGCGGTGTTGAAGGACGTCCCCACCCTCAAAGCGTCGGGCATCGACCTGGTCTTCACGAACTGGCGCGGGATCGTCGCCCCGCCCGGCATCGGCGACGCCGACAAGCGGATGTGGATCGACGTGCTCACCCGGATGCACGACTCGCAGCAGTGGAGGGCCGAGCTGGTCAAGCGCGGCTGGACCGACTCCTTCGTCACCGGTGACCAGTTCGCCGCCTATATGGCCGAGCAGGACAAGAGTGTCGCCTCCATCCTCGCCGAGCTCGGTCTGGCATGAGTCTCCGGACCACCGACACGAGGACGGTGCGGCAGTGAGCGAGCGAAGCGAGCCGGTCGGTGAGCACGGCACGAGTCGCGGAGGCGGCCCCATGAGCGTGCGGGACGAGCGGCTCTCCCGCGACGGTGGGGCTCGGGGCGGAGACCGCGCGCAGTACGGCGTGTGCGCGTTCCTCGCCCTGCTGGGCGCGCTGGTGATCGTCGACGCCCTGCGGATCGCGCCTCTGACCAGTAGCAACGACCCCATCGGCCCCCGTCCCGTGCCGGTGCTCCTGGGAGTGGCCCTCCTGGCGGTCGCGGTCGTCTACGGCGTGGACGTCGCCAGGGGAGGCCGCGGCGAACCGGAGGGCGGCGAGGACGTCGACCTGTCCACCGCGGTGGACTGGCGGACGGTCCTGCTGCTGGCGGGCGCCTTCGCCGCCAACGCCGTGCTGATCGAGCCCTTCGGCTGGGTCGTCAGCGGGACCGTCCTGTTCTGGGGGGCGGCCTTCGCCCTGGGCAACCGGCATCACGTGCGCGGCCTGGCGATCGCGATCGCGCTGTCGTTGATCACTTTCTACGCGTTCGCGATCGGCCTCGGGGTCAACCTGCCGGCCGGCGTGCTGCAGGGGATCCTGTGATGGACAACCTCACCCACCTGCTCGACGGGTTCGTCAACGTGCTGTCGCCGGGCAACCTGCTGATGGCGCTGCTCGGCGTGGTCGCCGGCACCGCCGTCGGAGTGCTTCCCGGCATCGGCCCGGCCATGACGGTGGCGCTGCTGCTTCCGGTCACCTACGGAATGGACCCGACGCAGGCGTTCATCCTGTTCGCCGGCATCTACTACGGCGGCATGTACGGCGGCTCGACGACATCCATCCTGCTCAACACGCCCGGCGAGTCGTCCTCGGTCATCACGTCCATCGAGGGCAACAAGATGGCCAAGGCGGGGAGGGCGGCGCAGGCCCTCGCGACCGCGGCCATCGGCTCGTTCGTCGCCGGCACCATCGCCACCCTGCTGCTCGTGCTGGTGACGCCGTTGGTGGTCACGTTCGCCATCAGCCTCGGCGCGCCCGACTACTTCGCGATCATGCTGCTGGCCTTTGTCGCGGTGTCGGTGACGCTCGGCTCCTCGCGCGTGCGCGGCTTCGCCTCGCTGCTGCTGGGGCTGGTGATCGGCTTGATCGGCATCGACGGGGTCACCGGCCGGCAGCGGCTCACGTTGGGCATCCCGCAACTCGCCGACGGCATCGACGTGGTCGTCGTCGCCGTCGGGATCTTCGCCGTGGGAGAGGCCCTGTGGGTGGCCGCGCACATGCGCCGGACGGCCGCGCCGGTCATCCCGGTCGGCAGGCCCTGGATGGGCGCCGAGGACTGGCGCAGATCCTGGAGGCCGTGGCTGCGCGGCACCGCGCTCGGTTTTCCTTTCGGGGCGCTGCCCGGCGCCGGGGCGGAGATCCCGACCTTCCTTTCGTACGTCACGGAGAAGAGGCTCGCCAGGCGTTCCGAGGAGTTCGGCCACGGGGCCATCGAAGGCGTCGCCGGGCCCGAGGCGGCCAACAACGCCTCCGCCGCGGGGACGCTCGTGCCGATGCTGGCCATCGGCCTGCCGACCACGGCGACCGCGGCGGTCATGCTCGCGGCCTTCGAGTCGTACGGCATCCAGCCCGGGCCGCTGCTGCTCGAACGGCAGCCGGCTCTGGTCTGGACGCTGATCGCGAGCCTGTTCCTCGGCAACCTGCTGCTGCTCGTCCTCAATCTGCCGCTCGCACCGGCCTGGGCGAAGCTGCTGCGCATCCCCAGGCCCTACCTGTACGCGGGCATCCTGTTCTTCGCCTCGATGGGGGCCTACGCGGTCAACTCCCAGCCGCTGGACCTGGTCCTGCTGCTGCTCCTGGGGCTGCTCG
Source organism: Microbispora sp. NPDC046933 (assembly GCF_040644635.1). Lineage (NCBI taxonomy): Bacteria > Bacillati > Actinomycetota > Actinomycetes > Streptosporangiales > Streptosporangiaceae > Microbispora > Microbispora sp. NPDC046933. Next base: position 116,360 of record NZ_JBEYWW010000018.1, on the reverse strand, counting down.
GGTTCGTGATGCGGCGCTTCGGGCTGCCCGTGCTGCCGTTGATCGTCGGTGTGATCCTCGGTCCGCGTGCGGAACTCCAGGGCCGCCGGTCGTTGCAACTGTCCGGTGGCGACCTGTCGGGCCTGCTCGGCGGTCCGGTGTCCATCGCGATCTATGCCGTCATCGCGATGCTTTTGGTTTGGCCATTTATCAAGCGCTACGTCGCCAGGAGTGCGCCATGACGGTTCCGGTGGGATCCGGGGCGAGCTGATAGACCGCGAAAGGCGGGGAAAGGCGTACGGCCCCGCCGCCGGTCGCCTGGAGGGGCGACGGGCGGCGGGGCCGTACGCGGAGGTGGGGCGCCGGGCCGGACCGGGTCCGGCCGGGGCGGGGTCGGTGGGGATCAGGCGGCGACGGTCGTCCGGCCGCGCACCTGCAGGACGGTCAGCAGACCGACGATGACGGTGACGGCGCCGGTGATCCAGGCGGTCCACGCCGAGGCGGAGTCGCCGTCGAAGCCGAACGCCCAGGGGGAGACGAACAGCAGGGCGCCGAACGCCGCGGTCACCCAGGAACTGGCGCCGCCCGCGCCCAGGATGGACCACAGGGCAGAGACGACGAGCAGTGCGCCGAGGACGAGCAGCGGCTGCGTGGCCGCCTGGGTGTCGGCCCAGAAGAAGTGCGCGAGCACTGCGACCAGCCCGGCGACGAGGGCGACGATGTCGGAGAACGATCTCGTGAGATCCATCCGTGCCTCCGTACGGGGAGAGGTGACCTATGACCCGACGGTCCGCCTGATTGACCGGCCGGTCAACAATCCGCTACGTCAGGATTTCCTAACCCTGTGTCACCTCGTCCTGGACAGAGCGGGTTCGGAGGGGAACATGCTGGTGGCCGCCGGCCGGGAGAACTCCCCGGCCGGCGGGCCCCGCGGGACCCGGGGTAACCCGCGGGAGGCCGACCATAAAGGCGGCGGGGTTTTTGTTATTGGGATT
>NZ_JBEYWW010000018.1:73656-115376 GCF_040644635.1 Microbispora sp. NPDC046933 | reverse complement strand
TTCCAACCCTGGTTCCCCGTCCGCCGGTATAGTGGGGGTCGGTTGGGAAAGTTGGGGGGGCCCCGCGGCGGTGAGAACTCCCCGGCCGGCGGCCACCTCGGAACGGAGGGTCAGCGCGTGTCGCCGACCTTGACGGTCTCCTTGTTGTAGTTCTTGCCGTTGCCGTCCGGCTTGTAGTTCTTCTCGACGTTGCCCGCGATGTCCACGGCGAACCAGTGGACCTCCGTGGTCCCGGTCACCGTGATCTTCTGTGCACCCTCGCGCATGCCGGCCGCGGCCAGCTTGGGCGAGTTCAGCGTCGGGCGGCTGCCGTCGAGCGTGTAGTAGACGTTCGCCGGCTCGTCGGTCGTGAACGTGAAGGTCGCCGAGGAGGCGTCCTTCGCGGTCACCGTGAGCCGCGAGTCCGGCCGGTCCTTGTCCTCCGCGTAGGCCCGGGCCACCTCCAGGATGGCGACCTGGCCGTTGGAGAACTCCATCGCCTCCTCGTGGCCCTCCGCGAACGGCGGCTGGAAGCCGACCGCGCGGTACTGCTTGGTCGCCTGGTCGTAGACGTCCGCGCCGACCTCGAAGTCCCAGCCGATGATGCCGCGGTTGTACCAGTGCTCGTCGGCGCTGTTGCCCGCCGCCGAGTAGAGCACGTCCACCACCGGGCCGGTGCGCCCCGGCCAGATCGCCGTGCCACGCCAGTCCTGCACGGCCGACAGGATGTGGCCGGAGGCGTTCCAGAAGAAGCTCTCCGTGCCGAAGTCGGTCCGCGGCAGGACCTCACGCCCCGCGGTCTTGTACGCCCCGGGAGGCCACATGAAGTAGCCGCCGTAGGAGTGGGTGTTCATGGCGAACTTGATGTTGGTGTACTTGTCGGTGAGCCACACCTGGTTGCGCGTCTCGGGCTCCGACAGCTCGGAAGGACCGCCGAACGTGTCGCTGGTGCAGGTCGTGGAGGCGCCGTTGTACCCGTCGAACACCGAGCCGACGGTGAAGTTGCGGTTGAGGTCGACACCCCACGAGTTGCGGCGGCCCGGGTCCCCGTTGGAGACCGGGCAGTAGTTGGTCATGTTGCGCCGCTGCATGTTGTAGTCGTACATCGAGTAGTGCCCGCCGTCGGGGTTGGCCGTCGGCATGATGAAGATGTCGAGGCCGTCGACGAGCTTGCGGGTGGCCGCGTCGTGAGCGTAGTTGCGCAGCAGCCGCTCGGCGGTCTCCACGCAGGTCACCGGGGTCACCCACTCGCGGGCGTGCTCCTGGCAGTAGAGGAAGACGCCGACCTTCGAGCCGTCCCGGTGCTTGCCGACGCGCAGGACCTTCATCTGGAACGGCTGCCGCGAGACCGTCGCCGGAGCCTGGAGGCCGTCGGTGAGCTTCGTCGCGGCTGCCTCGGTCACCACTCCGTTCCCGGCGTTGCCGCGGTAGGTGGCGGCGGTGAGCAGCGCGGAGGCGGCGGCGTCGCCGTTGAGGGCGGCGACCACCTGCGCGGCCGTGCTGCTGATCGCCCCGGAGGCGTCGGTGGCCAGGTTGACCACCACGTTCTTGCCGTTGACCGCGACCGACAGCGGGGCGGAGGCGGCGGCGGGCCGGACCAGCGCGACGCTCACGTCGTTGCCGCCCTCGCTGCCGTACGCCTTGGAGCTCACGTAGAAGGTGCTCGCGGCGGCGGTGCCGGCCCCGGTGCCGAACTGCGCCTGGGCCGCCCGCCGGTAGCCGTTCGTCTTGTACGGCAGGTCGACGATCTCCGCGATCTTCGGGAACTCCTTGGCGAGCCCGGTGATGCGGCCGGTGACCTCGGTCGGGTCCATGTAGTGGTCGACGAAGTCCGACACGTAGTGCTTGCTCGGGGCCTTGCGCTCCTCGCCGAGCCACTTGGTCACCGGCACCGTGACCGTGCCGCCCCGGTTGCTGGTCACCGTGACCTTCGTGGGGGTCTGCGTGATCGGCAGCGGCGAGTTGAACCGGTGGTACATGTACTGCCCGGCGTCGGTGAAGCGGGACATGGTCGCCGTGCCGCCGGAGTCCGGAGCCGTTCCGGGACCGCTGTCCCAGGTGGCGGTGAGCACGGTCTGCGCGTCCGTGGCGCTCGACTTCACCTCCACCGACAGGAAACGCTGGCCGTCGAGGCTGGTGAACCACTCGGCGCGCAGCGGGGTGAGCGTGTCGGTCGCCGCCGCGTCGGCCGAGGCGGCGGCCAGGGCCTGCCGCCGTTCCGCCTGGTTCGCGGCGTAGTCGCCCTGGTCGGATATGGCGTCGCGGACGTCGAAGCCCTGGTCGCGCAGGCTCCGGGCCTCCTCGGGGCTGAGCACGGCGTGCACCTCGATGCCGCCGTCGACCGGCTTGGTGTACTCGGCCAGGTCGACGCCCAGGGAGACCAGCTTGTCCACCGCCGCCTGGTCGGGGACGACGACGCGCAGCAGCGCGACCCCGTCCTGCGCGGTGCTGGACGCCCGGTCGGGCGGGACCGGCTGGGGAGAGGGGTCGGCGAGCACCGGGAGGGCGTTCAGGGTGATCGCCAAGGGGAGTGCGAGCACGGCCGCGTAGCGCCGCGCCCTGCGGGGAGAGCTCCTCATCGAGTTTCCTCCATCTGGCGTGCCTTCCGGGGCGGGGGGTCAGCCCGGAGGGGAGCACGCGAGGTCGAGGGAAGTCTTTGTCACCCGGAAAAAGTCGTCAAGGTGCCGTAACCCCCCAAATTTGGGATTTTTCCGTAACGAGATGACTTAGTGCTCGATTGGGTATTTAGCCCCTCTTGTCACGCGGGACCGCACGAGTAACGGTCCCGGCTCGCCCTCGCGCCTCACCGCATCAGCACGAGGCGTACGGCCTCGGCGACGGGCACGCCTCCGCCGATGAGTTCGAGGACGCGATGCCGCGTCTGCGGAGCGTCGATCAGCGCGGCGATCACGGCGGCGACGTCGTCGCGTGGCACCGCCCCCGGAGGAAGCGGCGGGTCGGCCAGCGTCACCAGGCCGGTCCCCGGCCCGTCGGTGAGCCGCCCCGGCCGCAGGATCGTCCAGTCGAGCGGGCGGGCGCGCAGGTCCTCCTCCGCCGCCGTCTTCGCGGTGATGTAGGCCGCCCAGACCTCGTCGCGCCCCGGCGCCGGCGGCGATCCCGCGCCCATCGAGGAGATCTGGATGAAGCGGGACACACCCGCCCGTTCCGCGGCGTCGGCGAGTAGCACCGAGGCGCCCTGGTCCACGGTGAACTTGCGTGCGGCGCCGCTGCCGGGTCCCGCCCCGGCGGCGAAGACGACGGCTCCGGCTCCGAGCAGGATCTCGGCCACCTCCCCGGGCGTGGTCCGCTCCAGGTCGCACAGCACCGCCTCGGCCCCGGCCGCCTCCAGGTCCGCGACCTGGTCCGGGTTGCGGATCAGCCCCACCGGCGCGTCGCCCCGCCCGCTCAGCAGGCGTGCCAGCCGAAGGGCGATCTTCCCGTGCCCGCCCGCGATCACCACGCGCATGCGCCCACCTCCGCGCCGATCCTGCCACGACCTGCCCCCGCGGCCGGGGCATGCCGCGCCGTCGTTTGCGCGTCTCCGCTGGTCGCTGGTTACTTTTTGTGATAGTCATCTCACCACAAGTAATCGGCAAAGTGTCTGTGGAGATGTCATGCTCATGGGCGTACTCGCGGTCGCGGCGGCCGTCGGCCTGGTGGCCGTGGCGGCCCTGCTGTTCCGCGCGCTGGGCCGGGGCACCGACGATCGCGATCCCGGCGGCGCGTCCGCCGGGCACGCGGGGTCGATGCTGTCCTCGCTGTTCCTGCTCGTGTTCGCCATCGCGATCGTCGTGCCGTGGACTTCGGCCGACTCGGCGCGGCAGAACACCTATTCGGAGACCCAGGCTCTCGTGGAGGCCTACTGGGCCGCCGCGCCGCTGCCCGCCCCCGACGCCGCCCAGGTGCGCGAGGGGCTGCGCGAGTACGCGAGGTACGTCGTCGAGGACGAGTGGCCGCAGATGGCGGCCGGACGCCTCGGCAGCGAGGGGACGGCGCGGCTGGAGGCGCTGCGCGCCCGCGTGACCGAACTGCCGGTCACGACCGACGAGGCGCACGACGCCAAGGACGCCGTGCTGGAGCGGATGGCGGACCTGTTCGCCGCCCGCCGGCAGCGCGCCGCCGACACGGAGACCACGCTGCCTCCCGGAGTTTTCCTGCTGACGATCGTGACGGGCGCCATCGTCGTCGTCTTCCCGTTCCTGGCCGGGGCCCGGCCCCGGGGGCTCACACTCGTGCCGGTGACGGCGATGGCGGTCCTGCTCGGCGTGGGCGTCTACCTCGCGTGGAACATCTCCCACCCCTTCAGCGGTGGCCTGGCGGTCAAGCCCGACGCGTTCGTGAGCGCCCTGCACGAGTTCCAGCGGATCCCCGAGGGCCGCTGACATGGGCAGGACGGCGGGCCCGCGCGCGGCCGTCGCGCTCGTCTGCGCCTGCGCCGCGCTGACCTGCACCGCACCGGCCTGTGTCATGCCGGCCGCCGCGTCTCCCGCGCCGGCGCTATCGGGGCGGCTGGAGACCGGAGGCTCGGCGCGGGCACAGGGCGTGGTCCAGGGTGTGTCCCTCGCGGCCGACGACCCGCACGGACCGGGCCTGCGGGTCGGCGTCTGCGTCGACGTCGACGTGATCGTCGATCTGCACGCCGAGGTCGGCATCGGCGGGCCCGGCTGCACGCCGCCGACGCCCGTGCCGCCGCCCGCGCCCTCTCCGGAGCCTCCGCCCGCGCCTTCCCCGGAACCACCGCCGTCACCGGCTCCCGAGAAGCCCGCGCCGGCGCCCCGGCACTCCCCGCACCGGGTGGCGGCCGCGCCCCCGCCGCCCGCCGCGGTGCCGTCCCCCCGCCCCCGCCCGACACCGCGGCCCACCCCGTCGCCGTCGAGGTCACCGGTATACCGCGTGCCGGCCATGCGCGCGGTCGCGCCCGTACGGCACCGCAACCCTCTGGGGACGCTCACGGTCGTCGTGGTCCTGTCGGTGGTGATCGCCGCCGCCGCCTCCGCCGCCTTCCGTCTCCGGTAGGAGGACACGGGCGCCGGCCCACGTTAGATTGGGCTCACGATCTGGATCTTGAAAGTGCCGCGGTCGCGCGGTGAAGGACGTGAGCCCTATGACGGCCGAGCAGGCGCCCCGTGGAGTCGATCCGACCATTCCCAACGCGGCCCGCATGTACGACTACTTCCTGGGCGGCAAGGACAACTTCCAAGCCGACCGCGACCTGGCGAACCTGGTGCTGAGCGTGCTGCCCGAGACCAGGGAGGGCACCAGGCAGAATCGCCGGCTGATCGGCCGGATCGTGCGTTACCTGGTGGACCAGGGGATCAGGCAGTTCCTCGACCTCGGGTCGGGACTCCCGGCGCAGGACAACGTGCACGAGGTGGCCCACCGGTTCGCGCCCGACGCGCGGGTGGTCTACGTGGACAGCGATCCCGTGGTCTGCGCGCACGGGCGGGCGCTGCTGGCCGACCCCGACCGCGTGGCGATGATCCAGGCCGACGCGCGCAGGCCCGCGGAGGTCCTCGGCGATCCGCAGGTGCGCGGACTGATCGACTTCGAACGGCCGGTCGCCGTGCTGATGATGTTCTTCGTGCACCTCGTGCCGGACGAGGACGACCCTCAGGGGTTCGTCGCCGCCTACCGGGAGGCCCTCGCGCCGGGCAGTTACCTCGCGCTCTCGCACGTCTGCGGTGACACCGCCCCCGAGAGGATGGGCAGGATCACCGAGTTCTACCGCCAGGCCAACGTGCCGTTCGTCCCCCGGTCGCGTACGGAGATCGCCCGCTTCTTCGGCGATTTCGAGCTGATCCCTCCCGGCCTGGCCAGCGGCGCCGGGCCGGAGAACGTCTGGCCGTTCGGCGACGAGGAGACGGCGATGTTCGCCGACGAGGAGACGGCCCGCATGGGCTGTGCGGGAGTGGGCCGCAAGCGCTGACGCGGGCGGCGGAGCCGGCGCCGCGCCCGAGGGCGGCGCCGGCTCCCCGCCATCCCTCAGGACCGGCTCGCCCGGGCCACGACCTCCTCACTGGTCAGGGGGCTGCTCGGGTGGTGGCTCAGGCACAGCGGTGTGCGGACCTTCGTGAAGGACCCGCCCTCGAACGCCGCGTAGAACTGGCCGGACCGCAGCCGCGACACGTCGGCGACGTCGCCGCCCTTGGCCCTGGCCAGCTCACGCGCCGCCGTGATCTGGGCCGGCGCGTTGAGCAGGCCGAAGAACTGGGTGGCGGCGTTGCCCGTGATCCGGTTGTGCAGGCCCTTCGGCGCCTGGGTGGCGAACACCAGCCCGAGGCCGTACTTGCGGGCCTGGGCGGCGAGGGCGAGCGTGCTCTGGGTGCACACGGTCGCCGGTCCGGACGGCGCGAACGTCTGGGCCTCGTCCATCACGAACAGTCCGCCGAGCGGCCGGTCTCCGGCCGGATGCCGCTTGATCCAGGAGAACAGCGCCATCTGCAGCTGGTTGACGAAGCCCTGCCGCTGAGCGTCGGAGGCCATGCCGGTGAGGCTGATCACCGAGACGCGGGCCCGCTTCCCCTCCGGCGGCGTCAGCAGGACGCCGGGATCGACAGGCGTCCCGGTCCCCGCGAACAGGGGATCGCTGATCGTCTCCGCCCTCAGGTGCTGGGCCATCTCGGTCGCGAGCCTGGCAGCGCCTTCGAGACTGCTCACGCCGTCCGGCAGGTCGTCGAGCAGGGCGATCAAGCCGTTCAGCCTCGTGCCACCGTGCCGTCCGTAGTGGGCGACGGCCTCGCGGAGCACCGCCTGGCCCAGGTGGGCCCTGGCCGTCCTGGTCTCCAGCTTCGCCCGGGGCACGAGCGCGGCGAGGGCGGCGTCCACCGCCTCGTCGAACTCGTCCGCGTCGTCGGCGATGCTGCCGAAGTCGGGCAGCGGCTGGAAGCTCAGCGGGCGTCCCGACTCCTTGCGCGGCGTCCAGACGACGACGTCGGTGTTCGCCAGGTAGTCGTCGGCCCTGGCCGCGTCGCCCTCGCCCCACTCCGCCGGTGGCTCGGGCCACCGGTCGCCGAGCCGTGCGAGGTCGTTGTTCGCGTCGAGGACGATCGCCGAGACCCCCTGAAGGGCGCACTCCTCCACGAGACGGCGGATCAGCACCGTCTTGCCGGAGCCCGAGCCCGCGAAGATCGCCGTGTGCTTGCGCAGGGTCTCCAACGGGATCCGTACCGGCCGGTCGTCCGAGGTCGCGGCCCCGATCGTCAGGTACGGAGCCGGCGGGACCTCGTCCGACCACAGTGCCCTGCGCGAGCGAGGAACGGACGGCGTCTCCGCGAACGGCGTCTCCGTAGCCGGCGCCTCGGTAGCCGGCGTCTCAGCAGCCGGCGCCTCCGGGGCCGGTACCTCCGCGGCCGGCGCGTCGGCCGGCGATGCCTCGGGGGAGAGCAGCGGTGGCCAGACCTGCAGATCGGGACCGGCCGAGCCGACGGCTGCGCCGCCGGGCGGCGCGACGCTCGTACCGACCGGTTCCGGCGCATCGCCGGAGGCCGGTGACGGCGTGGTCTCGGAGGCCGGTGGCGGCGCGGTCTCGGAGGCCGGTGGCGGGGTGGTGCCGGGCGCCGGTGGCGGCGTGGTGTCGGAGGCGGGGGACGGCGCGTCGGACACCGGCAGCGGCCTGAGTCCTGGCACCGCCTCCCGGCGGAGCAGACGCCGGTCGGGATTGGCGGTGCGCCGGGGGCGGTCCGGCGACCGGGTCGCCCGGGAGGACCTCCCGCTCCCGGCGCCGGACCCGCGGGGAACAGCCGCGTCGCTCAGCGCCTCGGCGAACAGCTTCACCTCGCTCGTCGGCCTGCGAGAGACGAGCCATGCCTGGAGGTCCGGCGGGTTTTCGGTCAGCAGGGTGCGAAGCGCGGAGAAGATCCTCAGGTCGTCCTCCTCGACCTGGAGGACACGGCCGCCCGCCTGCTCGAAGGCCGCGAGGGCCTCCTGCGTGACCGGCCCCTTCGCCCAGCTCTGGTTCCTGAGCACGAACAGTCTGCGCGCGGGTATCCGCTCGTCGAGCCCGGCCGCGGTGGAGGCGGCCTTCAGCCGGTTGAGCGCGGCGATGTGGTGGGACGCCGAGATGGCCCGGAAGCACCAGTGGGCCTCGTTCTCCGTCGCCTCGTCCAGGGTCCGCCGCAGACGCGCGTGCAGGGGCGGCTTCGTGCTCGGGGGCGGGTCCTGGGTGAACAGGCGCCCGTCGTCGCCCTGCTCGGCGATCCAGGCGGACAGCCCGGCCGACAGCAGTCCCGGCATCACGGCGTCCTCCGTGATCGGGTCCAGCGCCTCCGCCACGTCCGCCCGCTTTCGCAGCTCCGCGAACCGCCTGTCGAGCCCGCCGAAGTCGGGTTCCCGCTTCCGTGGCAGGGGGATGGGATCGACCGTGCTCGACCCGGAGCCCGTCAGCCGTTCCAGCTCCGTGACTTGCCCGCTCGCCAGGCACGACCGCACGTGCTTGTCGATCCTGATGAGCAACTGGCGCGGGGTGTACTGGTTCGCCTCCTCGAACGCCTCCGGCTTCACCGGCCACGTCGGATACGGCGGCGTGAACCCCGCCGCGCCGTACTGCGCGCCGAACCGCTTCTCGACCAGCGCCCGGCCCGTCTTCGCGTCCGAGATCGTCCCCAGCGGAAAGGTCGTCCGGAAGCGGTCCTGGACGGTGTCCGTGGCATGCCGCTCGATCAATGCCCATGTCTGAGGGAGACAGGACAGCACCGTCAGCGTGCGGCGGGTGACCTCGCGAAGGGTCATCAGACCGCCCGCGACGCGTTCGAGCGCCCTCCGGTGCTCCGGGTCCTCCGCCGATCCGCCCTCGGTCAGGGCCGAGGACTGGGCGATCAGCGTGTCGACCTGGTCCACGGCGATGACGGAGGGACCGGTCAGCGCGAGAAGCCTGGACAGGTCGTGGACGATCTCCTGCGGTGTCTTCTCGACGGTCCGGAACCCCCATCCCGCGCGCTCGCCGGGCTCTCCCTGCGGCGCCGAGATGAGGTAGGCGTCACCGACGTCCTGCGCCGCCAGGTCATGGGAGGCCCGCAGCGTGAGGGCCCGTGCGGTGTCCTGCACGTCACGGCCGGCGTGCGAGTCGTAGCGGCGCAGGGCGTTGATGAAGGCGTCCAGGTCCGCCCGGGACAGGGGAGCGTCACCGATGATCGGGCCGCGAGCGGCCTGCGGCACGTCGGCGAGCACGCACAGGCGCCACAGGAGCTCCTTCAGCTGACTGCCGTCCCCGGCCATCGGCCGGGAGAGGCTGTCGAGCATGGAGAGCAGCACGCTCTCCCAGAAGTCCTTCGCGTCGAGCAGGCTGACGAGGAAGAAGTAGGCGTCCTCCTCGTGCACCTTCTGCCGCACCCAGCCGAGCAGGTGCGTCTTGCCCGTTCCCCGCTGGCCCTGTATCGCGACGCCGATGGGGCTCGCGGCGACGCTCTCCTCCGCCTCCAGCAGGCCGTTCAGGATGACCTGGGCGGCGTCCCGGTGCAGCCCCTCGACGTGGAACGGCAACGGGCGCCACACGTCGTCGGCGACCCGCGTGTAGTTGAACCGCAGGGCCCGAAGGGCGTCGAGTTCGTCGCTCGTCATCATGCTCCGATCAGGATGAGGTGCTTGGCCTGGTCCCCGATCACGACAGCGGCGCTCCTGTCCTCGTCGGTGAGCATCTTCTGGTTGGACTCGGGCACCAGGCGCACGTCGGGCAGGCCGATCATGTGACGGAGGACGGCGTCGACCTCGGCCCTGGGGGCGTCGCCCAGCAGCGGACGCAGCCGGGTCAGGCTGACCCAGGCGTTCGGCTTGTCGGCCAGTTGCGCGTACGCCTTGCGGATCATCGTCTCGACGTCGTCGGATGCGAGCGATATCCCGCTCGCGGCCGGTGGCTGCGGGATCGCCGCCTCGGAGGCGGACGGTTCCTCAACCGGTGCCTCGGTGGTCGCCGGGGGGAGGTCCTCCTCCCGCCCGAAGATCTCGGCGAGGCTGTTCTCGCTACGGGCGATGTGCCGCTGGAGGTTGCCGACGAGGGCCTTGACCGTCGCCGCGGCGAAACCGGTGCCCGGCGCGGTGACGCCGTCCCGGAAGAGCTGCGACGCGTGATGCCAGCCCTTGTCGGTCAGCACGTGGCTGAAAGAACGGCCTGTTCTCCGGCTGGTGACGAATCTGCCCTCGTTGAGGGCGGTCCGTTCCTTGCCCGTGATGGTGACGCCGTACTTTTCCTTGAGCTCGGGATTGGACATCTCCCGGTCCTCCGCCATCAGGATCAGGAGGGCGCAGGTCGCGGAGAAGGACAAGGGCTTGTCAGGCATGGGGTGACCCTTCGAACGTTCCATGGCGGCACTGGTGGAGGAAGCGCTCCAACTCGGCGAGCACGGTGCCGAGACGTTCCAGCACCTGCTCGTTGGTGAAGCGGCGGACGGCGTAGCCGTCCCGGCGGAGGCACAGGTCGCGCTGTCTGTCCGCGGCGAGGCGGAGCGGCCTGAGATGCTCGGGGCCGTCGATCTCGACCACGCATCGCTCGGCACGCCAGAGCAGGTCGACGCGGATCGGGTTGCTGAGCGGTCCGGAGGCGTGGAGCTGGTTCCACTCGCGGCCCGCCGCCCAGGCGCACGGCGACAGCGCCGCCTCCAACCGCCGCTCGGCGGCGCTGGCCGGGTGCGGCACCCCGGCGAGAGGCGGGAAGGTGAGCGCCGGCAGCCGGCAGTCCTCGGCGCCGCCGGACGCGATCTCGCGGGCGAGCGCCGCCACCTCCTCCGGGATGGGGGCGGCCACGGTCTCGATCCGGTCGACAGAGCGCGGCGGCGGCCCGGTGAGCCAGACGCCGAACCCGCCGTGGTGGGCCAGCCACTCGCACGCCGCGACCAGCGCCTCCTCCGCCGACGGGCTGAGCTCCGGCGGCATCCGCACGAGGATCGCGGCCTCGGGCCGCCGGTAGCCCGAGCGGAGCACCCGGGCCAGCCCGGCGGCACGGATCTCGGGCGGGAAGCCGCCCCGGGCCTCACCCCGCAGGGCGCGTTCCGCCAGGTGGGCGAGGAAGGGCGCGAAGTGCCTGGTGGCCGAGCCCGTACGCAGGGCGAGGGCGCGAACGGCGGGGACGGCCGCGCCGCCGGGTCCCGTGATGCCGTCCGCCTCGGGCAGCCAGGCCGGGAACATCGCCAGCGCGGCGGACTCCAGTTCCCCCAGCACGTCGGCGACCACGTCCGCGGGGGTCCCGGCCGGGCGAGGGACGTACGTGACCAGCGCGGGCGCGTCGTCAGGCAGAGGCTCGACCGCCAGCGCGACGGCGTCCGGGTCGCCGTGCAGGTGCACGACCCGGCCCGTGGGAAGCTCCGTCCACGAGCGCGCCACGCCGTCCCCACCCTGTCGCTGAAGATCCAACAATCTCGACCCGGCAGAGGCTATCCGGCAGCGGCAGGACCGTCCATGAAATCGGGAATTTCCGGTTCTGTACTCCTGGTGCGACACCCCGCGGCCTCACCGCACGTCGGCGATCCGCCGCTCGGAGGGTGGCAGGAGCAGCACCTCCAGTGCTCTCGCGCACGCCAGGGCATGGCTCACGAACCAGCCGATGCGCGCCTCCGTGATGAGCCGTGGCGTGGCACGCACGGCGAGCGCGTAGCGGGCGTGCTCCGCCCGGTCGAGGACCGGTACGGCGAGAGTCCGGACGCCGTAGGCCGACTCCCCGTCGTTGAGCGCGTAGCCGTTCTCGCGGACCTTCTCGATCTCGGCGCGCAGCTCGCCGGGGTCGGTGATCGTCCTGTCGGTCTGGGGCGGGAGCGAGCCGAGAAGTGTGAGGTCGTCACCCGGAGGCGCGGCCCAGGCGAGCAGGACCTTGCCGAGGGCGGTCGAGTGGAGCGGGCGGCGCAGGCCGATGGCGCTGTCGGGATCGACCGAGCCGCCCAGCAGGATCACCGCGTGCTTCCCGTTGCGCATCGCCAGGTCGACCGTCGCCGAGGTGACGCGGGCGAGCTGGTTCAGCTCGGGGGTGACGCGGTGCAGTCCGCGCTGGTGGAAGGAGAGCCGGCCGAGCTCGGTCACCGAAGGGCCGAGGCGATAGCGGGCGGTCTGCGGGTCCTGTTCGAGGAACCCCGAGCCGGCGAGGGCCTGGGCCAGCCGGTGTGCGGTGGAGCCGGACAGGCCCAACCGGCGGGCGATGTCTGAGGCGCTCAGGGGCGGGCCGCCGTCCTGGAAGCAGGTGAGCACGGCCATCGCCCGCTGCACCGCCTGTGCCCCGGCGCTCGTCGATCCCATGATGTAGGAATCTCCACTTCGTCTAAGGGGATTGGTATCCACAGCCCACTGCGCAGCCGATCGAACGGGCTTCCCACGATATGGGAGCATACTTTGCAATTCCTACCAAGTTAGTGGCAAACTTCGGGACATGAGCGCACCCGCGTCCCACCTGGACACGATCTGGTTCACCCGCTGTCCGGTGCCCACCGCCACCGGCATCGCCGCCGACCGGGGCTGGCTCACCGCGGAGTTCGCCGCGGAGGGCATCGAGGTCCGTTCGCTTCAGGACGTCCCGAGCGAGGTCGCCGGGGACCACCACTACACCCACGGGCTCCCCGGCCTGTTCCGGGAGGGCGGCAACGTGCCCGCTCTGTGGGCCCGCTCCCGGGGGGAGGCCACCCGCCTCATCGGGCTGACGTGGATCGAGGAGCGCCAGGTGATCCTCGTACGCGCCGGCAGCGAGATCCGCACCCCCGGACAGCTCAAGGGACTGCGCCTGGCGGTTCCGCGGCACCCCATCCCTATCGACTTCTGGCGGGCCATGGCGCTGCGCGGTTTCGAGGGCGCGCTGTCCCTGGCCGGTCTCGGCCTGGCCGACGCGGACCTCGTCGACGTCGAGGCCGAGCCGGGCGCCGGGCAGTGGGAGGCCGAACTGGCCGCGCTGTCGCGGGGTGAGGTCGACGCCGTCTACGTCAAGGGGGCGCAGGCCGTCGAGGCCGCCGCACGGCACCGCGCCGAGGTCGCCGTCGATCTCGACGCGGCCGAGGACCGTCGATCGCGGGTCAACAACGGCACCCCGCGCCCGATAACCGTCCACCAGCGGCTGCTCGACGAGCACCCCGGCGTGGTGGCCCGATTCCTCGCCGTGCTGCTCAGAGCCGCCGACTGGGCCGCGGACCATCCGGCCGAGGTGGCACGGATCCTCGGCGCGGAGACGGGGGGCGGCCCCGCCGGCGTGGCCGGCGCCTACCGTGCCGGAGCCTCCCTCCACCTCGACCTGTCCGCCGAGCGCCTCGACCTCCTGGCGGCGCAGGAGCGTGCCCTGCGCGCCCACGGCTTCCTGGAGACGCCCGTCGACGTCGCGGCCTGGGCCGACCACACCCCGCTCGCAACCGCCCGACACCTCATCACCGCTGGAGAGTCACGTGCGTAAGCTTCCCCTCGCCCTGGCCGCCGCCGTCCCGCTGGCACTGCTGGCCGCCTGCGGCTCCACCGGAACAGGCGCGACGGCGTCGGGCGCGCCTGAGAAAGCGGGTCAGGTGGTCGTCAGGATCGCCGATCCCGGCAACGACGGCTACCTGGCCGTGGCCAAGAAGGACGGCAGCCTGGACGCCGCGCTGGCGAAGGTGAACGCCAAGGTCCGGTGGGCCGGCGACTTTCCCGTCTTCGCCCCGGCCGCGCAGGCCATCAACGCCGGCTCGCTCGACGTCGCCCAGGGCTCGATCACCTCCGGGATCACCGCCCTCGCCGTCAAGCCCAGCTTCAAGATCTTCGCCGTCACCCCGCCGGACGAGGCGGGTGAGGGCATCGTGGTCAAGAACAGCTCCCCGATCAAGACGGTGGCCGACCTCGCCGGGCACACCGTGGCCGTCGGCAAGGGCGGCACGAGCGAATACCTCCTGCTCAAGGCGTTGCAGACCTACGGCGTGCCGCTCGACAAGGTCAAGCGCGTCTACCTCGCGCCGGTCGACACCGCGCCGGTCTTCGGGTCGGGCAAGGTCGACGCCTGGGCCACCTTCTCCACGTTCCTGGCTCCCGCGGTCGCCACCCTCGACGGGCGGGTCCTGGCGGACGGCGCCGACATCAAGTCGGACAACTACGCGATCTGGGTCGCGTCCAACACGCTCATCGAGAAGCACCCCGAGGTCGTCAAGGCGCTGTACGACTTCTTCCACGAGGGCTCGGCCAAGGAGATCGCCGACCCGAAGGCGTACCAGAACGTCTTCACCTCCGCGGGCCCGCAGGCGGTGGCGGGCAGGCTCCAGGACCTGCTGATCGACATCCGCAGGCAGGGGAAGCCGGTCCAGGCCGTCACCGAGGCGGACCTCGCGCGGTTCCGGGACGTCGCCGCGTTCTACCTGGACCAGAAGGTGCTCACCGCGCCGCTCGACGTCGCGCAGTACGTCGTCGACGTCACCACGCTCCCGGGCGGCGGCGCGTGACCGCGCTGGAGGCGACGCGGCGGGCCGACGCCGAGCCGGCTTCCCACCTCATCCGGCCACGACCGCCGCGCAGGGCCCGCAGGCACCCGGCGGCGAGCCTCGCCCTGCGCGTCGTGGGGCCGGTCGCACTGGTCGCGGCCTGGCAGATCGGCGCCGCCTCGGGGCTGCTCACCCCCGATGTGCTCGCCGGGCCGGGGACCGTGCTGACGACGTTCGGCGACCTGTGGTCGGACGGGCAGCTCCAGGAGGCGCTGCGCGTCTCGCTCGCCCGCGCCGGGCTCGGCTTCGTGCTCGGCGGCTCGGCGGGCCTGCTCATCGGGGTGCTGTCGGGGCTGACCCGCCTGGGGGAGGAGCTCTTCGACTCCTCGATGCAGATGCTGCGCGCCGTTCCGTTCCTGTCGCTGGTGCCGCTGTTCATGGTGTGGTTCGGTATCGAGGAGGCGTCCAAGATCCTGCTCATCGCGGTCGCCTGCACTTTCCCGATGTACATCAACGTCTCCAGCGGCGTCCGCAACGTCGATCGCAAGGTCGTCGAGGCGGCCAGGTCGTTCGGCCTCGGCCGGCTCCGGCTGGTGCGGGAGGTCGTCCTCCCCGGTGCGCTTCCCTCGCTGTTCGCCGGCCTGCGGCTGTCGGCGACGCTCAGCGTGATCGCGCTGATCGCCGCCGAGGAGATCAACGTGACCTCCGGCCTCGGCTACCTGATGAACACGGCGCGCGACTACCTGCGCACCGACGTGCTGGCCCTCTGCGTGATCCTCTACGCGCTGGTCGGCCTGCTCGCGGACCTCGCTCTGCGCGTGATCGAACGCCTCGCGATGCCGTGGCGCAGGGCGGTGGCGGTCCGATGAGCGGCCCCACAGCGCACACAGCGCACACAGCGCACACTGCGCACACTGCGCACACGACACACACGGCGACCGGCGGCGACGCCCTCGCCGTACGGGTGAGCGGGCTGCGCAAGGTGTTCGGCGACAGGGCGGTCCTCGACGGGATCGACCTCACCGTCCGGCGGGGCGAGTTCGTCGCGCTGCTCGGCCCGAGCGGCACGGGCAAGACCACGCTGCTGCGCATCCTCGCCGGTCTCGACGGCGCGACCACCGGGACCGTGCTGGTCCCGCCCGTGCGTACGGTCGTCTTCCAGGAACCCCGGCTGATCCCGTCCAAGCGGGCGCTGGCGAACGTCGTGATCGGACAGGGCAGGAGCGCCCGCGCCAAGGGGCTCGAAGCGCTCGAAGAGGTGGGACTCGGCGGGCACGCCCGCGCCTGGCCCGCCACGCTCTCCGGTGGGGAGGCGCAGCGGGTGGCGCTCGCCCGGGCCCTGGTCCGCGAACCCGAGTTGCTGCTCCTGGACGAGCCGTTCGCCGCCCTGGACGCGCTGACCCGGATCACCATGCAGGAGCTGATCGCCGAGCTGTGCGCCCGGCACCGTCCCGCCGTGGTGCTGGTCACGCACGACGTGGAGGAGGCCATCCTGCTCGCGGATCGGATCATCGTGCTCCGCGACGGCGCGTTCGCCACGGATCTCGCGGTGGACCTCGCCCGCCCGCGCGACCGCGGCGGCGCGCGCTTCGTCGGACTGCGCCACCGCCTCCTCGCCGACCTGGGCGTGGACGTGACGGCGGGAGCGGCGCGATGAGCGCCAGGACCACGGCCCTGAGCTGGATCGAGGAGAACTCCGCGGCGCTGACGGGCCTGTCGGACACCATCTGGGCGCTGGCCGAGCCGTCCCTGCGCGAATGGCGGTCCGCCCTCGCCACCGCCGGGCTGCTGCGCGCCCACGGCTTCACGATCGAGTGGGGCACGGCCGGTTTCCCCGCCGCCTTCGTGGCGACGTACGGCGAGGGCGCGCCGGTGATCGGGTTCAACGTGGAGTACGACGCGCTGCCGGGGCTGAGCCAGCGGGCCGGTGTGCCGCGCCACGACCCGCTCGTGTTCGACGGCGATCCCCATTACGGACCCGGGTACGGCCCGGGGCATGGCTGCGGGCACAACGCGCTGGCCGCGGCCTCGGCCGGCGCCGCCATCGCGGCCGCGAAGGCGCTCGGCGGCCGGGGCACGCTGAAGGTCTTCGCCTCGACAGGGGAGGAGCAGCTCGTCGGCAAGGCGTACGCGGTGCGCGACGGCGCCTACGACGGGCTGGACGTCTTCCTCGACTGGCATCCGGCGCCGGTGACCGCGACCGGCTGGGACGTCACGACGGCCCTGATCTCCGCGACGTTCACCTTCCTCGGTTCGCCCGGGCACGCGTCCAGCCCGCTGGGCACCAGGAGCGGCCTGGACGGCGCCCTGCTGCTGACCACGATGGCCGAGCACCTGCGCGCCGGGAACGTCTCGCCGTCCGGGCGGATCGGCTACGCGTTCGCCGGGCCGGCCGGCGCCCCCAATGTGACGCCCGACATCTCGACGGTCTGGTTCTTCGTCCGGGAGAGCACCTACGAGGGGGCGCGCATCCTCCACGAGAAGGTGCTCGACTGCGCCAGGGCCGCGGCGCTGGCCAGCAGGACGCGGCTGGAGCACCGGGTCGTCACCGCCATCCGGGAGGGCCTCGGCAACCGCGCCGGCGCGGAACTGCTGCACGCGACCATGAGCGAACTCGGCGCGCCCGAGTTCACCGACGCCGACCACGAGTTCGCGGTCCGGCTCCAGGCGGCGATCGGCAGGCCGCAGGCGGGGCTGGCCACGGGCGTCCTGCCGCTCCGCCCGCCCGCCGAGGTCGATCTCGGCGGGCCGTCCAGCGACACGTCGGAGGTGAGCCGGCGGGCCCCGCATCTGTCCTTCGTGGCGCCCGTCGTCCCGCTGGGCGTGCCGCTCCACTCGTGGGCGGCCACGGCCTCGACCGGCACGGGCATCGCCCACCGCGGGCTGCTCTCGGCGGCCCGCTACCTCGCCGCCACGGCGGTCGACCTGGTCGAGCGGCCCCGCGCGCTCGCCGCGATCCGGGAGGAGTTCGCGGGGCACCCGCCCTCGCCCGGCCCGCTCCCCGGCGACGCGACCCCGCCGCTCTGTTCCCCGCCGCCCGAGTTCCTGGCCGAGACCGGGCAGGAACCACCGGCCGCCCCCGCGTGGAGTCCACCGATCTCCGCCGAGCCCGTCGGAAGGATCTGAATAATGAATGTCCGAGGCGGTGGCATCACGCCGGCCGTCCACATCACCCTCCCCGCGGGCGGGTGGCGCCCGCCCGCGCTGCCCGGCTTCGTCACCGATCCGCGCCCGGAGGCCCCCGGTCCGCTCGACCACCTGGGCAGGATCGGCCGGGCGGCCGAGCTGGCCGGGCTCGACGGCGTGCTCGTGCCGTTCGACCCCGCGGGGCAGGACACGTTCGTCGTCGCCGCGGGACTGCTGCGGCGGTCCCGCCACGTGCGGGTCGCGGCCGGGTTCCACGCGGGCATCGCCACCCCGGTCTACGCCGCCAAGCTCTCGGCCTCGCTGCAGCGGTTCTCCGGCGACCGGCTCGACTGGCGGCTCACCGTGGACCTCGACACCCGGACGGCCCGTTCGCAGGGCGACTTCCTCGAAGGCCCCGACCGGTACGCGCGGGCCGAGGAGTTCCTCACCGTGGCCAAGGGCGTGTGGCACGAGGGGGAATTCACGTTCGAGGGCCGCTTCTACCAGGTGCTCGGCGGGGGCCTGCCGTTCCCGCTGTCCGGCCGGGTCTTCCCCCGGGTGCACCTGTCGGGCACGTCGCCCGAGGCCGTCGCGCTGTCGGCCCGCCACGCCGACGTCCACGTGTTCTCTCCGGACGACGACATCGAGTCCCTGATCGACCGGCTGCCCGGCGTCGCGTACGGCCTGCGCCTGCCGGTGCTGGCCCGGGAGGACGACGGGGAGGCCCGGACGGCGGCCGGCCGCATCGGCTTCTCGGGACTGACCGGGTCGTACGAGGCCGTGGCGGACGCGATCCGCGGCTATGCCCGGCGGGGCGTCTCGGAGTTCTTCGTCGAGACCGCGCCGCACGTCGAGGAGACCTACCGGCTGGGCGAGCACCTGCTCCCGCTGCTGGCGAAGGAGACGCACCATGTCGGTTGACATCTACTGGCGCATCGCGATGGAGGGCGACCAGCGGTCGCTGCGCCGGAAGGGGGCCAGCAGGGGTGGCTTCGCCCCCGAGGTGCCGGGGGCCCTGGCGCCGGGCGGACGCGACGACTACACCCACGCCGACTACATGGCGCAGGTGGCCCGGGCCTCGGAGGCGGCCGGGTTCGTCGGAGGACTCCTGCCGTCCTTCCCGCACACCGACGACCCCTGGGCGGCGGCGGCGACCCTGGCCGGGGAGACGTCCACCTACCGGTTCATGGTGGCCTTCCAGCCGGGGTTCCTGCACCCGGTGAAGGCCGCGCACATGTCCGCGACCCTGCAGCGGGCGACCGGCGGGCGCGTCGTCTACAACATCATCTCCGGTGGCGGCGGACCGCAGCAGCTCTGGTGGGGCGACAGGGTCGACCACGACGACCGTTACGCCCGCACCTCGGAGTTCCTCGACGTGCTCAAGGGAGTCTGGCGCGGGGACTTCACCCACAAGGGCCGCTTCTACCAGGTGGAGGACGCCGGGCTGCCCGAGTCGCTGACCGGCCTGCCGTTCCCGCAGGTTTACTTCTCCGGCTCGTCGCCGGCCGCGATCGCCGCGGCCGGTCGGCACGCCGACTACTACCTGTCGTGGCTGGAGCCCTTCGAGGCGCTGGCGGAGAAGTTCGGCCAGGTGCGCGCGCACAGCGTCACCCCGCCGAAGTTCGCGGTACGGATCGACGTGCTGGCCCGCGAGACCGAGGAGGAGGCCTGGGAGGAGATTCGCAGAGGCTGGACCTCGGCCGCCCGGGGGACGGGGGCGGGCGACTCCGTCGGCTGGCGGCGCAGCCAGTCGTTCGTCGCGGGCGCCGGTGACGACCACCGCGACCTGGAGGTCCAGCCCAACGTCTGGGGCGGGTTCGACCGGCTCCGCGCCGGCCCCGCCTTCGGCCTGGTCGGCGACTACCGGCAGGTCGCCGCCCGGCTGAACGAACTGATCGCGCTCGGCGTCGACGCGTTCATCCTCGCCGGCGTGCCCCACCTGGAGGAGGCGCTCCGCGTCGGCGAACACGTGCTTCCCCTGCTCACGAAAGGAACGTCGAAATGACCCTCCGCGTCGGATACTTCCCGCAGAACAACTCGCTGTGGGTGCTGCGCCACCGCGGCATCCTGGAGCGCGCGATCCCGGACGTCGAGTGGGTGAACCTGCGTGACCTGCCGTCCGGTGACCGGGTCGCGCCCACCGAGGGACTGCCCTCCCAGCACAGCGACCACCTGTTCGACGGCGGCTACGACTTCATCGGCACCGGCGCCACGCCGCCCATCACCGCCCAGGGCAAGGGGCGCGACATCGTGTACGTCGCCGTCTCCGAGCCGCGCCACGAGAACGGGCGGCTGGTCGTCCTGGACGACTCGCCCATCCGGTCCCTGGAGGACCTCAAGGGCAGGCGGATCGCGCTCGGGCACGGCTCCTGGCAGACCACCCTGGTGCTGCTCGCCCTGGAGAAGGCCGGCCTCGGCTGGAAGGACATCGTGCCGGTCGACGTCTACGACGACGCGGCCGGGCTGTTCCTGCGCGGCGAGGTCGACGCGTGGGTCGGCTCCTACCCCTACCTCACCGAGGTCGAGAAGCAGGCCCAGGTGCGCGAGCTGGTCCCCACGGACGGCCTGTTCAGCCACCGCTCGCTCTGGTTCACCCGCCGGGACTTCGCCCTGGAGCGGCGGGACGAGCTGGCCGCCGTCGTGTCCGCCCTGCGGGAGTCCGACGCGTGGGTCGAGGACCACCCCCGAGAGGCCGCCGAGCTGTTCGGCGGCGATGTGGACGCCTGGGAGCACGCGCTGCGCACCCGTCCCTGGGGCCTGCACCCGGTGAGCGAGGAGTTCGTCGCCGAGCAGCAGCACGTGGCCGACCTGCTCCACGCCAACGGTCTCCTGGACCGTGAAGTGAAGGTCGCCGACGCCGTCCTGCCCGAGATCGCCGCGCTGCTGCGGTGAGCGCCGCGGCCCGTGCCGTCGCGTGGACGGCACGGGCCCCGGCGTCGTGGCTACGGCCGGTCGCCGATCTTCTCGACCCAGCCGGAGGATTCGTACACGGTCTTCTCCCCCTTGCGCGCGCCGGCGTACACGCTGCGTCCGGCACGCTTCTCCTCTCTGTCCGGGCCGTTGTACTCCTCAGCCAGCAGGCGCGCGCCCGACTCGTCGACGATCAGCCGGTACGTGCCGTCGGGGGAGACCACAGCGGCGCCGGGACGGCCGGCCGGGTCGGTGACGCCTTGTTCCAGCTTCAGCCCCGGCTGGTCGGCGAGGATCCGCAGCATCGCGGCCCGGGTGGCCGGAGTGGTCGGGCTGGAGAGCATCAACCGCGTCATCCAGAACGTGAAGTCCACGGAGGACTCGCCCCGCCGATGGGCATGAAGCCAGCGGCGCAGGCCCTCGACATCGCGGGGCAGCCGCCAGAAGTCGTCCTGGGACAGGTCCTCGCCGCCGATGTTCAACAGCAGCTTCATCCTGTAGTCCTGGGTCGTCGGCGTGGGCTTCGCGGTCCGGGCGGCCTCGCCTGCGACGACTTCGGCGTCCAGGCCGGTCGTCATGCGGCCCCGGCCGGTGGCGGCGTCGTACCAGCTCTCGGTGGAGGAGACGAGGATCTCGCCCGACGGCCGCGGCTCGTAGGTCCGGTGGCGGCTGTACCAGAAGCGGCCCGTCCTGACGTCCGCGCGGGCCGCGTTGTCCGCCCCCGCCAGGAGGAACGACCGGGCGTCGAGCGTCGCGACGGGCGCCGGCCGGCTCGGCGAGGCGGACGCGACCTCGCCGCCGCCCGGTGCGCTCGCCCTGTCGGGCATCGCGACACCGGCCACGAGGGCAGGAACCACGAGCGCGGCGAACCCGGCCGCCGCCGCACCCACGAGCACCAGCCGGGCCCGTACGGACAAGGGCCGGTGGGCGGGGAGGTCGGCGAAGATCCGCGCGAGGTCGGCCTCGCGGCGGCGGTGGTAGGTCTCGTCGAGAAGGTCGTCGGGCCGCAGGGCGCGGATCAGTTCGTCGGTGTTCATCGCATCTGCTCCTGAAGGGCCGCTTGAGGGGCGTTGAGCATGCCCGCCAGACGCCGGCGGGCACGGTGGAGACGAACGGCGAACGTGCGCGCCGAGCATCCGACGACCTTCGCGGCCTCGGCGGGGCCGAGGCCGTACCAGCTCGCCAGGATCAGGGTCTCCGCGTCGGCGCCGGAAAGCCGGGTGAGGGCGTCGAGCGCCGCCTGCCGCTCGCTGATCTGGTCGGCCACGTCCCCTTCCGGGGACAGGGTGGTCAGCCGCAGCCGCCGCATGTCCAGACGATGCTGCTTGCGCAGCAGGTTGCGGGCGACGGCGAGGAGCCACGGCAGGGGATGTTCCGGCACCTGGGCGAGCCGTCGCCAGGCGATCAGGAACGTCTCGCTCGCGATGTCCTCGGCCGACTGCCGTTCGGCGCGGAGCAGCGCGTACCCGAGCACGTTCCGGTAATGCCGGTCGTACAGCTCGGTGAAGCGTTCTTCGGGGTCGTCCATCAAAGTCTCCTGAGGGGACCGTCGCCTTCAGGCGAAGGGGGAATCGGGAGCGGGAGGGCCGCCAGGGCCCGAGCGTGCCCTGACCTGCGTGGTCTGCGCATTACAGATGTCCTTCCGGGTTTTGTCGGTGCCGGGCGATACCGTGGTGTTCTCGTTCCCGAAGGTGGGAGGTGGGTGTGCGCAGGTCGTTCACGTTCCTGCTGCGCCCCACCCGTAAGCAGGCCGCCGCGCTCACGCAGTGCCTGCACGACCACCGGGAGCTTTACAACGCCGCCTTGGAGCACCGCCGTACGGCCTACCGCAGAGCCGGGGTGAGGGTCCGGTACGGCGATCAGTCGGGCGAGCTGAAGCACATCCGCGCCGACGACCCCGCTGGACATGGGTGTGGCGTCGCTGGCCACGACCAGTGACGGGGACCCCCTGGCCAACCCGCGCCACCTGGCCGCGTCCGCCGGCCGTCTCGCGGCGGCCCAGCAGGCTCTCACCCGGAAGAAGCGGGGGTCCAAGCGGCGCCGTAAGGCGGTGGCGCGGGTGGCGGCGCTGCACGCGAAGGTCCGCCGTCAACGTCGTGATACCGCGTACAAGGCGGCGCTGACCCTGGTCCGCGGCTATGACGTGATCGTGCATGAGGACCTGCGGGTCGCGAACATGACCCGCTCGGCTTCGGGCACGATCGAGGCCCCCGGGCGGAACGTCGCGGCCAAGTCCGGGCTGAACCGGAGCATCCTGGACGCGGGTTGGGGGGTGTTCCTGCGTGTGCTCGCGCACAAGGCTGAAAGCGCCGGTCGAGAGCTGATCGCAGTCAACCCCGCCAACACCTCCCGCACCTGCTCGCGGTGCGGGCACTGCGCGAAGGACAACCGCGTCACCCAAGCCCGGTTCCGATGCCAGGCGTGCGGCCACGAGGCGCACGCCGACGTGAACGCGGCCAAGAACATTCTCAGGGCAGGGCTTGCCCTTCGCGACGCTGCGGAAGCGGCTTAGCGAGAAGCCGCTCCCTTCAGGGAGCGGAGGAGTCACATCCAGTAGTTCCATTGAGGGGTCCCCGATTACAGGGGCCGGCGGGAAATCTCGCGGACTACGCCGTCTCGGATCTGATCAGGCGGAGGAACGCCTTGATGCCCGACAGGACCTCCTGGTTGTCGGTGAGGCGGCTGAGGGAGTCCTCGAATTTCCTGCCCGTCGCGTCGAGCCGGCGGTCGAGGTCGTCCGCGCGCGCCGTGGCCGCGTGGAACCCGGCGCGCGTCTCCGAGGTGAGGGCGTCGAGGCGTTCGGCCAGTTCGGTGGCCCGGGCCTCGGACTCCTCGGCCCGCCCCTCCAGCGCCGTGACACGCTCGACGAGCGTGGCGACGTCCTCCCGGGGATACCGGACCTCCTCCAGCATCGTGGTCATCCGGCTGCGCAGGTGGGAGAACCACGCTCCGGCCGGTCTGAAGAACGTGCCGAGCAGGTAGAAGACGGCGAAGTAGTAGCCGACGGTCTCGCCGGAGAAGTAGGTGACCACCGCGAGCAGGGCGGCCGACAGCAGGTGGGCGGCGACGGCGGCCCGCCGCATGCGCACCGCGATGCGGCGGGCCTCCGCCTCGCGCTCCGGCGAGACCTCCACGCCCCGCTCGCGGCTGACCCGTATCTCGTGGATCAAAGAGTGGGCCTGGAAGTACAGGTTCCACGGCACCGTCAGGAGCACGATCAGCCAGAGCAGGCACAGTGCTCCGAAGCCGAGCGAGACGACCACCGGCAGCGGCACGTCCACCACGTAGACCAGGACGATCCCCGCGATCGTGGAGACGATCGCGAGAAAGACGATCCCGCTTCTGCTCACGGCCGGCCTTTCCCTCGGCGTTCGGACACGTCAGTGTCGCCGCCGGATCGGCGCGCGGGCATGAGCGGGATCACCCGGATCGGCTGAGTACGACGACTCAAGGAAGACTCAAGGAGAAGACGACTCAAGGAGAAGGGGGTGGCCCGGGACCCGGACCACCCCCGCTCGTCACTCCGAGAAGCGGGTCACTTCGGGAAGACGGGAACCCCGTCGCGGACGAGCTTCCAGTTCGGCTCGGCGAAGGTCGCCGGGTCGATGGTGCCGGTCGCGGCGGCGTACTCGATCAGCGCCTGGCGGATCTCCACCTGCGCGTTGTAGACCACCGGGGCGGTCGAGACGTGCGGGAAGCCGCCGCCGCCCGACTGGCGGTAGTTGTTGATGGCCACGACGAACTGCTGGTCGGCGGTGACGGGCTTGCCCTGGTAGGACAGGCCGACGATGCGCTGGCCGACCGGCTTGGAGATGTCGATGTCGTACGTCACGCCGGAGAGCTGGTCGTAGTTGTAGTCGGGCGTGCCGCCGGCGTTGGTGAGCGTGGCGAGGTCGATCGGGGCGCCCGGGGCGACCTGGGCGAAGTACTTCGCCGAATACTCCAGGAAGTCCTTGATCTGGGCGCCGTTCAGCTTGATGCCGAGCAGCGTGTTGTCGTAGACGTACAGCCCGGCCATGTCGCGGACGCTGACCGGCCCGGCCGGGAACACGGCGGTGCGGCTGAACGGCGCGGCGATCGACAGCACGGGCAGCGAGGCGTCGGCGGTGCCCGCGATGGCCTTGCTGACGAGGTCGGTCTGGACCTTCTGGATGTAGTCGAGGATCGGCGTGTCCTTGTACGGAGACTCGGCCGCCGACAGCTCCTGGGTGGACTGCGCGATGACCTTGTTGACGTAGCCGACGGTCTTGTCGTGCTGCTCCTTCATGAGCGCGACGATCTTCGGGTCCTCGGCCACGGCGTTGGTGTTGAGCGTGGTGGACGACTTGCCGGTGACCGTCCACTTCCCGCGCTGCTTGGCGAGCGTGAAGTCGACGACGCTGAGGCGCTGGCCCCACTTGCTGGGCTCGGTCAGCAGCACCTGCTGCCCGGTGACCTTGTTGGTGACGAAGCGCTGGGGGACGTCGTTGTGCGCGTGGCCGAACAGGACGGCGTCGACGCCGGGCACCTGCTCGGCGACCATGGCGGCGGCGTTCTCCACCGGCAGGTCGGAGCCGTAGGACGACAGGCCGTTGTCACCCGCGTGGGCGGTGACCAGGACCACGTCGGCGCCGAGGCCGCGGATGACCGGCACCCACTTCTTGGTGGTCTCGACGAGGTCGAGGAACTTCAGCTTGCCGTCGACGTTCGCCTTGTCCCAGATGGCGACGCCGGGGTTGGTGAGGCCGAGCACCCCCACCTTGATCGGCTTTTCGCCCTTGACCTTCATGGTCTTGATGACGAACGGCTGGTAGGCCGGCAGGCCGGTCTTGGCCGAGACGGCGTTGGCGCCGAGGACCGGCGCCTTCATCTGCTTGACCCACGCGCCCAGCAGCGGCAGGCCGTAGTTGAACTCGTGGTTGCCCAGCGTCACCGCGTCGTACCCGATGGCGTTCATGGCCTTCGCCATGGGGTGGACCTGGCCGGTCGAGGTGATCGGCTCGATCTTGGCGTAGTAGTAGTCCAGCGGCGTGCCCTGGAGGGTGTCACCGGAGTCGAACAGCAGGGTGTGGTCGGCGCCGCGGTCGGCCCTGATCTTCGACACCATCGTCGAGATCTTCGCCAGGCCCACGTCGTTGTGCGCGCTGTCGTCGTACTCCGCGTTCTTGTAGTAGTCCCAGTTGAGCGCGTTTCCGTGGATGTCGGAGCTGGCCATGACGGTGATCTTGACCGTGTGGCTCGGAGCCGCTGTGGCGGGGGTGCCGGGCAGGAGGAGACCGAGGGCCACGACGCCGGCGCCCGCGGTCAACCTGATCGCTGAACTCATGCTGCGTGACGATAGTGATGCGCAATTACCAAGTGGTCACGAAGTCCTTAACCGGACATGTCGCTACAAGGTGACACGCCCGTCACCCACGGGGAGTCACGCCGTGGGTAGGACCATCCAGATGGCGGACAAACTCGAGACCTACCGGGCCAGGCGCGACGCGACGCGCACCAGGGAGCCGATTCCCGCCGAAGGGCCGCTGCCGCGGGGCGAGGACGACACGTTCGTCATCCAGGAGCACCACGCCAGGTCCCTCCACTGGGACCTGCGCCTGGAGCGGGGCGGGGTGCTGGTCTCCTGGGCCATCCCCAAGGGCCTGCCGCCCGACCCCGCGACCAACCACCTCGCCGTCCACACCGAGGACCACCCCATGGAGTACGCCGGGTTCGAGGGCGAGATCCCCAAGGGCGAGTACGGCGGCGGCACGATGACGATCTGGGACCGCGGCCACTACGCGACCGAGAAGTGGAGCGACCGCGAGGTCAAGATCGTGCTGAGCGGCTCCCGGGTCGCGGGGCGCTACGTGCTGTTCCAGACCCGCGGCCGCAACTGGGTGATCCACCGGATGGACCCGCCCAGCGGGCGGTGGGAGCCGCCGCCCGCCTCGCTCGCGCCGATGACGCCGGTGACCCGAGCCCGCGTGCCGCGCGACCCGGAGGCGTACGCCTGGGAGTTCTGGTGGGGTGGTGCGCGGGCGCTCGCGTACGTGGAGGGCGGCAGGCTCACCCTGCGCGACGCGGGCGGCGCGGACGTCACGGGGGAGCACCGCTGGCTGCGCCCGCTGGCCGAGTCGTTCGGCAGCAGGGCCGCCGTGCTCGACGGCGAGGTCGTCACGTTGGCGGGCGCTCCCGTCTACGTGGCCTACGACCTGCTGTACGACGACGGCAGGTCGTTGCTGGACGAGCCGTTCGAGCGCCGCCGTACGAGCCTGGAGGATCTCGGGGTGAACGGGCCGCGCTGGCAGACGGCGCCGTCCTGGCCGGGGGAGGTCCACGCGGTGCGGCGGGCGGCGGCCGAGCAGGGCCTGCCCGGCGTGGTGGGCAAGCGCCTCGACTCCGCGTACGCGCCGGGAGAGGAGTCCCCCGCCTGGGTGCGGCTGCCCGGGAAGGCGGCAGGGTAAGGCGGACGGCGCCGGGTAGGGAGGACGAGGGGGAGGTGTCGAGATGTCCGAGCAGCACCACCCGGTCACCGGCGAGCACAAGTACGAGCAGGAGATCGCCTCCGCGGAGGAGCACGAGGAGCGCCCGGGACGCAGCCTGATCACGACCGACCACGAGGTGATCAGGCGGTGGGCCGAGGAGCGGGACGCCAGGCCCGCCACCGTTCCCGGCACCGAGCACGAGGGCCGTCCTGGGGTCCTCCGGTTCGACTTCCCGGGCTACGGCGGCGGCGACCTGCAGGAGATCTCCTGGGACGAGTGGTTCACGACGTTCGAGGAGCGCAAGCTCAACTTCATCTACCAGGAGCACCGCAAGGACGGCAGCCCGAGCAACTTCTTCCGGCTGGAGAACCCCGAGCGCGAGGACGCCTGACCCGTCTCAGCGGTCCGCGCGGCCGTCCAGGGCGGCGGCGCTCGCCGAGCGCAGCAGCCCGAGCTCGGCGGCGTAGTCCTCCAGCTTGGCCCGCAGCTGCCGGCGTCCCCGGTGGAGCCGCGACATGACCGTGCCGATGGGGACGTCCATGATCTGCGCGATCTCCTTGTAGGCGAAGCCCTCCACGTCGGCGAGGTAGACCGCCAGCCGGAAGTCCTCGGGCAGCTCCTGCAGCGCCTGCTTCACCCGGGAGTCGGGCAGCCCTTCCAGGGCCTCCACCTCGGCGGACTTGAGTCCCGACGAGGTGTGCGAGGCCGCCTCGGCGAGCTGCCAGTCCTCCACGTCCTCGGTCGCGGCCCGCTGCGGCTGGCGCTGCTGCCTCCGGTAGGTGTTGATGTAGGTGTTGGTCAGGATGCGGTACAACCAGGCCCGCAGGTTCGTGCCCTCCCGGAACTGGTGGAAGTTGCTGAAGGCCCGCATGTACACGTCCTGCACCAGGTCCTCGGCGTCGGTGGGGTTCCGGGCGAGCCGTAGGGCGCCGGCGTAGATCTGGTCGATGTACGGCAGCGCGTCCCGCTCGAACCGCAGCCGCCGCCGTTCGACCGCCGTGTCGTCGACGATCGTCATATCCCCACCTCCTTGAGAGCCTGCCTCTATCAGTCACGACCGCTCTGTCCGGTCCGGCCGTACGGGTCCGCCTACCCCTGGTCTCCCTTCCGACACGGCTCACGCGTCTGTTTTCGGCTACCGCGGCCCGGTCCCGCGACGTGACCGAATGTCCCCGTCACCGGGGGGTAGGCGAGGAAGAGAGGCGAGCCCGAGGAGGAGGCCATGCCGAAGGACAACGCGGGGCCGGAGCGCCTGATCCCGGACCGGCTGCCGCCGCTGGCGCAGTCACCCGACGTGGAGCCCGGCGCGGACCTGGACGGCGGTGCGTCCGGCGACTGGCACGCACCCGGCGCCGACTCGCCGGACGACGTGGAGGAACCCGCCGACGAATAGGTTCTGCGGAGGCCGTCAGGCGGCGTCACGGCTTCCGGCGGGCGGAGCCGTACCACCGGGCGTAGCGCCTCCTGGAGTATCGCCGCCCGGGGTGGTGCCTCCGGGAGGGGGCGGGGCGAGATCGGCGCCGCGCGGCGTCCGGTACGGCTCGCGCGCCCGCAGGTCCACCGTCTGGATGGTCCGGCTGATGTCGGTGGGGGTGACCAGGCCGACGAGGTGACCGCCGTCGTCGAGCACCACCGCCCGGCCGTCCGTGCAGCCGCTCATCCGCTGGAGCAACTCGGTGAGCTGGTCGCCGGGGCGGGCGGTGGGCACGTCCGACGGCGGGCACGCGATCTCCCGCAACCTGGTGATCACGCGGTCGTCGGGTGGCACGCGCCGGATGCGGCCCAGCGTCACCAGGCCGGCGAACCGGCCGTCGTCGTCCAGGAGCGGATAGGTGGACAGGTGGTGGCGCAGCACGAGCCGGTCGATCAGAGTGGCGACCGTCTCGAAGGGGTGGGCGACGACCGGGTCGCGCGACATCACCTCACCCACCGTGATCCCGTGCAGGGCGGCGTCGATCTGCGTCTGCTGCTCCTCGGCGGTGGCCGCGTTCACCAGGAACAGGCCGATCAGGGCCAGCCAGAACCCCTGGAGTCCGAGGCCGGTGACGAGGTTGAGGAAGCCGACCGCGATCAGGACGTAGCCGAAGACCCGGCCGGCCCGGGCGGCGGCCACGGCGGCCCGCATCCGGTCGTGCCAGCGGGCCCACAGGAAGGCGCGCAGCACCCGGCCGCCGTCCAGCGGCGCGGCCGGCACCAGGTTGAACACGGCCAGCAGCACGTTCACCGCGGCCAGATAGCCGAACATCCCGCTGACCAGCGGCGGCGCGCCGAGGACCGAAACCCCCCAGGACGCGAGGGCGAAGACGCCGCCGAGCACGACGCTGGTCAGCGGCCCCACCCCGGCGATCTTGAGGTCGGCGGCGGGGGAACGGGGCTCGCCGCGCAGTTCGGCCACTCCGCCGAGCAGCCAGAGCGTGATGCCGTTGACCTCCAGCCCGTGCCGCCTGGCGACGATCGCGTGGGCCACCTCGTGCGCGAGCAGCGAGGCCAGGAAGAGCACGGCCGACACCACCGCGGCCAGCACGTACGCCGCCGTCGGCAGGCCGGGAAAGGCGATGGGGAAGCGCCCGAAGGCCAGCCCGATCACCAGGATCACGACGATCACGAGGACGCTGATGTTGAGCCCGACCGGCACCCCGCCCACGCGGCCGAGACTGATCGACGATCGCATCCTGCCACCCCCTCGGCCCTCCGCTGTGACTGGCCTACCCACAAAGGCGCAGGTCACGCGGCGGTCGCGGACAAGGTACGCACGCGATGGCGCGGGCGAGGCTCCCCCCGGTCCGGCTGACGCGGTTCGACCGACGCCGGGCCCCGGCATCGCGGCGGATGCCGGGGCCCGGATCAGGTGGCGGTCGATGGGATCAGCGCAGGTAGACCTTGGGCTGGGGTGGGGTGCCTATGCCGTTGCCGATGAAGAAGCTCGGGTGGGGCGGCTGGTTGTAGGCGGTGTTCTGCCAGGCCAGGGCGACCCGATACTGCGGGTCGTGCAGCAGGGTGTGGATCTTCACGGTGGTGAGGTTGGGAGTGGAGTAGATCCGCAGGGCCCGGTTGTCGGTGGTTGGCCAGACGACCTCCTCGCGCCAGTCGCCGAGGATGTCGCCCGACAACGAGGGGGTGGACTTGGTGCCGTTGTTGGAGTGCACGTCGCCGGCCGTCAACAGCCTCGTGTCGCCGCCGGTGCCGTACTTGTCGATGTGGGTGCCGTCGAGCAGTTCGCGGACGGGGTCGGCGTCCCACCAGGCGAGGAAGTTCATCGAGGACGGCTTGCGGCCCAGGGTGGCGCCGCTGGGGCTGCGCAGGGAGCCGTCTCGGGCCGACCAGGACTCGGCGCCGGGGCTGCCGGCCCAGATGTCGTCGGAGACGCCGCGGCCGTTGTCGCCGCCGGAGGCGGTGGACCACAGCACCTGACCGGTGCGGGCGTCGGCGAACCAGGAGCCGGGCTTGGAGGAGTCCTCGTCGACCTTGAACTCCTCCAGGCCGGGCCGGGAGGGGTCGAGGTCGCCGACGTGCATGGCGTCGCCGTGGCCGTTGCGGGTGTTCCACAGCGGCTGGCCGTTGTCGTTGATCGTCATCGAGCCGAAGACGATCTCGTCCTTGCCGTCTGCGTCGACGTCGGCGATCGACAGGTTGTGGTTGCCCTGTCCGGCATAGGCGGTGTTGGAGTTGGAGTCGAACTTCCACCGCTCGACGAGTGAGCCGTCGCGGAAGTCCCATGCCGCGATGACCGTACGGGTGTAGTAGCCGCGGGACATGATCAGACTGGGCCGCTGGCCGTCGAGGTAGGCGGTGGCGGCGAGGAACCGGTCGACCCGGTTGCCGTAGCTGTCGCCCCAGGAGGAGACCGTCCCGCGCGGCGGGTCGTAGTTGACCGTGGACATCGCGGCGCCGGTCCGGCCGTTGAACATGGTCAGGTATTCGGGGCCGGACAGGATGTAGCCGTCGGAGTTGCGATAGTCGGCGCTGCTGCTGCCGATGACCTTGCCGGTGCCGTCGACCGTGCCGTCGGCGGTCTTCATCGCCACCTCGGCCTTGCCGTCGCCGTCGTAGTCGTACACCTGGAACTGGGTGTAGTGCGCGCCCGCGCGGATGTTGCGGCCCAGGTTGATCCGCCACAACCGGGTGCCGTCCAGCCTGATGCCGTCGACGTACACCGGGTCGGTGACCCCGGCCTGGGAGTTGTCCTTGGCATTGGACGGGTCCCACTTGAGCACCAGGTCCAGCCGGCCGTCGCCGTCCAGGTCGCCGACACTGGCGTCGTTGGCGCTGTAGGAGCCGCTCGGCGGGCTGATCGGCACGTCGAGGTAGCCGTTGGCGAAGCGCAGCGAGGTTTCCGAGGCGGCTCCCTCACTGCCGCCGCTGACCGGGCGCACCGTGTAGGAGGCGTCGGCAGGGGCGCCGGAGTCCAGATAGTCGGTGGAGTCGGTGACGGTGGCGATGCGGGTGCCGCCCCGGTAGACGTTGAAGGAGGTGTCACGGGACTCGGTGCCCCACAGCCGCCAGGACACCAGGTTGCCGCTGCCGGAGCGCACACTGATCAGACCGCGGTCCAGCTTCTCGGCCTGCTTGGCGCCGCCCGGCGCCGGCGAGGGGCTGGCGCTCGGGCTCGCCGACGGGCTGGGCGAGGCGCTGGCCGAGGGACTCGGGCTCGGCGACCGGCTCGGGCCGGCACTGGGCGAGGGCGAGGAGTGGGTGCCGTCGCACACCGTCCCGTTGAGGGAGAAGGACGTGGGGATCGGGTTGGAGCCGTTCCAGGAGCCGTTGAACCCGAAGGCGGTGCTGCCTCCTGAGCCGATGGCGGCGTTGTAGCCGGCGTCGCTGACGGTGACGTTCGCGCCGCTTTGGCCGACGGTGCCGTTCCAGAGCTGGGTGATCTGCTGGCCGGCGCCGAAGGCCCAGGTCAGCCGCCAGCCGTTGACGGCGTCACCCAGGTTCTCGATCGTCACGGTGGCGCCGAAGCCGCCCTGCCACTGGTTGGTGATCTCGTAGGCGACTCGGCAGGCCACCGCGGCGGTGGCGGGCGTCTGTGTCGCGATCACCCCTGTCATCGCCACACAGATGGTGCCGGCGGCCGCCGCGAAGCGGGCCGACGGCCAGATTAAACGTTTCATGAATCGTCCAATCTGGTGCGGGTTTCTGGTCGGTGGTGGACGTCACGAGACGCTAGAAACGCAGACGTAAAGGCGTCAAACACCCTTTGACGTCATGTCGAAGTGACAGCGAAGAGGGAGTTGTTTCGTTTCAGGTCAGCAAGGGGAACGCCCCCCAGCGGAGCGCGGTCCCCGCTTTGAAACTTTCGGAGTCGGAGGGCGGCCGGTCGCCGCCGTCACCCCGACCGGGTCACCGGCAGGGGGGTGCCGTGGAGGCGCGGACGACCAGCCGCGGCCGGTAGACCAGGCTCTGGTGCCGGTGGCCGGGGCGAGACTCGTCCAGCAGCATCGCGGCGGCGGTCCGCCCCAGCTCCCGCTTGGGCTGCCACACGGTGGTGAGCGGCGGAGCGAGTTGCGGGGCGAACACCACGTCGTCATACCCCACGACCGACATCTGCTGCGGCACCGCGATCCCCCGGTCCCGCAGGCCGCTGATCACCCCGAGCGCCGCGAGGTCGTTGAGGCAGACGATCGCGGTCGGCCGGTCGGGCAGTTGCAGAATGTGGTCCAGCGCGGCCTCGGCGGTCGCGGCCACATCCGGCGGAGGCACCCGCACCTCCAGCACCGCTCGGTCGGGATCCAGTCCCGCCTTCCGGAACGCCTCACGCACCCCCGCGTGCCGGTCGGTGGTCTGCTGCACCTCCACCGAGCCGGTGAGCATGACGACCCGCCGGTGCCCCAGGGAGATCAGGTGGGCGGCGGCCTGCTCACCGCCCGAGACGTTGTCGACCGACACCGAGCACAACCGTCCGTCGCCCCGGTGGTCCAGCAGCACCACCGGGACGCCGCGCTCGGACAGGGCGACCAGCGGCTCCACGCCGGTCGCGACCGGCGTGATCAGCACGCCGCGCACTCCCTGCTTCTCCAGCTCTCCCAGGTAGTACTGCTCGCGCCCCGGCTGCACATCGGTGCTGCAGGTCATCAGCATGCATCCGTCCTGCAGCAGCCGGTCCTCCACGCCCCGGCACACCTCGGTGTAGAACGAGTTGGCCAGGTCAAGCACCACCGCGCCGACCAGAGGGCTCGGCACACCGCGCAGCCGTCTGGCCACGTTGTTGGGCACGTACCCGACCTGCTCCATCGCCGCCAGGACGCGCCGGCGGGTCTCCTCCGCGACCAGCTCGGGATTGTTCAGAACGTTGCTGACAGTCGACGGCGAGACGCCGGCCTTCTCCGCGACAGAGCGCATGCCGCGGCGGCGCGGCGCGGAGATTTCCGAGGTATCCCCATCCACAAAAGCACCATATCCAGCCGAGGCCAGCAAAAGATCGCGACACTGAGCCCATGGGCCCGATGGGAATTCTCCCTCATCCGGCGCGCTGTCCGTGCTGGACCTGGACCGCCGGAATCGCGAAGGCCTGAGGACGACTTGGTCGTGACTTGGCGAGCGAGTTCGCCGCGGCACCACTCGGCGACCGGCAGGGCGCGGCGGCGGCCGCGGACCTCGCCAGGTAGTCCGCGGCCGCCGCCGGGCGGGTCACCTCAGGTAGATGTTCGGCCTGGCGGGCGTCGCCATGCCGTCCCCGAGGAAGAAGCCCGTGTGGGGCGGCTGGTTGTAGGCGGTGTTCTGCCAGGCGACCGCCACCCGATATGTCGGGTCGTGCATCAGCGTGTAGATCTGCTGGCTCGCCGCCGTGGTCGTGCTGTAGATCCGCAGGGCGGTGTTGTCGCTCGTCGGCCAGACGACCTCCTCGCGCCAGTCGCCGAACAGGTCGGCCGACAGCGACGGGGTGGACTTGGTGCTGTTGTTCGAGTGCACTCCGGAGGCCGTCAGCAGGCGGGTGTCGGAGCCGGTGCCGTACTTGTCGATGTGGGTGCCGTCGAGCAGTTCGCGGACCGGGTCGGCGTCCCACCAGGCGAGGAAGTTCGCCGAGCCGGGCTTGCGCCCGACGTTCTGCCCCTTGGTGTTGTAGATGCCGCTGACGGCGGACGACCACGACTCGGCGCCCGGGCTGCCGGCCCAGACGTCGTCGGAGACGCCGCGCCCGTTGTCACAGCCGCAGGAGGCGTTGCTCCAGATGATGGAGCCGGTGCGGGCGTCGGCCATCCAGGCCGCGGGCTTGCTGGTGTCCTCGTCGACCTTGAACACCTCCAGTCCGGCGTGGGAGGGGTCGAGGTCGCCGACGTGGAGCGCGTCGCCGTGGCCGTTGCCGGTGTTCCACAAAGGCGAGCCGCTGTCGTTGATCGCCATCGCACCGAAGACGATCTCGTCCTTGCCGTCGGCGTCCACGTCGGCGCCGGCCAGGTTGTGGTTGCCCTGGCCGGCGTACTGGCTGCCGGCCGAGTTGGAGTCGAACGTCCACCGCTTGGTCAGCGAGCCGTTGCGGAAGTCCCACGCCGCGATGACCGTACGGGTGTAGTAGCCGCGCGACATGATCAGCGACGGGCGGGTGCCGTCGAGGTAGGCCGTCGCGGCGAGGAAGCGGTCCACGCGGTTGCCGTAGGAGTCGCCCCACGAGGAGACCGTCCCACGCGGCGGGTCGTAGTTGACCGTGGACATCGCCTTGCCGGTCTGACCGTTGAACATCGTCAGATACTCAGGGCCGGACAGGACGTAGCCGGAGGAGTTGCGGTAGTCGGCGGAGGAGCTGCCGATGACGACGCCGGTGCCGTCCTTGGTGCCGTCGGCGGTCTTCATCGCCACCTCGGCCCTGCCGTCGCCGTCGTAGTCGTACACCTGGAACTGGGTGTAGTGGGCGCCGGCGCGGATGTTGCGGCCGAGGTCGATCCGCCACATGCGGGTGCCGTTGAGCTTGTACGCGTCGACCAACACGTTGCCGGTGTAGCCGGACTGGGAGTTGTCCTTGGAGTTGGACGGGTCCCACTTCAGCACGAACTCGTACTGCCCGTCGCCGTCCAGGTCGCCCACGCTCGCGTCGTTGGCGCTGTAGGTGTAGGCCACCCCGTCGGGCGTGGTGCCGCCGGACGGCGGCTGGATGGGCACGTCGAGGTGGTCGCC
The DNA here is from genome assembly GCF_040644635.1 of Microbispora sp. NPDC046933. NCBI lineage: Bacteria > Bacillati > Actinomycetota > Actinomycetes > Streptosporangiales > Streptosporangiaceae > Microbispora > Microbispora sp. NPDC046933. The sequence continues at coordinate 80,470 of NZ_JBEYWW010000018.1, read as the reverse complement.
GCCGGTGAAGCGCAGCGACGTCTCCGACGCCGCCTGCTCGGCGCCGTTCACCACGGCCCGCACCGTGTACGTGGCGTCGGCGGCGGCCCCCGAATCGAAGTAGTTCGTAGAGGTGGTGATCGGTGAGGAGTTCAGCTTCGTGGAGCCCCGGTAGACGTTGAACCCGGTGCCGATGCCCTCGGTGCCGAGCAGCCGCCAGGAGACCAGGTTGCCGCTGCCCGACCGCACGCTGACCAGGCCGCGGTTGAGGTCCTCCATCTGCCGCGCGCCCGCCGGGATGCTCGTGGGGCTCGGTGTGGGGCTCGGTGTGGGGCTCGGTGTGGGGCTCGGTGTGGGGCTCGGTGTGGGGCTCGCAGAGGGCGACGGGCTCGGCGACCGGGTCGGACTCGCGCTGGGACTCGCGCTGGGACTCGGACTGGGACTCGCGCTGGGACTGCTCGTGACCCCGCCGGTGCAGGTGGTGCCGTTGAGCGCGAAGCTCGCGGGCACGGGGTTGGACGAGTCGTTCCACGAGCCGTTGAAGCCGAACGACGCGGTGCCGCCGGTGGGGATCGACGCGTTGTAACCGGCGTCCTTGGCGCTGACCTGCGCGCCGCTCTGGGTGACCGTGGCGTTCCACGCCTGCGTGACGGTCTGGCCGGCCGTGTACGACCAGGTGAGCGTCCAGCCGTTGACCGCGTCGCCGAGATTGGTGATCGTGACGGCGGCTCCGAATCCGCCCTGCCACTGGTTCGTCACCTGGTAGTCCACCCGGCAGCCCGCCGCCGCGGAGGCGGGCAGGGCGGGCAGGACCCCGGCCCCCGCCAGCGCGGCGGCCGAGGCCACGGCGGCGACCAGAACGGATCTTCGTCGTGTGGTCATCTAGAACTCCATGAGGGGGTGCCGATGGGGGCGACGGCAGAGCCGTGACGGCGCCCGGAACCCACCGCGCCGGGCAACGTGATCGGGGTTCTCCGAGGCGGGACCTCCGGGTCTGGCCGGGCCCCGGCGGGTACGGTGCGACGGGATGTGCCGGGGTGGGTCATCACAACCCGAAACCGGTGGTGTGGTCAATCAGCCGTGGTTCATCAATGTGAACGCAATCATCGGATGCGTCCGAGAGGGTGGATCTTCGGCTGGTGAGAGCCGTCACTCCCACTCCACCTGCGCGAGGGCGCCGCCCGCCGATGACTGAAACTTTCAGTCCGGCATGCCGTGCCGACCTGTGAACGATCACAGATCTGATCTCTGGTACCTCGACGCGTGGTGCCGGAGCGGGATCCATCTGAGTGGGGGCGCGGCGCCGCTGCAGGCTGCATCCGCCCCGCCGTTCCGAGTCGAAATCCCTGTAGGGAGCCGTCCGCGTGTGCGGCCGGTCAGGGAGGAGATCCGCTCATGCCACAGCCTGCCACGGTGATCGTCGTCGGCGCCGGGCTCGCGGGCCTGGCCTGCGCCTGGCACCTGCGTCAGGAGGGGGTGCCGGTCCGCGTCCTGGAAGCGTCCGACGGCGTGGGCGGCCGGATACGCACCGACCTCGTGGACGGCTTCCGGCTCGACCGGGGGTTCCAGGTCTTCAACACCGGCTATCCGGAGGCCCGGCAGGTGCTCGACATCCCGGCTCTGCGCCTGCGCCCGTTCAGCTCCGGGGTGATGATCTTCCGCGAGGGGCGGCGCGAGCGGGTGATGCTGCCCTGGCGGCATCCCGGCCAGGCGCTCAGCGGCCTGCTCGCCCGGGTGGGCACGCCGGTGGACAAGGCCGTCATGGCCGCCGTGACCGCCCGCGACCTGCTGCTGCCCGACGCGCTGGTCCGGCGGCGCGGGGGAGCCGCGGAGCGCACCACCGAGGCCGAACTGCGGCGCTGGGGCGCGTCCCCGGAGATCGTCGAGAACCTGTTCCGCCCCTTCCTGGCGGGAGTGTTGCTGGAGCGGGAGCTGGAGACCTCGGGACGGTACTTCCACCTGCTGTGGCGGGCGTTCGCCCGGGGCACGATCGGCCTGCCGGCCATGGGCATGGGCCGGATCCCCGCCCAGCTCGCCGCCCGCCTGCCGGAGGACGCGATCCGGCTGGAGACGCCGGTGAGCGCGCTGACGGCGGACGGCGTGGCCCTGGCGGACGGAGGCGAGATCGCGGGCGCGGCCGTGGTGGTGGCGGCGGACCCGCTCACCGCGGGACGGCTCGTGCCGGGCCTGCCGGTCCCCGCGATGCGGTCCGTCACGACCTTCTACCACGCCGCACCGGCCTCGCCTCTCGGCGAGCCGACGCAGATCGTGGACGCGGAGGGCCTGATCACCGACACCGTCGTGCTCACCGACGCGGCCCCCGAGTACTCCTCCGACGGCCGGGCGCTGATCGCCACCTCGGTGCTCGGCGTCCACCCGGACCGGGACGAGCCCCGGGTGCGGGCCCGGCTCGACCAGATCTACGGCGGCACCTCGACGTGGGAGCACGTCGCCACCTATGCGATCGAGGCGGCCCTGCCCGCCATGCCGCCCCCGATGCCGCTGCGCCGCCCAGTGCGTCTGGAAGCGGTGGGGCTGGGCGCCCGGCGCTACGTGTGCGGCGACCACCGGGACACCGGCTCCCAGCAGGGCGCGCTGGTCTCCGGACGGCGGGCCGCCCGGGCCGTGCTGGAGGACCTGCACCGGGCGGCGCGGGTTCGAGGCCGCCGCACCGCCCCGGCGCCGACCCGCCGGCCTTGACGAGGGCCGGGACCTACCTGTCGCCGTTGCCGGGCAGGTCCAGCCAGCGCTGCATACAGACGATGAGCTCCTCGGCGTCCACCGGCTTGGTGACGTAGTCGCTCGCGCCGGACGACAGCGTCTTCTCCCGGTCGCCGTGCATGGCCTTGGCGGTGACCGCGATGATCGGCAGCTGGGCGAAGCGCGGCATGGACCGGATGGCGGCGGTGGCCTCGTAGCCGTCCATCTCCGGCATCATGATGTCCATCAGCACCAGGTCCACGTCGTCGTTGCGCGTCAGCACGTCGATGCCCTTGCGGCCGTTCTCCGCGTACAGCACCTGCATGCCGTGCAGTTCCAGGATCGTGGTGAGCGCGAAGACGTTGCGCACGTCGTCGTCCACGACCAGCACCTTGCGGCCCACGAGCGCGCTGTCGAGCTTCCCGACCTCATGCGCCCCCTCCTCCGAGGCGGGCTGCACGAGCGGCAGGACGTCGCCGGGCTCCTCGGCGGACAGGTGCAGCGTGATCCGCTCGCGCAGCTCGTCGAGGCTGGGCAGGCGCTCCAGCGGCTGGTTCCGGGAGCGTACCTGCAGCAGGTCCTCCTGCGGGCGTGACAGCTTGCGCGAGTGGTGGGCGAGCACCGGGAGCGCGCGCAGCGCGGGATCGGAGTCGAGCCCCTTGAGGAAGTCGGCCGCGACGTCGTGCGGCATGCCGAGGTCGAGCACGACGCAGTGGACGCTCTCCTGCCGCAGCATCGACAGCGCGGTTTCGGCGTCGCTCGCGGTCGACACCTGGACCGGCCCGTGGGTGTCCCGCAGGTCGGCCGCGACGCTCTGGGCCAGCATGGACAGCAGGCCGCCCGGCCTCGCCTCGACGACCAGCAGGCGGCGCCGCGCCCTGCCGTCGTCCCTGCCGCCCGGGATCCTCGGCGCCGCGGGGGCCGGGCGGGGGGCGATCAGGGGCGGCTCCGGCTCCCTCGGCTTGCTTTCGTCCCGTTCGGCCGCGGCGTCGAAGTGGGTCAGCGGGAGGTAGAGCGTGAACGTGCTGCCCTCGCCCAGCGTGCTCGTCGCGCGGATCTCGCCGCCGAGCAGGGTCGCGATCTCCCGGCTGATCGACAGGCCGAGGCCGGTGCCGCCGTACTTGCGGCTGGTCGTGCCGTCGGCCTGCTGGAAGGCGTCGAAGATCTGCGAGAGGTTCTCCGCGGCGATGCCTATGCCGGTGTCCACCACGTGGAAGGCCAGGACCTCCTGGCCGGCGCCGTCCGGCAGGTCCACGTCGGCCGCCCGCTCGATCCGCAGTTCGACCGAGCCGGCCTCGGTGAACTTGACCGCGTTCGACAGCAGGTTGCGCAGCACCTGCCGCAGCCGCTGCTCGTCGGTCAGCAGCTGGGCCGGCACGTCGGAGGCCACCGTCACCCCGAACCGCAGCCCCTTCTGGGTGGTCAGCGGACGGAAGTTGGCGTCCACGTATTCGAGCAGCTGACGCAGGCTGACCGGCTCGGGCGTGATGTCCATCTTGCCCGCCTCGATCTTGGACAGGTCGAGGATGTCGTTGATGAGCTGGAGCAGGTCGGTGCCGGCCGAGTGGATGACGTTGGCGTACTCCACCTGCTTGGGGGTGAGGTTGCGGGTGGGGTTCTGGGCGAGGAGCTGCGCCAGGATGAGCAGCGAGTTGAGCGGCGTGCGCAGCTCGTGGCTCATGTTGGCGAGGAACTCGCTCTTGTACTTGGACGCCAGCGCGAGCTGCTGGGCCCGGTCCTCCAGCTCCTGGCGGGCCTGCTCGATCTCGCTGTTCTTGGTCTCGATGTCGCGGTTCTGCTGGGCCAGCAGCTCCGCCTTCTCCTCCAGCTCGGCGTTCGACCGCTGCAGCTCCTCCTGCCGAACCTGGAGCTCGATGGCGAGCCGCTGCGACTCGGCCAGCAGCGCGTCGGTGCGGGCGTTGGCCACGATCGTGTTGACGTTGACGCCGATCGTCTCGACGAGCTGCTCCAGGAAGTTCCGATGGATGCCGGCGAAGCGCCCGAGGCTCGCCAGCTCGATCACGCCGAGCACCTGGTCCTCGACCACGATCGGCAGCACGATGAGGTTGACGGGCCCGGCCTCGCCGAGACTGGACGACACGGTCAGGTAGCCCGGCGGGATGTCCTCCACCAGGATCGTCCGCCTGGCCTGAGCGGCCTGGCCGACCAGTGATTCGCCGAACGCGTAGCGGCGCGAGGTGTCGCGGTGGCCGTAGCAGCCGACCACCCGCAGCTCCGCGCCCGCCGGGGTCTCCTCGGCCAGCAGGAACGTGCCGTGCTGCGCGTTGACCAGCGGGGCCAGCTCGTTCATGACCAGCTCGGCGACCGCAGACAGGTCACGGTGGCCCTGCATGAGCCCGGAGATGCGGGCGAGGTTGGTCTTGAGCCAGTCCTGCTCCTGGTTGGCCCTGGTCGACTCGCGCAGGGACTCCACCATGGAGTTGACGTTGTCCTTGAGGTCGGCCAGCTCGCCCTCGGCGTCCACGGTGATGGAGCGGGTGAGGTCGCCGGAGGTGACCGCGCTGGTCACCTCGGCGATCGCGCGGACCTGCCGGGTGAGATTGCTGGCCAGCTCGTTGACGCTCTCGGTCAGCCGCTTCCAGGTGCCGGACACGCCCTCGACCTCGGCCTGGCCGCCCAGCCGTCCTTCGGTGCTGACCTCGCGCGCGACGCGGGTGACCTCGGCGGCGAAGGAGGACAGCTGTTCGACCATCGTGTTGATGGTCGTCTTCAGCTCCAGGATCTCGCCGCGGGCGACGACGTCGATCTTCCTGGTCAGGTCGCCCCGCGCGACGGCCGTGGTGACCTGGGCGATGGAGCGCACCTGGTTGGTCAGGTTGTCCGCCATCGAGTTGACGTTGTCGGTGAGGTCCTTCCAGGTGCCCGCCACGTTGGGCACCCGGGCCTGGCCGCCGAGCTGGCCCTCCGTACCCACCTCGCGGGCGACGCGGGTGACCTCGTCGGCGAACGCGCTCAGCGTGTCGACCATGGTGTTGATGGTCTGGGCGAGCGCGGCGACCTCGCCCTTGGCCTCGACGGTGATCTTCTGCGACAGGTCGCCCTTGGCGACCGCCGTGGCGACCTGGGCGATCGAGCGGACCTGGCTGGTGAGGTTGGACGCCATCACGTTGACGGAGTCGGTCAGGTCCTTCCACGTGCCCGACACGCCGCGTACGGTGGCCTGCCCGCCCAGCCGTCCCTCGGTGCCGACCTCGCGGGCGACGCGGGTGACCTCGTCGGCGAACGAGGACAGCTGGTCGACCATCGTGTTGATGGTCTCCTTCAGCTCCAGGATCTCGCCGCGGGCGTCGACCCGGATCTTCTGCGACAGGTCGCCCTTGGCGACCGCCGTGGTCACCTCGGCGATGCTGCGCACCTGGTCGGTGAGGTTGTCGGCCATGACGTTCACCGACTCGGTCAGCGCCTTCCACGTGCCGGAGACGCCCTTGACGTCTGCCTGGCCGCCCAGCCGTCCCTCGGTGCCGACCTCGCGGGCGACGCGGGTGACCTCGTCGGCGAACGCGCTCAGCGTGTCGACCATGGTGTTGATGGTCTGGGCGAGCGCGGCGACCTCGCCCTTGGCCTCGACGGTGATCTTCTGCGACAGGTCGCCCTTGGCGACCGCGGTGGCGACCTGGGAGATGTTGCGTACCTGGCTGGTGAGGTTGCCGGCCATGAAGTTCACCGAGTCGGTGAGGTCGCGCCAGGTGCCCGACACGCCCTTGACGTCGGCCTGGCCGCCGAGCTGGCCCTCGGTGCCGACCTCGCGGGCGACGCGGGTGACCTCGTCGGCGAAGGACGAGAGCTGGTCGACCATGGTGTTGACGGTGTTCTTGAGTTCGAGGATCTCGCCGCGGGCGTCGACGGTGATCTTCTGGGAGAGGTCGCCGCGGGCCACGGCCGTGGTCACCTGGGCGATGGAGCGGACCTGGCTGGTGAGGTTGCCGGCCATGAAGTTGACGGAGTCGGTGAGGTCGCGCCAGGTTCCGGCGACGCCGGGCACCTGCGCCTGGCCGCCCAGCCGTCCCTCCGTGCCCACTTCGCGGGCGACGCGGGTGACTTCGTCGGCGAAGGAGGACAGCTGGTCGACCATGGTGTTGACGGTGTTCTTGAGTTCGAGGATCTCGCCGCGGGC
>NZ_JBEYWW010000018.1:0-73557 GCF_040644635.1 Microbispora sp. NPDC046933 | reverse complement strand
GCCGCGGGCGTCGACGGTGATCTTCTGGGAGAGGTCGCCCTTGGCGACGGCGGTGGTGACCTCGGCGATGGAGCGGACCTGGCTGGTGAGGTTGCCCGCCATCGCGTTCACCGAGTCGGTGAGGTCCTTCCAGGTGCCCGAGACCCCCGGCACCTCGGCCTGGCCGCCGAGCTGGCCCTCGGTGCCCACCTCCCGCGCCACCCGCGTCACCTCGGAGGTGAACAGGGAGAGCTGGTCGACCATCCCGTTGAAGACCGTCGCGATCTCCGTCAGCAGGCCGTCTCCGTCCTCGGGGAGCCGGGTGCCGAAGTCTCCGTCCCGTACGGCGGTGAGGCCGGCCAGGAGCTGCCGCAGATCCAGTTCGGGGTCACCGCCGGCGGCGCGCGCGGATCGCGCACGCTTCGCGTTGCCTGCCCTCTCGACCATGTCCACCCTCGCGATCACCGTCTGAACAGGAAAAGAAAGCATATAAAGCGCTGCGGAACGCATCGTCCCCTGTGACCGCGACCGCGAACGGAGCGGGCACACCGGCCCTGCAAGGCTACCGGGCGGACGATCTCCGCGGACGGCCCTCACCGGCGACGTGTCAGTGTCGATCAGGACTTGGGGGTACATCCGCAGCGTGCACGTACCGCGCCTTGCTCCGCCTTCGCCGCGCCCGTCACCAGACGGTCCTCACCACCCGCCCGCCCACCGCCCCGCGCGTGCCCGGACCTCATCCGGTGGAGTCGCGGCCGGCGTCGAACACCTTCTCGTAGTGTTCGCGCGCCTGCTCGACCACCGAGTCGTCGAGCCACGCGACCGGCTCGACCCGGTCGATGAGCGGCTCGTGGTCGGGGCCGCGGGCCACCACGCGACCGGTCAGCACCCACGCGTGCCGCTCCTCGTCCTTCTCGGCCAGGTGCGTGTACTTGCAGATCTGACGGGCCAGCCAGTCACGCAGCGGGAGGGTCCACCAGCGTTCGGCGTCGAGCACGGTCACCGACAGGCCGGGCAGCTCCAGACGGCTCTCGTAGTCGACGCTCGGCTTGCCGGCGTCGGCGTCCGGGCCCTTGGAATACCGCAGGTACAGGCCGGGCCGGTGCTCGACGAGCTCGGTCAGCTCGTCCAGGCTCTTGATCGTCGGTATCCCGCTCACACCTGATCACGTCCGGTACTCGATCTCGGGGGGTCACGCCGGGTACGGAGGACGCTGGTCCGGCGGAACGCCGCCGCCCTCGCCGCCGCCCTTGTTCCCCTTGTCGGTGCCATGCGGGTGCCCGCCGGACTTCTCGGCGCTCGCCGACTCCGGGATGACGTCGACGTTCTCGTCGTCGGCGCCGCCCCCGCCTGAGCGGCGGAGCTCGGGCTGCTGAGGCTCGGTCATCGTTCCCTCCTTCCACACCGCCTGGAAGGCTGGAAACGGACTGTCCGCAACCATCCGTCAGCGGTGCTGTCCTCCCCTCCCCATCCGCCAACAGGACAAACCCCGGGGGAGAGCGTGCCGGAGACCGGACGCCGGGCCGTCTAGCCGCAGTACATCCACTTGCCCGACGGGGTGCCGCCGCGGACGAGGGGCTTGGAGCCGATCCTGACCGCCCCGGCGAACTGAACGCATCGATGGTCGACGCCGTAGATGTGCACCGGGCCCGCGAACCACTTGTACTTCTCGCTGCCGCTGGCGGCCCCCTTGTCCGGGCCGTCGTACTTCTTGTTCCGGTTCTTGTCCACGAAGAGCTCGACGTACAGGTAGCTCGTCTTGCCGATGTAGGCGGGCGCCACCCGGGTGATCGCGCATTTCGCGTGCGCGGTGGGGCTCTCGTACAGAGTGACGGTGCCGTACGACGTGCCGTCCTTGGCGCCTTGTGTCAGCCGATAGCCGGCCACCTTCCGGTACGACTGCCCGCACGAGCCCTTGGGATAGGCCTGCGCCGGCCCGGCGGACACCAGAGTGAGGGCGGTGGCGGTGGCGACGGTCATACCGCCCGCGACCCAGCGAGTGATCTTCAAAGGCGTTCGTCGGATCATCGATCACCCCAGATGTGTGGATATGGGCGTGATCACGCTAGCAGCCGGGGCAGGTGGCGCGGATGTATGAGGCCGGCTATCCCGGTAACCCGGGAAGGGGTCCCCTGGACCCCTTGTCGCCGACCGTGACAAGTAGATGGAACTCCCGCTCGGGACGTCAACCGGTTCGGCCGATCAGGGGCGACGGTCGCGTTCGGCGAGGAGGCGGGTGGTCTCGTCGGAGACCTCGCTGGCGAGGACCGCCGAGACCACGTCGATCAGGTGGCTGGTGAACAGGCGGTCGTCCCGGGCCGGGGGGCCGCTCGCCCTGCGGGCCAGTTCCACGTACGTCATGCGGATCGCCATGAAGCGCTGATGCAGCCGTACGGCGGCCTCGGGGAGCAGGGGAGCGACCAGGTCGCGCCAGCGGTCGATGCTGCCGCCGCCGTCCTCGGGGAGGCTGGGCGGCACGCGGTGGACCAGCTGCTCCATCACGCGCAGATAGTCACGGCCGCCGTCGGGGTCGGCCAGCTTGGCGGCGGCCGGGCGGACGAGCGCGGCGGCGAGCGCGCGCCGGGCCTCCGCAGGAGAGTAGGAGGCAGGGGAGTAGGAAACAGCAGGGGAGTAGGAAACACAGGGCAGCGGGCCGCGTGCCTCGTACTCGTCCAGAAGCTGGTGGCGTCGCGCCTCGATCTCCGGCCGGTGCTTGGCGAGCACCGCCTTCAGCAGCCCGGCGCGGTCGCCGAAGTGGTACTGCAGCGCCGTGGAGTTGCGCTGCCCGGCGGCGGCGTTGATCTCGCGCAGCGAGACCGCGTCGATGCCGCGCTCGGCGAACAGGCGCTCGGCGGCGTCCACGAGCCGCCGGACAGTGGTCTCCGCCGGCATCGCCCCTCCCTTGTCGCTCGTACAGCCAAAGGATACGGTATTTCAGGCGATCGCATTATTTGTCGCGTCAGCCGCATTATCGTGCCCGAGGGAGGGTAATGGCCATCGACTTCACGCTCGCCCCCGAGCACGAGGAGATACGCGCCCGAGTGCGGACGTTCGTCCAGGAGACGGTGATCCCGGCGGTCAAGCCGTTCGAGGACTCCGAGGAGAAGGTCCTCACCCGCGAGGAATACCTGCGCACGATCTTCGACCTGCGCCGCAGGGCCAAGGAAGAGGGGCTCTGGCTGCCGCACATGCCCAGGGAGTGGGGCGGCATGGGCCTCGGTCATGTCGAGCTGGCCATGGTGCAGGCCGAGGCGGCCAAGACCCGGCTCGGCCCGTGGGTGCTCAACTGCGCGGCCCCCGACGAGGGCAACATGCACACGCTGCTGCACTGGGGCACCGGCGAGCAGAAGGAGCGCTACCTGCGGCCACTGCTCGACGGCGTGAAGATGTCGTGCTTCGCGATGACCGAGCCCGAGGTGGCCGGCTCCGATCCCACGCTCATCCGTACGAGCGCCGTGAAGGACGGCGACGAGTGGGTGATCAACGGGCACAAGTGGTTCATCTCCAACGCCCGCAGGGCGAGCTTCGCGATCCTGATCGCCAAGACCGAGTTCGACCTGCCGGAGGGCGCGCGGGGCGCCAACACCGCCTTCCTCGTCGACCTGCCCGCCGACGGCTGGAACGACGTACGCGAGATCGAGACCATGCACGGCTCGACCGGCCACAGCGAGATCGTCATCACCGACCTGCGCCTGCCGGACTCCGCCGTGCTCGGCGGGCGGGGCAACGGCCACCGGCTGGGCCAGTACCGCCTCGGCCCGGCCCGGCTGGCGCACTGCATGCGGTGGATATCGCAGGCGGAGACGGCCCTCGACATGATGGTGGGCCGGGCACTGGACAGGTTCAGCCACGGGTCGCTGCTCGCCGACAAACAGGGCGTGCAGTGGATGATCGCCGACTCGGCCATGGAGCTGTACCAGTGCAAGCTCATGGTCCTGCACGCCGCCTCGAAGATCGACAAGGGTGAGGACTTCCGCACCGAGGTCTCGATGGCCAAGCACTTCGTCGCGGGCAGCCTCAACCGGATCGTGGACCGGGCCATCCAGATCCACGGCGCGCTCGGCTACTCGACGGACACCCCGCTGGCGCACATGTTCCAGCACGCTCGATGGGCGCGGTTCGCGGACGGCGCCGACGAGATCCATCAGATGCGCATCGCCGAGCGAACCATCGAGGCGTACCGGGCCACCGGCTCGACCAGGGCCGCGACGGGAGGGCTGCCACTGTGAACACCGACGACATCTCCGGCAAGGTCGCGCTCGTCACCGGGGGTGCGGGCGGCATCGGCGCGGGTGTGGCCCGCCGCCTCGCCGCGTACGGCGCGCACGTCGTGCTGGCCGACGTCGACCCCGAGGCCGGGGCGCGCACCGCCGAGGAGATCGGCGCCGCGTTCGTGCGGACCGACGTGTCGCGGCTGGAGGACAACCAGGCCGCGGTCGCGCTCGCGGTCGAGGGGCACGGGCGGCTCGACCTCGCCTTCCTCAATGCGGGCATCGCCTCGGGCTGCGGGATCGGCGAGGACTTCGACCTCGCCCGCTACCGGCGCGCGATGGGGGTCAACCTCGACGGCGTCGTCTTCGGCGTGCACGCCGCGCTGCCGGCGATGCGGGCCGGAGGCGTGATCGTGGCGACCGCGAGCATGGCGGGGATCGTGGGCATCCCCTCCGATCCCGTCTACGCGGCCAACAAGCACGCGGTCGTCGGGCTCGTCCGCTCGCTCGGCCCGCAACTGGAGCCCCTCGGCATCCGGGTGCAGGGGCTGTGCCCGTCGTTCGCGGACACGGCGATCCTCGACGCCGAGGCCAAGTCGCTGCTGGACGAGCTGAAGTTCCCGATCCTCGATGTCGAGACGGTCGTCGACGCGTTCTTCTCGCTGCTGGCGAGCGAGGGCACCGGGGAGTGCTGGTTCGTCGTGCCGGGGCGCGAGAGCCAGCCCTTCCTCTTCCGCCGCGCCCCCGGCCCCCGCTGACCGGCGTCCCCGGCGCCTGCTGACGGCGGCCTCGATGACCCGCCGCCGGACCTGTGCCCGGCCGATGGCCGCGGCGCCGGCGCAGTGCTGCTCCCGCTCAGTGGACGTGTTGACGTTTTATCGCCGATAACGCGTAGGTGGTTCCGGCGTTATTAACGCTGATAAGCTATTGCTGTTTCCGCTGGAAGCAGAGTGCTGAGGAGCATCGCATGTCCGACCGACTGCGGATCATCGCAGTGGAAGAGCACGTCGTTCTGCCCGCGATCATGGAGGCGTGGTCACGGTCCGGGGTGCCGGAGCTGCCGAACCTGGGGTTCGGCGACAGTCCCGTCGCCCGGCGACTGCGCGACACCACGGAGACGAGGCTTGCGCACATGGACGACCAGGGAATCGACGTGGCAGTGCTGTCGATCTCGTCACCGGGCGCGCAGAACCTGCCTGACGCGGACGCGGACGCGGTCGCCGTGGCCCGCGACACCAACGACCAGCTCGCGGAGATCGTGGCCGCCAACCCCGACCGGTTCCAGGCGTTCGCGGCGATCCCGACCCAGTCGCCGTCGGCCGCGGCCGCGGAGCTGGAGCGGGCGGTCACCGAGCTGGGCTTCCCGGGCGCCATGCTCTACGGGCGCACCGGGTCCAAGCTCGCCGACGACCCCGAGTACGACGAGCTGTACGCCGCCGCGGAGCGGTTGCGGGTTCCCCTCCACTTCCACCCGCAGATGCCTGTGCAGGCGGTGATGGACGCCTACTACTCGAACATCGGTCCCATCGGGACCGCGCTGGCGGGGCCTGCGATCGGCTGGTACTACGACCTGGGCGTGCAGTACCTACGGATGATCTTTTCCGGCGTCTTCGACCGGTATCCCGATCTCCAGGTGATCGCCGGCCACTGGGGAGAGGTCGTGCTCTTCTATCTCGACCACACCGGATTCTTCGCCGACGCCGGTGGCCTGGCTCGCCCTCTCGCCGACTACTTCACGCACAACTTCTGGGTCGCCGGCAGCGGCACCGTCAGTCCCCGCTACCTCCGCTGGACAGCCGAAGTCGTGGGGACGGAACGGATGCTGTACTCCACCGACTACCCCTTCACCTACGGGTTCCGCCCCGGCGGCTTCCCCTTCGTGGACACCAGCGCCGGCGTCGCCCGTTCCTTTCTGGAGAACGCCCCCTTCACCGACGAGCAGAAGGCCGACATCGCCCACCGCAACTGGGAACGCCTCACGTCCCGCGCCGCAAACCCCCGCCTGGCGGGCGGGGTCCGGTGATCGGTTCCCGATAATGTGTTCGCCAGAAGCCGCAGGGGCGACGGCCGGGTGGAAGCGGAACGAGGACGAGCGCGATGAGCTGGGCGGACTTCCAGTACGAGATCTACCTCAACGGCATGACGGGAGCCGTGCCCCGGCTGCCGACCGACCTGAACCGGCTGGAGGAGATGGTTGAGCGGCGGCTCGGCCCCGGCCCGTTCGGCTACGTCGCCGGAAGCGCGGGCAGCGGGCGCACCGAGCGTGCCAACCGCGAGGCGCTCGACCACTGGCGCATCGTGCCGCGGATGCTCCGCGACGTGCGCGAACGCGACCTGTCCGTGACCGTGCTCGGCAGGAGACTGCCCGCGCCGCTGGCGCTGGCGCCGATCGGCGTGCTGTCGATCATGCATCCCGAGGCCGAGCGGGCCGCCGCCCGTGCGGCGGCCGCCGTGGGCGTGCCCTTCGTCCTGTCGTCGGCCTCCAGCACGCCGATGGAGGACGTCGCGGCGGCCATGGGGGACGGCGAGCGGTGGTTCCAGCTCTACTGGGGCAAGGACCGCGAGGTCACCCTGAGCTTCCTCGCCCGGGCCAAGGCGGCGGGGTTCACCGTGCTGGTCGTCACCCTCGACACCCCGCTGCTGGCCTGGCGGCCCCGCGACCTCGACCAGGCGTACCTGCCGTTCCTGCGTGGCGTCGGCACCGCCAACTACTTCACCGACCCGGCGTTCCATGCCGGGCTCGCCCGGCCCGTGCACGAGGACCCGAACGCCGCCGTCCTGCACTTCGTGGGGATGTTCGGCGACCCGGGCAAGACGTGGCCGGACCTCGCGCTGCTGCGCGAGCACTGGGACGGACCGATCGTGCTGAAGGGCGTCCTGCACCCCGACGACGCCCGCCTGGCCGCCGACGCGGGGATGGACGGGGTGGTCGTCTCCAACCACGGCGGACGCCAGGTCAACGGCTCGATCGGGGCGGCCGACGCCCTGCCGGCCGTCGCCGACGCCGTGGCCGACCGGCTCACCGTGCTGTTCGACGGCGGCATCCGCACCGGGGACGACGTCGTCAAGGCGCTCGCGCTCGGCGCCAGGACCGTGCTGCTCGGCCGTCCGTACGCGTACGGGCTGGGCCTGGACGGCCAGGCGGGGGTGGAGCACGTGATCCGTTGCGTGCTGGCGGAGACCGATCTCACCCTGGCCCTGTCCGGCTGCGCAGGCGTCGCCGCGCTCACCCCGGATCTGCTCACGCGGATCTGACCCGGCCCTCGCGTGGTCGATCCCGGGGTTGCTCGGAAATTCCGCTGCCCCGGCGGTCTGCGCTCAGTATGACGGCGTCATGGAGCGGGCATGGCCCGGACGGGTCAGGTGAGCGTCGCGACGCCTCACCCAGCCAAGGCTCCGGACGGTGTGAAGCATTCGCCCGGAGCCGCTTCGAAGCCGAGAGGCGGTGACACGTGTGGCCGGCAAGGACGCGAGTGGAGGGGACGGACGAGGCCGGCCGTCGACGGCCTTCACGGGGCGCGTCTCAGACGACGAGCTCGCGGTGAGGATGAGCGATCTCGCGCGGACCCTGCAGGACGAGGACACGGCGCAGGAGACGCTGGACGCCATCGTCGGCGCGGCCGTCGACACGGTCCCGGGCGCGCAGTACGCGGGGCTGACGGCCGTCATCCGCCGTCGCGAGGTCGAGACCCCGGCCGGGACCGGCGACCTGGTGCGGCAGGTGGACAAGGCACAGTACGAAACCGGCGAGGGACCGTGCCTCGACGCCGCCTACGAGCACAGGACCGTGCGGCTGTCGGACATGACCCAGGAGGACAGATGGCCGGAGTTCACCCGGCGCGCCCTCGATCTCGGCGTGAAGAGCATGCTCTCCTTCCAGCTGTACGTCCAGAAGGACGACCTGGGCGCCCTGAACCTGTACTCACGTGAGAAGAACGCCTTCGACGACGAATCGGAGCACATCGGCCTGCTGTTCGCGACTCACGCGGCTGTGGCGATGTCGGGAGCGCGGCAGCAGGAGCAACTGAAACGCGCGATCGCCGTGCGCGACCTCATCGGCCAGGCGAAGGGCGTTCTCATGGAACGCCACAAGGTGACCGCGGACCAGGCGTTCTCGCTGCTCGTGCGCACCAGCCAGCAGACCAACACCAAGCTGGTCGAGGTCGCCAGGTATCTGGTGGACACCGGGGAGCTGCGCACGCGTGGAGACCACTGACGCGCGTGGGCCGCCGCCCCCTCAAGGGGCGACGAGCGGAGCATCCGCGGCGGACCTCACGAGGGGGGCGGGAGCGTGGCCAGGCCGAAGGCCTCCAGAAGGCCGACGACCTGCAGGAGCCGATAGCCCATGGGCCGCGGGTTGACCACCGTGAGGCGGCATCCCACCCGGGCCGCGGCGGCCCGGCTCATCACCAGCGCGCCGATGCCCGCCGCGTCGAGAAAGGTGACTCCCGCGAGGTCGACCTCGATGCGGCTCGGCCGCTGCCGCCGCAGGACTCCGAGAACCCCCTCGTGCAGCTGACCGGCTGTGCTCATGTCGATCTCGCCGCACGCGATGACCCTCGTCATCCCGGTCCACTCGTCTGCGGCTCCACCGTGGTTCGCCTCTTGCCCGGCCGGAAGGGCGGAGGGAACTTCGGGACCCATTCGGTACTCCCGTTGTCGCAGGCGGCCGCATCCCCTCACTGCTGAAGACCACGACCAGCCCAGATATCAGTATCCACAACCGGGCGGGCCGAACCATTCCCACGCCGGAGGCAAAACATCGGGAGATCCGCACCGGCCGAGCCGGCGCGGGGATCAGGTGGCGGAGCCGAGGTCCTCGGCCAGGGCCTCCTCCTCCAGTTCCTCCCGCCGCGCCGCGGCCGCGCCGGCGGCGGCCATCTCGGCCGCCTGGGCGCGCTCGGCCCCGCCGAGCTGCCGGTGCGCGGCGGTGAGGATCACCGCGCCGAGGAGCACGGCGGCGGCGCCCATGTAGAACGGCGCGTGGTGGTTGTCGAAGTGCTCGGCGAGCTTGCCCGCGACGAAGGGTGCGAGGCCGCCGCCGATGAAGCGGATGAAGCCGTACGACGCGGAGGCGATCGGCCGCTCCACGGGCGAGACGGTCATGACCGCCTGGGTGGTGACCGTGTTGTTGACGCCGATGAAGATCCCGGCCACGATCACGCCGCAGATCACGACGACCCGGTTGTCGGTGAACAGCGCGATCACCAGGATGTCGAGGCTGAACAGCACGAGGTTGGCGTACAACGTGCGGGCGATGCCGAAGCGGGCCTGCAGCCGCGGGGCGCCGAAGACCGAGAAGATCGCGACGAGGATGCCCCAGCCGGTGAAGACGAGGCCGAGCTGGTGCTCGTCGAGCTCCATCGGGTACGGCGCGTAGCCCAGCACGGTGAAGAAGCCCCAGTTGTAGCAGAGCGCGGTCAGGCCCAGGATGAGCAGGCCGCGGTGGCGCAGAGCCCTGATCGGGTCGGCCACGCCGGTCTTCTTCGCGGGTGTGGGCGTGGGCCGCACCAGGGTGACGGTGGCGATCAGCGCGATCGCCATCAGGACCGCGACGCCGAAGAACGGGCCGCGCCAGCTGATGCCGCCCAGCGTGCCGCCGAGCAGGGGCCCGACCGCGATGCCGACGCCGAGCGCGGTCTCGTACAGGATGATCGCTCCGGCGAAGCCGCCGCTGCTCGACGCGACGATGACGGCGAGCGAGGTGGCGATGAACAGGGCGTTGCCGAGGCCCCAGCCGGCGCGGAAGCCGACGATGCCGCCGATGCTGCCGGACATCCCGGCGAGGGCGGCGAACACCACGATCAGGGCGAGGCCCGCGATGAGGGTGCGCTTGGCGCCGATCCGGCTGGAGACCCACCCGGTGATCAGCATCGCCACGGCGGTGACGACCAGGTAGCTCGTGAACAGCAGCGACACCTGGCTGGGGGTGGCGTGCAGCTTCGTGCTGAGGGCGGGCAGGATCGGGTCCACCAGTCCGATCCCCATGAACGAGATCACGCAGGCGAAGGCGACGGCCCAGACCGCCTTCGGCTGCTTGAACGGGTTGGAGACGGGGGCATGAGCAGAGCTCACCGGACCTCCTGGGAGTAGCGAGGGGGAGCGTCCGGACCCCTACTCGTCCGCCGTGCCCTGGAGCAGGCGCCGGAGCAGGGGGAGGAACTCGCCGGCGACCCGCGTCAGCTCACGCAGCTCGCCGGGGGACAGCGTGCCGAGCATCTCGGTGAGCCGCTCTCTGCGCAGGCGGCGCCGCTCGGCCAGCAGCGCACGGCCGGCGTCGGTGACGGTGACCCGCACCGCGCGGCCGTCGAGGTCGTCGACCGCCCGGCATACCAGGCCTTCGCGCTCCAGGCGCTGCACGAGCTGGGTCATCGACGGCTGGGTGACGGCCTGCCGCGCGGCCAGGACGCTCAGTCGCTCCGGGCCGTTGCGGTCCAGGTACGACAGGGTCGCCGCGGCCGTGAGGCTGAGGTCGCCCTGCGCGGACAGCCGCCGTACGGCGAGCACCGCGAGGTCGTCCAGGACGGCCGCGACCGCGTGCGACTCCTCGGGGGGATCGGTGCTCGGGGTGACGGACACAGGTGTTCCTCCGGACGGGAACGAATTTACATAGGAAGCTTATACAACTCTCCGGAGTGCACCGCATCGCCCCCCTCGGGACGGTGCGGCGGGTGTTCGGCGCGCGAGCGGATACGACGGCGCCTGCACGTCGGGGACGGGCACCCCGGCCGGGCGACGACGTACGGGCCGGCCCGGTCGGTGGTGCACGGGAAGCGGCCGACCACCGCCCGGGCAAACGTCAACGGTCATGCCGGGGCGGAGTCCGGCTTCAGCCGCGCCTGGCGGGCGGCCAGCCGTGGCCCCAGCCGCCCTGTGCCATCGTCTGGAAAGCCCACCCGTCCTCGGTGCGCACCAGCAGGTCGCCGTAGTGCATGCTCTCCCGCCGGCCCTCGACCGTCATCGTCGCCGTGGTCTCCACGAAGACGAGGTTGGGGCTGAGGAAGTGCGGCGTCCTCGACGACTCCAGATCGAGCCCCGCCGTTCCGCCGCCCATGGCCTCCCGCATCGCCTCGACGTACTCCTCGCGCGTCCACTGCCGGACGGCCGCGAAGCCGCCCGGCACGTCGGTGGCCAGGTTCATCGGGAAGACCGCCAGGTCGGCCAGCCGCTCGATCGCCCCCTGCTCGGCGAGCGCGTCGTACTGGGCGAACCAGTCCTCGACGCTCTTCAATTCCTCGTCGCTCGGCTCGTACACGAATACGCCCCTCTCTGTCGTACGTCGTACCGTACACCATACGGAAGCGTCCTTTGACCCTGCTCGCCAGAGTGACGGCATGGCTCATCGCCAGGGCTGTCGATGACATCGTCACCGCCGCTCTGGGCTGCCTGTCGTACGGCCGGGCGCCCATCGCGGCGGAAGGGGGCGCGGCGCGGGGTCAGGCGGGTTCGGCCGTGGCGTCGAGCATCAGGCAGACCGCGGTCATGCGCAGGGCGGCGAAGTCGAGAGGCTGGTCCGGCCCCGGCGCCCGCCAGCCCTTCTCCCGCGCGCCGTCCCAGTAACCGATCAGATAGGCGAGCAGGGAGGCCGGCCCGACCCGCTCGCCCAGCTCCGCGATGGCGTGCTTGACGGCGGCCATGTGCTGGTCAAGAGAGGCGAGGATCCCGGGATGCTGGTGCCGCAGGTCCAGCACGCGCTGCGCGAACTCGGCACGGATGCGGACAGGCCAGGACTGCTCGGACACGGGAATCCCCCGGGGGATCAAGGGTGATGGGCGCCTCATCACGATAAGCGCCTCCGGGAGCACCACAATCCGGAACGCCCGGAGAGGGCGAAACCTCGAGCGGGTGCACATGGTGGCCCCGCTCCTTCCGTGTCGGGCGCGGTTAGGAGCGGGGAGTGCCGAGTGCGGAGGTCCGGGTGCCCGTCCGGGGCAGGGGCGCCCGCATGCATGTCCGGCCCCGGGCGGGCAGGGAGGTCAGAGCGGGGGCGTGCTGGAGCCGCGTACGACGAGTGTCGTCGGCAGGATCCGGGGCGGCGGGGCGTCCGCACCGTTGATCATGGAGACCACCGCCTCCGCGGCGGCGGTGCCGAACCCTGCCTTGTCCTGGGCGACGGTCGTCAGGCCCGGCGGCACGAGCGCGGCCACCTCGATGTCGTCGAACCCGACCAGGGCGATGTCCTCGGGCACCTTCAGGCCGGCCTCGCCGATCGCGCGCAGCGCGCCGACGGCCATCTCGTCGCCCGCGACGAACACGGCGTCGGGCCGCTCGTCCGCCTCCAGCAGGCGGCGCATCGCGGCGTGGCCGCCCGACAGGTAGAAGTCGCCTTCGATCACGAATCCGGGCCGGTGTGGCAGCCCCAGCCGGGACAGTTCGTCCTGGTAGCCCTGCAGGCGCTCGGCGCCGGGCCGCGTGTGCGCCGGGCCGGTGATCGTGGCGATGGCCCGCCGTCCCCGCTCGTGCAGGTGCCGTACGGCCAGGCGGGCGCCGCCGGCGTTGTCCGAGGTCACGTACGTGGCGCGGGGGCCCTGCACAGGACGGTCGAGGCTGACACAGGGGACGCCCGATTCGGACAGCCGCCGCAGTGAGGGATCCCAGGTGCCGCTGTCGATCATCACCACGCCGTCCAGGTTGTGCCTGCGCACGGCGCGTACGTAGGCGTCCTCGGTCCTCTCCCCGCTCGTGTCGCCGCTGGTGGCGAGCATGAGAAGGTGATATCCGCGTCCGCTGAGCGCGGTCTTCAGACCGATGAGGATTTCCTGGAAGAACGGGTGCCGCCAGCCGGGGCGGCGGTGGTCGGTGTCCCACACCAGGCCGACCATGAAGGACTTCTTGGTGGCCAGCGTGCGGGCGGACTCGTTGGGGAGGTAGCCGATTTGGCGGGCCGTCCGCAGGACCTGCTCCCTGGTCTTCGCGTTCACCACCTCGGGGTTGTTGAACACGCGGGAGACGGTCGCGGGAGACACGCCGCACAGGCGCGCCAGCTCTCTGATCGTTGCCACGGACCAAACGCTATCGCATCTCGCTGTAACCGGTTTCATGCAACCGGTTACAGAAAAAATACGCAACCGCCGGGAAGCCCGTCAACCAGTAATCGGAATTTCCTTCCGTCACGTTTTCGTGACTTGACAACTTCCCCTCTTCTTATGTGTGATGGCGGGCATCGGCCGGAGCTTTCTCGTTGCCACGGGCTCGGTCGCCGTCGTGTCTCGCAGCCGCTTCCCTTTTCTCCTGCGAGGGAGTTCAGGTGTTCGCTGCGGAACTCCGTCTGCCCGCGTGTGTGCCCGCCGTACGGCTCGGCGGGTCCCGCGGCCTTCGGGGGAACGGTCCCATCGCCCGCACGGCCGGCAGCCGTGTCCGGGCTGTTCACCCGAGCGGGCACGGAACCTGGAGCGAACAGGGAATGACGGCGACCGACGAACGCCTCGCCATGCCGCGGACCTTTCCCGCCGGCTTCGTGTGGGGCACGGCCACCGCGGCGTACCAGATCGAGGGGGCCGTCGACACCGACGGCCGGGGCCCCTCGATATGGGACACCTTCTGCCGGGTGCCCGGCGCGGTGGCACGGGGCGAGTCGGGTGAGTTCGCCTGCGACCACTATCACCGCTGGCAAGAGGATGTCGATCTCATGAAAGACCTGGGGGCGGGGGCCTACCGATTCTCCGTGGCCTGGCCGCGCGTGCTGCCCGACGGCCGCGGACCGGTGAACCGGCGCGGGCTCGACTTCTACCGGCGGCTCGTGGACGCCCTGCGTGAGGGCGGGATCGAGCCGTACGTGACCCTCTACCACTGGGACCTGCCCCAGGCGCTGGAGGACCGCGGGGGCTGGCGGGTCCGCGACACCGCCGAGCGTTTCGCCGACTACGCCGAGGTGATGTACGACGCCCTCGGTGAGTCGGTCTCGAACTGGATCACGCTCAACGAGCCGTACTGCTCGGCGATCGTCGGCTACGGCGAGGGCCGGCACGCGCCGGGCGCCAAGGAGGGGCACGGCGCGCTGGCCGCGGCCCACCATCTGCTGCTCGGCCACGGCCTGGCCGTCGCGCGCCTGCGGGAGGCGGCCAGGCCCGGTCAGCAGGTCGGGGTGACGCTCAACATGTCGCCGACAGTGCCGGTGACCTCCGCGCCGCGGGACGTCCAAGCCGCGCGGCGGATGGACCTGCTGGTCAACCGGCAGTTCACCGAACCGCTCTTCGGCGGGGCCTACGCCGCCGACATGGCCGAGACGTTCGGCCGGATCACCGACTTCTCCTTCCGCCGGGACGGCGACCTGGAGATCATCGGTGCGCCGGTGGACTTCCTCGGGGTGAACTACTACTACCGCCTGCACGTGGAGGCCGCGCCGTACGAGGAGGCCGACCCCGCCCGGCGCTCGGCGTTCGACCTGGGCGTGCGCACCGTCACGCCGGAGGACGCGCGCACCAGCGGGCTGGGCTGGGTGGTGGAGCCCGAGGGGCTGTACGAGACCCTCGTCGGGCTGACCTCCCGCTATCCGGACCTGCCGCCCGTCTACATCACGGAGAACGGGTACGGCGACGACGGCGCGCTCGAGGACGGCGGGCGCGTCGACTACCTGCGCGACCACCTGGCCGCGACCCGCGACGCGATGACGGCGGGCGCGGACGTGCGGGGCTACTTCTGCTGGTCGCTGCTGGACAACTTCGAGTGGGCCCGGGGCTACTCCGCCAGGTTCGGCCTGGTGCACGTGGACTACGACACCCAGGTGCGCACGCCGAAGGCCAGCTTCCACTGGATGCGCGACTTCATCGCCGACCCCGTCGTCATGGGCCCGGTCGTCACGAGCCCGGTCACCACGGGCCCGGTCGACATCCTGGTCGCCGGCAGGCCCGGGGGTGAGCGCACTGCGGGGGACTGAGAGCCCGCTGCGGGGGTTGACCGGCCGTGCCGTTGCGCGTGCCGGTCAATTCCCTCTTTGATGCACCGAATCCTGATTCATCAGCTACGTTGTGATCAACGTACGAGCGCATCAGGGCAGGGCTAATGAACAAGGAGCAGGGTCCGCCGGGAATCGACGTGACCGTCCCCAGCGTCGCCCGGATCTACGACTACCTCCTCGGCGGTAAGGACAACTTCGCCGTCGACCGGGCGGCGGCCGAGAAGCTCATCGAGCTGACCCCGAACGCGCGCGAGGGCGTGCAGACCAACAGGCGCTTCATCCGCAGGGCCGTGACCCTCATGGCCCGGGAGGGCATCCGCCAGTTCCTCGACATCGGCGCCGGGCTGCCTACCCAGGAGAACGTCCACCAGGTCGCGCTCCGCGAAGCCCCCGACTCGCGGGTGGTCTACGTCGACAACGACCCGATCGTGCTCGCCCACGGCCGGGCCCTGCTGGCCGACAACAGCCGGACGATCGTCGTGGACGGCGATCTGCGCGAGCCCGAGGCCATCCTCGGCGACCCCCGGATCAACGAGCACATCGACTTCGGCAAGCCGGTGGGCCTGCTCATGGTGGCCGTGCTGCACTTCATCCCCGGCACCGAGGACGCCGAGCGCGTCGTCGCCACGCTGCGCGACCGGCTCGCCCCCGGCAGCGCGATGGCCGTCAGCCACCTGTCGTACGGCGACCTCGACGAGGAGAAGATCCGCGAGGGACGCGAGCTGTACAAGAACACCTCCGCCGGGGCGGTCACCCCGCGGACCCACGCCGAACTGCTACGGTTCTTCGACGGGTTCGACCTGGTGGAGCCGGGTCTGGTCGTGACCGAGGAGTGGCGGCCCGAGCCCGACGAGCCGAAGCTGCCGAGGATCCCCGGCGTGGACGGCTACGCCGGCGTCGGCCTGCTGCGCTGACCGGACCCCAAAGAGAGGGCCCGATGAGAGGGCCCGCCGCGAGCGGGCGGCGGGCCGGTCACCGGATCAGGCGGCCGCGATCCACAGGTCGGGGCCGAACACCTCGTAGTGGATGCCGGAGGCGGGCACGCCCAGCTCGACCAGCTGCGCGCGTACGGCCCGCATGAACGGCAGCGGCCCGCACAGGCAGGCCACGACCTCCCCGGGCAGGTCGATCGCCGACAGGTCGGCCCGGCCCACGGCGGCGACATGGTCGGCGGCATGGTCTGCGTCACCCACCTGCGCCGGGGGCAGGTCCTCGTACCACCGGTGCAGGGTGGCGCCGGGCAGGGCCGCGACCAGGTCCGCGAGCTCCTCGCGGTGGACGTGGGCGTCCGGGGAGCGGTCGGCGTGCACGACCACCACCCGCCGGTCCGATCCGGTGGCGGCGAGGTGGTCGAGCATCGACAGGATGGGGGTGACCCCGATCCCGGCCGAGGCGAGCAGCAGCGGGCCGTCGCCCTCGGGCAGGGTCAGGTCGCCGAAGGGCGCGGAGACCGCGAGCACGTCCCCGGCCCGGACGTGTTCGTGCAGCCAGGCGGAGACCTCGCCCTCGGGCGCCCCCTCGTCGCGCACCCGCTTGACCGTGATCCGCCAGTCGCCGCGCTCCGGGGCGTTCGACAGGCTGTACTGCCGGATCTGCCGCGCCCCGTCGGGCAGCGTGACCTGGACGCTGACGTACTGGCCCGGCAGGAAGGACATCGGGACGTCCGGGCGCAGGAGGAAGGAGACCACGTCCGCCGTCTCGTCGCGCCGCTCGATCACGGTGGCCCGCGTCCAGCCCCGGCCCGCCTCGCGGTAGAGGTCGCGCTCCAGTCCGATCAGCGTCTCGGCCATGAGCCAGTAGACCTCGTCCCACGCCTGGGCGACCTCGGGCGTGACGGCGTCGCCCAGCACGTCGCCGATGGCGCCGAACAGGTACTTGTGCACCACGGCGTACTGCTCCTCGGTGACGCCGAGGGAGGCGTGCTTGTTGGCGATCCTGGACAGCATCGTGCCGGGAAGCTCTCCGGGGCGCTCCACCAGCGCGGTCGCGAACGCGGCGATCGAGCCCGCCAGCGCGACGCGCTGCTCGCCGTTGGCCTGGTTGCCGCGGTTGAACAGGTCACGCAGCAGCTCCGGGTTGTCGGCGAACATCGTGTCGTAGAAGCGGGCGGTGATGTCCTGGATCGCGCCCGCGATCACGGGCAGGGTGGCGCGGACGGTCGCGGCCGACTCCGGGGAGAGCATGACATCCTCCAAATTGGTATCTCAGACGCAAATTAAACGCCATGAACCTATGGGTTCTTCCCATTTGCGCAGGTCAGGAGAGGCTGAGCAGCACCGGCCTCGACGACGAGGAGGCCAGCTGATCCACCGTGATCGGATCCAGGGAGGCGTAGAAGGCCTGCTGTGCCGCGCGCAGCGCGCCGCGCAGGCTGCAGACGGCCCGCAGCGGGCAGGGGATCTCCCCCTCGCAGGTGACGACCTCCTCCTCTCCCTCCAGTTCGCGGACCAGCCAGCCGATCGAGGCCGTACGGCCGAACTCGGTCAGCTCCAGGCCGCCCCCGCGTCCCCGGCGGGCCTCCACGACGCCGAGGTGCTGCAGGCGGGCGATGGCCTTGGCGGTGTGGTTGTAGGGGATCATCATCGCCTCGGCCACCTGGCGGGTGGTGAGCGACGCCCCCGGTTCCAGGACCGCCAGGCGCATGGTGACGCGTAGGGCCAGATCCGTGAACTTCGTCAACCGCACACCCCTGACGCTAGCAAATCGGTATCTAGCACTCCAATTTGGGGTGCTTCGTACGCGGGCCGAGACTGTCGGTGGACGGTTCTAGGGTTGAGCGGCACAGGATCCGCGACGAGAACGGGAACCCCATGACGACCCTTGCCGATCGCCCGAACACTGCGCTGCTGGTCATCGACGTGCAGAACGGGGTGGTGGCGGGCGCCCCCAACCGCGACGCCGTGATCGCGAACATCGACACGCTGGTCGGCAAGGCGCGCGCGGAGGACGTGCCGGTGATCTGGGTGCAGCACTCCAACGACGAGGATCTCCAGCGGGACAGCGAGAACTGGCAGTACGTGCCGGAGCTGGTCCGCCGCGATGCCGAGCCGCTCGTCCACAAGAGGTACGGCGACTCGTTCGAGGACACCGACCTGGAGGCGCTGCTCGCCGAGCGCGGGGTGGGCCGGCTCGTCGTCACGGGAGCCCAGACCGACGCGTGCATCCGTTCGACCCTCCACGGGGCCTTCGTCCGCGGCTACGACGTGACGCTCGTCGGCGACGCGCACACCACCGAGGACCTCACCACCTATGGTGCGCCGGCGCCGGAGCAGGTGATCGCGCACACGAACCTCTACTGGCAGTGGCAGAGCGCCCCCGGCCGCCGCGCGGGGACCGTCGGCACCGCGGAGGTGACCTTCGCCGCCGACTGACCCGGCCGCCCGCGAGCCGCGCAGACGGCGGCCCACCCCGGCAGCGGTGCCGCTGGCGTGGAGAGCATGTTCGGCGCGGGCGCCTGCGGATTCCGGCGCGGCTGAGAGGGCATCACCCGGGGTGAGCGGGCCGCCGACGGGGACGGCGCCGCTCGCCGTCGATCGTGAGCGTGATGGACGTGACCGCAGCCGCCTGTCCCGAAGACCTCGTCCGGGCCGTCCGGGCGGTGGGCGTCCATGACGAGCGCCTGCTCCAGGCCGTGCGCTCGACCCCGAGAGCCGGGTTCGTCCCCGGCGAGCACATCGCCCACGCGTACGAGGACGTGCCGATCCCCATCGCGCACGGGCAGGTGACCACCCAGCCGTCGCTGTCGGCGACGATGATCGAGGGGCTGGGCCTCACCGGCCGGGAGCACGTGCTGGAGGTCGGCAGCGGCCTCGGCTACCAGACCGCGCTGCTCGCCCGCATGGCCGCCGACGTGGTCAGCGTCGAGTTGTGGCCCGACCTCGTACGCGGGGCGCGCCGCAACCTCGCCCGGCAGGGCATCCGCAACGCGGAGGTGCTCGTGGGGGACGGTGGCCAGGGGGTGCCCGAGCACGCCCCTTACGACGCCGTCATCGTCTCGGCCGCCTTTCCCACTGTTCCCGCGCCGCTGGTGGAGCAGTTGCGGCTCGGCGGCCGTCTGGTGCAGCCCATCGGCACCGGCGGCCGGGAGGAGGTCGTGCTGTTCGAGCGCACCGTCATCGGCCTCGAACCCCGTCAGGTCCTCACGCTGGCCCGCTTCGTCCGCCTCCACGGCCGCTATGGCTATCCCTCCTGACCGTACGGCCGGCCTCTGGGAGGACGTCAAGGAAATGGCACGCTCGACGCCGGGATATTCGCATCAATCGGCGTAGGACGGTCTTTTGGGTGATCTATCCGATCGACGGCTCGTGCCGTAAGATCAGGCGCCCATGTTTCATCGAGCTGATCGGGCGGTGATCGCGAAGAGTTTCCGACACCCGTGACGGTGACGCCGGAGAGGAGTCACCGCTCCGCGGATGTGGAAGTGTGGCGCTGATCGCCCTGGGATGCGGCATCGGCGGGCCCGTTCTGGACGCGTATCTCGTCGGAGGAATACAGCGGAACTGCGCGGGTGGCCTCGATGCCCCGGAGAAGTTCGCGGGATTCCTGTTGCTGATGGAGAGGGTCCCGGTGTTCGGGGCCATCGCGTTCGTCTCCGTCCTTTCCGTCGTGCTACTGGACGTCGCCTCGCGGAGATTCGCATTCCTCAAGTGGTGCCACTGGGGAAGGGCGCTCCTGCTGAGCCTGACCCTCGCGGTCGCCGCGTCGGCCGTGATCGTCGTCCATGACGTCCACGCCGCGAACCTGCGTCTTTGCTGAGGAGAAGGTGGTGGAAACCGAATCCGGCGACCCGCGGGGCCGTTCCGGGCCCCGTTTCCCGCGAGAATTGTCAGGCACGGCCCTCGTGGTCCTGGTCCTGACTGCACCGCTCTGGTGGGCGGGCTGATGCGAATGTCTCAAGCAGGCCGTCAGGGACCAGCGATGCAGAGAGCGCCTGGAAGGTCGAGCATTTCAGTCGTCCGTAGAATTCGCCGGCTGACGGCGATCGTTCAAGGTTCCGCTTTCCTGATGGCGGCTGCGTCGATCCCGCTGGAGCCGCCGGGGGAGCACAAGTGGACGAATGTCCTGTTCGCCATCGGGATCTCGCTCACCCTGGTCGTCATGCTGCTGATGCTCCTCGAGATGTACCTCGACAGGAGGCGTGCGCCTGGGGCCGGGGACGGTTCGTAGCCTGCCGATCACCAGTCCCCGGCCATGGGCCGCGGTCGGCTCAGCGGGTGCCGGGGATGCGGTCGGCGAGGGCGGCGTGGCGGTCCCGCAGCTCGCGCTTGAGGATCTTGCCGCTCGGGTTCTTCGGCAGCGCGTCGACGAACGCGACGGCCTTGGGCACCTTGAACGCGGCGAGCCGGGCCCGGACGTGGGCCCGCAGTTCCTCCTCGGTGACGGTCACGCCCGGCTTGGTGACCACGATCGCGACGACGGCCTCGATCCAGCTCGGGTGGCGGACCCCGACGACGGCCACCTCCGCGACCGCCGGGTGCTCGTAGACGACCTCCTCGACCTCGCGGCTGGCGACGTTCTCCCCGCCGGTCTTGATCATGTCCTTGATCCGGTCGACGACCGTGAGGTAGCCCTCCTCGTCCATCACCCCCAGGTCGCCCGAGTGGAACCAGCCGCCCCGGAACGCCTCGGCGGTCTTCTCGGGGTCGTCCAGGTAGCCGAGGATCGCGTGCGGGCTGCGGTGCACGATCTCCCCGATCTCCCCGGGAGGGACGTCGTTCCCGTCGGCGTCCACGACCCGGGTCTCGACGTTCAGGGCGGCCTGGCCGGCCGAGCCCGCCTTGCGGATCTGGTCCTCCGGCTGGAGCATCACCGCGACCGGCGCCATCTCGGTCTGGCCGTAGAAGTTCCACAGGCGCACGTCCGGCAGCCGCTCGCCGATCTCCCGCAGCACCTCGACGGGCATGATCGCCGCGCCGTAGTAGCCCTTGCGCAGCGAGGACAGGTCGCGCCGGTCGAAGTCCGGGTGGCGCAGCAGCGAGATCCACACCGTGGGCGGCGCGAAGAACTTGGTCACCCCGTGGCGCTCGATCGCCTCCAGCACGGCGGCGGGGTCGGCTCCGGGGAGGATGTGGCTGGAGGCGCCGAGCTGGATGTCCGGCACCAGGAAGCAGTGCTGCTGGGCGCAGTGGAACAGCGGCATCGCGTGCAGTTCGACGTCGTCGCGGGTCATGCCGCCGTCGATGACGCAGCTCGCGTACTGCGCGATCAGCGCGGCGTGGGACAGCACGGCGCCCTTCGGGCGTGACTCCGTGCCCGAGGTGTAGAGGATCTGTGCCGGGTCGTCGGGCCCGATCGGCACGACCGGCTCGGCCACGACCTCCCGAAGCAGCGAGTCGAACGGCTCCCAGCCCTCCTCCGGCGCCGAGCCGTACACCACGCGCAGCCGCAGCCCGTCGGCCTGCTTGGCCGCGTCCCGTGCCACGGGCAGCAGGGCGTCCTGCGCGATCAGCGCGACCGCGCCGGAGTGGGACAGGACGTAGGCGATCTCGTCGGCTCCGAGCATGAAGTTGACCGGCACGAGGACGGCCCCGGCGCGGGCCACACCGAAGATGGTCCGCACGTAGTCCACGCTGTTGCGCGACAGCACC
Source organism: Microbispora sp. NPDC046933 (assembly GCF_040644635.1). Taxonomy (NCBI): domain Bacteria; kingdom Bacillati; phylum Actinomycetota; class Actinomycetes; order Streptosporangiales; family Streptosporangiaceae; genus Microbispora; species Microbispora sp. NPDC046933. Next base: position 51,883 of record NZ_JBEYWW010000018.1, on the reverse strand, counting down.
GCCACGCGATCCCCGGGGCGCACGCCCCGGGCGGCCAGCGCGCCCGCCACCCGCGTCACGTCCTCGTCCAGCTCCGCGTACGTACGAACGTGGGCGGCGTCCGCCACCGCCAGGCGGCCGGGGTGCCGCCGGGCGGAGCGCCGGAGGAGGTCCGCGAGCGACTGACGGCGGGCGAGGGCGACATCCGGCGAGGCGGGGGACATGAGCGGCTCCAACACCAGAACAGAGGAAACTTCTGGATCAGCCTAGTGAGAACCGATGGTCTTGGGGAGTGGCCGTGCTGCCGTCCGTCCGTGTTCCGCGACCTCACACCCTCCCGCCCGGCTGCGGCCGGCCTGCGTGCCCCGCCGATGGGCTGTCCGGTCCCTTCCGTGACCGGCCTGCCCCGCCGCCAGCGGCATTGGGCCACCCGGTCAGGCGGCCGTCGCCGCAGTGGCCGCGGTGGTGAGGTCGAAGACCGTGACGCCGTCCACCGTCCGCGGCTCGAAGGTCTCCCGCACCCACGCGGCGATCCGGGCGGCCTCGTCGCTGCCGCTCGTGCCGCCGCGGCCCGTGCCCATGCCCGTGCCGATGAAGTAGTGGATCCGCCCCTCGGCGACGTACTGCTGGAATCGCGCCAGTGTGGGCGCGGGATCGGTGCCGTTGAATCCGCCGACGGCCATGACGGGCTCCTCGGCGGCCAGCTGGTATCCGGCGGCGTTGTTGGAGCCGACGGTCGCCGCGACCCACGTGTAGCGTTCCGCGTCCGCGGACAGCAGCGCGGTGAGCTGGGCTCCGGGCGTCGCCGCGTTCAGCAGCCCGCCGCCCGGGCCACCCGCACCGCCTCCCGTGCCGCGCCCGCCGCCGAACCCGCCGGGGAGTCCGCCCTGGCCGGGCCGTCCGGGGAACGCACCGCGCGGACCGCCGTTGAAGCCGCCCCGTGCGAAGCTCCCGCGACCGCCGAAGCCGCCGGGTCCGCCGAAGGCGCTCGGGCCCGCCGACGGGATGGCGCCCGTGTGCGGGGTCGCCGCCGTCTCCACCGCGTACGCCGCCGGGCCCGCCAGGCAGGCCACGAGCCCGGTGACGGCGGCCGTGGCGAACAGCCGCACGCCCGCCCGCCGTACGGCGAGGATCGCCACGGCGGCGACCGCGCCTGCGGCCGGGATCACAAGAGAAAGCCAGGGATTCCAGTCCGGGGTGCGTGACAGCAACACCGACGCCCACCAGGCGGTCACGACCACAGTCGCCGCGAGCGTGACGACGGCGGTGGGGCGGTGCCTGCGCTCCCACAGCAGGGCCGCGCCCATGCCCACGAGCGCGGCGACGGGCGGGGCCAGCGCGACCGTGTAGTACGCGTGGAAGATCCCCTGCATCAGGCTGAAGATCAGGCCGGTCACCAGCAGCCAGCCGCCCCACACGCCGAGCGCGGCGCGGGCCGGGTCGGTGCGCGGCGCGCGGCGCCGCAGCCACAACCCGGCCAGCAGCAGGATGAGCGCGGCGGGCAGCAGCCAGGAGATCTGCCCGCCCACCTCGGTGTCGAACAGGCGCAGCAGCCCGGCCTGCTGGTTGGTGTTGCCGAGCCCGCCGGCCTCGTCGCCGTTGAGCCGGCCGAGGCCGTTGTAGCCGAGCGCGAGCTCGAGCACGCTGTTGTCCTGAGAGCCTCCGATGTACGGCCGGGAGCCGGCGGGGATCGCCGCGACGACCGCCGGCCACCATCCGGCCGACACGAGGACGGCCAGGCCCGCGAGGGCGAGCTGTCCGAGCCGCCGGCGCAGGCTCGCCGGGGCCGCGACCAGGTAGACGAGCGCGAAGCCCGGCAGCACGAGGAACGCCTGGAGCATCTTGGCCAGGAAGCCTGTGCCGACGCAGAGCCCGGCGAGGACCAGCCAGCGGGTGTCCGCCTTCTCCTGCGCCCGCACCAGGCAGTACGCCGCCAGCGTGAGCAGCAGCACCAGCAGCGCGTCGGGGTTGTTGAACCGGAACATCAGCACGGCCACCGGGGTCAGCGCCATGACCGCGCCCGCCAGCAGCGCCGCCCAGACGGGGAAGCGGCGGCGGACGGTGGCGTACAGAACGCCCACGGCGGCCGTGCCCATCAGCGCCTGGGGGACCAGGATGCTCCAGGAGTTCAGCCCGAAGATCCGCACGCTGAGAGCCATCGGCCACAGTGCGGCGGGCGTCTTGTCCACGGTGATGGCGCCGGCCGCGTCGGAGGCGCCGAAGAAGAAGGCCGACCAGCTCTCGCTGCCCGCCTGGACGGCCGCCGAGTAGAAGGAGTTGGCCCAGCCGGAGGCGCCGAGCCCCCAGACGTACAGCACCGCCGTGGCGGCGAGCAGCACGGCCGGGGCGAGCCGGGCGGGAGGCCGCCGGGGTACGGCTCCCACGGCCGGCCGGGGCGGGCGGAGTGTGTCAACGGTCACCGGGATCGTCCTTCGCGTCGTGTCGTCGTCTCACGACGCTAGGAAGCGCGTCTCGGCCTCCCCTGAGATCTCCATGAGGATCCGATGAAGGAAACCGCCCCGCGTCCTTGCCGCGGGATCCGGTGGCTCAGTTGCTCTCGGGTTCGCCCTCGTCGACGCGGTAGGTCGTCTCCCACGAGGCGCCGCAGTGGCAACTGCTCCGCTCCAGAAGCTCTCCGTCCTCGGTGACGGCGTACCCGTCGTTGAGGCGGACGTGGACGTGCACGCTCATAAGAGTCGCCTTCGTGGTCGTGGGCTGTGCGGCGGCCCAGGGTCGAACCCCGAAGCCTTATGAGGTGTTATATACCAACTTGGGTGATTTTTGACTAGAAAACTATCCGGCAGCGCGGCGGATCTCGGCCAGCAGGGCCGCCGCCGCGGCTCCGCCGGGCGCTCCGTTCACCGCCACGGTCTCCCACATCGGAGCGGGGTCGTCGAGCTCCGGGAAGCGCACGCGGCCGGTCTTCGCCGAGAACGACCGCGGGACCAGGGCCACGCCGAGGCCGTTCCCCACGAGGTCGAGCAGGGAGTGGACGTCGGTGACCTCCAGGGCCACGTGCCGGTCGACGCCTGCGGCGGCGAGCGCCTCGTCGGCCCGCGTCCGGGTGCCCCAGTCCGGCGGGAAGTCCACGAAGCGCTCGCCCCGCAGCGCCTCCAGCCCCACCCTGCTGTGTGCGGCCAGCGGGTGCCCCGGCGCGCAGGCGAGCACGAGCGGCTCGGCCGCAAGAGGGGTCACCACGACGTCTTCGGGTTCGCGCGCCGGGCGGGACACCAGGGCGAGGTCGAGTCGGCCCTCGCGCACCTGCTCGACCAGCTCGCCCGAGCCGCCGTGGCGCAGCCGGATGTCGAGCCCGGGATGGGCCGCCACGAACCCGGCGAGCACCGTCGGCAGGTGCACCGCGTGCAGGCACTGCAGCGAGCCGATGGACAGCGATCCGCGCAGCAGGCCACGGACGGCGGCCACGGCGTCACGGGCCGCGTCGCTCGCCGCGAGCGCCCGCCGGGCCTCCGTCAGCAGCGCCCGGCCCTCGGGCGTGAGCCGCACCTGCCGGGTGTTGCGCCGGAACAGCTCGGCGCCCAGCTCGCGTTCGAGCGCGCGGATGGACGCCGACAGGCCGGACTGCGCGATGTGCAGACGCTCGGCCGCCCGGGTGAAGTGGCTCTCCTCGGCGACCGCCACGAAGTACTTGAGCTGCCGCAGCTCCACCGCTCATCACCCACGCTGCTCAATGCGATCGAAATCTTCTGTTGGACGGCTTAATGCCGGACTCGCAGGATAGGACACATAACTCTGATCTGTGTCCTTGAAGGGGGATCTTCCATGCGGACTCGCCGCATCGGTGACGTGCAGGTCGGCGCGATCGGCCTCGGGGCCATGCCGATGTCCATCGAGGGGCGGCCGGACGAGCGGCGCTCCATCGCGACCATCCACGCGGCGCTGGACGCCGGGGTGACGCTGATCGACACGGCCGACGCCTACCACCTGCACGCGGACGAGGTGGGCCACAACGAGCTGCTGATCGCCAAGGCTCTGGCGAGCTACGACGGGGACACCTCGGACGTGCTGGTCGCCACCAAGGGCGGGCACCTGCGGCCGGGCGACGGCTCGTGGACGCTCAACGGCTCGCCCGACTACCTGAAGCAGGCGTGCGACGCCTCGCTCAAGCGGCTGGGCGTCGACGCGATCGGCCTCTACCAGTTCCACCGGCCCGACCCTCGGGTGCCGTACGAGGACTCGGTCGGGGCGATCCGCGACCTGCTGGACGCGGGCAAGATCCGCTACGCCGGCATCTCGAACGCGGACCCCGAGCAGATCCGCCAGGCCGACGACATCCTCGGTGGCCGTCTGGTCAGCGTGCAGAACCAGTTCTCCCCGGCCTTCCGCTCCAGCGAGCCCGAGCTGGAGCTGTGCGCGGAGAAGGACATCGCGTTCCTGCCCTGGAGCCCGCTCGGCGGCATCTCCAGGGCGGGCGAGCTGGGCTCGCGCTTCGCGCCGTTCGCGGAGGTGGCACGGGCCCACAACGTGAGCCCGCAGCAGGTGTGCCTGGCGTGGATGCTGGCCAAGGCTCCGGTGGTGATCCCGATCCCCGGCTCGTCGCGGCCGGAGACGATCCTCGACTCGGTGAAGGCGGTGGACCTGGAGCTGTCGCCCGAGGAGCTCGCCCGGCTCGACGCCGCGGGCTGAGGACTACGTCACCCGGGCCGCCTCACTCGTCCGCCCACTGTCGGTGCCGGGCCGCCGCGGCCAGCGCGGCGGCCCGCGCCGTCTCGGTCGGCGTGAACGGCAGGTCCGGCCGCCGCGCCACCAGCACGCCGCCCGCGGGCACCGGAATGGTCATCACGGTCGGGCCTCCCTCGGGCGCCGGCTCGCCGGGATCGCGCCGGCGGATGTCCGCCGTGCGCAGCAGCTCGGTCATGGCCGCGACCAGCTCGCCCGGGTCGTCCCGTACGCGCTGACCCAGCAGCAGCGCCTGGATGCCGGGGTCGATGAGGTCCCTGACCTGGGCGGGGACGATGACGGCGTCGGCCCCGCCGGCCCGGTCGACCGCGCGCCACAGGTCGAGCGGCGTGAGCGTGGCCGGGGCCTCGACGATGAACTCGTCCAGGGCGTCGCAGCCTCCCGGCGTCATCGCCGCGCTCCCGGCGGGCGCGATCTGCAGGGCGAGGATGTTGCAGCGCAGCCGGGCGAACGCCCCGGCGAGCGCGGCGAGGCGGCCGGGACGCTCGGCGACCCTGGCCCGCACCCGCCACAGGCTCGTGGGCTGCTCCGCCCTGACGCGGGCGCGCGGCCGTACGCCTCCCGTGGCCGACAGCCGCCTGTGCACGGCCGAGCCGAGGATCAGCGCCAGGCCGAGGCCGACGAGGACCACCGGGCCGGGGTCCCGGTGGCCGAGCAGGGTGGTGAGCACGTGGGCGAGGCCGACGGCGAGGAAGAGCGCGGCCAGCTCCGCGATCTCCCGCCGCCAGGACCGGACGCCGTGGTCCCGGTGATGCGGGTGCCGGGGACGCGGGTGCCGGGGACGCGGGCCGGGAGACGCGTGCCCGCCCCCGTCGGCGGCATTTCTCGGTTCGCTCATACCCGGAAGTCTGACCAGGCGTTGTTACGTGGTCACGGTCCGTGGAGTGTCGCCCGCATTAATCCGCTTTCACATGCCCGCCGTCCTCGCCGCCAGATCATCAGGGTGCCGGTAAGTCCGTGAGCCGTGCCGCTGCCCCATTGCCCGGAGGTGAATCTCAGGGGATGATCTTCGAGTCATGGACTCCGGGGGAGCGGTCCCATCGGCGAGGAGCGGGCGAATGGACGACTTCGGACAGGCACCGGCGGGCATCGATCCCACCGTCCCCAGTGTCGCCCGGATGTACGACTACTACCTGGGCGGCAAGGACAACTTCCCGGCCGATCGCGAGGCCGCGGAGAAGATGCTCGCGATCGGCCGGCAGATGGGCAACGACGGGCGGGAGATCGCCCGGGAGAACCGCGGCTTCCTCGGCCGCGCCGTACGGCTCCTCGCCGAGTCGGGCGTCACCCAGTTCATCGACATCGGCGCCGGGCTGCCGACGCAGGAGAACGTCCACCAGGTGGCGCAGCGGCACGCCCCGGGATCGCGAGTCGTGTACGTCGACAACGACCCCGTCGTCCTCGTCCACGCGCGGGCGCTGCTGGCCGACAACCCGGACACGATGGTCATGAGCGGCGACCTGCGCGATGCCGACGCCATCTTCGACGACCCGGCGGTGCGGGCCCACATCGACTTCACCCGGCCGTTCGCCGTGCTGATGGTCGCGGTGCTGCACTTCGTGCCGGACGACGAGGCCGCCGACCGGATCGCGGCGAGCGTGCGCGAACGGCTGGTCCCGGGCGGTCACCTGGTGCTGTCGCACATCCACAAGGCCGACATCCAGGAGGAGGTCGTCGAGGCGAGCAAGCAGGTCTACTCGGCCACCTCGTCCGGTGGGATCGCGGGCCGGCCGCTGGCGAGGATCGCGTCCTACTTCGACGGGCTGGAGATCCTGGAGCCCGGCCTGGTCCCCGTACAGGCGTGGCGGCCCGACGTCCCCTGGGAGGTGCCGGCCGACACGAGCCGGTCCGGCATCGTGGGAGCCGTGGGCCGCAAGCTCTGACCGGGCGCCGGGCCCGTCGCCGACCCACGGCGCCGGTGGTCAGGCGCTGACCGCCTTCTTGTAGAGGCGGGTCGCCAGCGGGATGAACACGACCAGGATGACGGCGATCCAGAGCAGTGACGCCGGGATGGCATGCCGGAGGGGCCAGGCGTCCGAGGCCTTCATCGCGGAGCTGGTGTTGCCGAAGAGCTCCCGTACGGCGTGGGTGATGGTGGAGACGGGGTTCCACTCGGCGACGACGCGGAGCGGCGTGGGCAGCTTGGAGCTGTCGAGGAAGGCGTTGGAGACGAACATCAGCGGAAAGGAGACCATGGTGGCGATGTTGTTGAAGCTTTCCGGCGTGCGCAGGGCCAGCGCGACGGCCGCGGTGAACCAGGAGAACGCGTAGGCGAACAGCAGCAGCAGCCCGAAGCCGAGGACGACCTCGTAGGGCGAGGTGTGCACCCGCCAGCCGACGATCAGTCCCATCACCGCCATGACGACCAGGCTGGCGAGGTTCATCAGCAGGTCGCTGACGGTCTGGCCGATCAGCACCCCGGACGGGGCCATGGGCAGCGAGCGGAACCGGTCGAAGATGCCCTTCTGCAGGTCCAGGGTCAGTGTGTAGCCGGTGATCTGCGCGCTCATGATCACGGCTTGGACGAAGATGCCGGGGAGCAGGAACTCCCGATACGACATCCCCGGGACGTCGATGACGCTGCCGAAGACGTAGGCGAACATCAGCACGAACACGATCGGGAACATGATCGCGGAGCCGAGCAGGTCCGGCGACCGCCTGATCTTCAGCGTGTTGCGCCTGGCGATGGTCCAGCCGTCGGCGATGGGCATGGTGAGCGCGTTCATCGGGTGGCCTCCCGGGCCTGCTGGTCGGTGCCGGACGCCTGGTGCCCGGTCAGGGTGAGGTAGACGTCGTCGAGGGTGGGCCGCCGCAGGCCCGCGTCGCGCACCCGGACTCCCGCGTCGGCGAGCATGCCGAGGACCTGGCGCAGCGACTCGGGGCCGTCGGTGACCGGGACGGTGATCTGGAGCGATTCCGGCACGGTCCGCACGGCGCCGGCGGCGAACCGGGCGAGGGTCTGCCGGGCGGTCTCCAGTTCGGCGGCGTCGGTCACGGTCAGTTCGATGCGGTTGCCGCCGATCTGGTCCTTGAGCTCGTCGGCGGTGCCACGGGCGATGGCGCGGCCGTGGTCGACCACCATGATCTGGTCGGCGAGGTGGTCGGCCTCCTCCATGTACTGGGTGGTGAGCAGCAGCGTGCTGCCGGCCGCGACGAGTTCCGAGATGGTGTCCCACAGCGCGGCGCGGGCGCGGGGGTCCAGGCCCGTGGTGGGTTCGTCCAGGAACAGCACAGGCGGGTCGGCGACCAGGGCGCCGGCGAGGTCGATGCGGCGGCGCATGCCGCCGGAGTAGCCCTTCACCGGACGGTCCGCGGCGTCGGTAAGGTCGAAGCGTTCGAGCAGCTCACGGGCACGGGCCTTGCTGCGCCTGGCGCCCAGGTGGTACAGCCGCCCGATCATCTCCAGGTTCTCGGCGCCGGTGAGGTGCTCGTCGACCGCGGCGTACTGGCCGGACAGTCCGATGGACGAGCGCAGCCGCCGGGCGTCACCGACGACGTCGCATCCGGCGACGGTGGCGCGTCCGCCGTCGGGGCGCAGCAGCGTGGTCAGGACCCGCACCGTCGTGGTCTTGCCGGCGCCGTTCGGGCCGAGCAGGGCGAGCACCGTCCCTCGCGGGACGGAGAAGCTCAGCCCGTTCAGAGCGGTCACCTCCCCGTATCGCTTGACCAGTCCTTCGGCTGTGATCGCGTCGCTCATGGGGGTCTCCTTGCTGGGGTTGGGGGTCAGGCCCGGTGGATGTCGACGTCGCCCCAGTTGGTGTTGACGTGCACCTCGACGACCGTGTCGGTGGTCTCGGGGCCTTCGGCGGCGTCGAGGGTGTTGCGGACCACGCCGTTCTTGGAATGCAGGTCGAGCCAGGCGGCCGTGCCCTCGGCGATGCCGACGCCGACCTTGCCGTAGCCGGTCTCCAGGTGGATGGTGCCGCTCACCGCCGCCTCGATCCGGATCCCGCCGTGCGCGGTCTTGGCGGTGAGGTCGGCCAGCACGCGGTCGACGGTGATGTCACCGTGCGCGGTCTTCAGTTGCAGGTCACCGGTCGCTTCGCCGAGGGTGATGGCGCCGGTGGAGGTCTTCAGCGTGCCGGAGCCGTCGATGGTTCCGATCCGGATCGCCCCGGTGGAGGTGGTCACCTCGGCGGGTCCGGTCACCCGGTCGACGGAGATGTCGCCGTTCGACGCCTTGACCTCCAGGGGACCGGTCTCCTCCAGGCGCAGGTCGCCGTACGAGCTGTGCAGGACGGCCTGGCCGAGCGGGCCGGTGGCGATGAGCTCCGCGGCGCCTTGGGTCTCGACGCGGGAACCGGCCGGCAGTTCGACGGTCACGTCGATGAAGCCGCGCCAGGGCAGCAGGTATCTCAGGGCCTTGGGTTTGGGGTCCTTGACCAGCAGCCGTCCGCCGGAGAACTCGACGATCGTCCGCGCGGCGGCCTGCACGCTCGCCTCGCTGGACGGGTCGCTGGGGCGCACCTCCACCACGGTGTCGGCGCGGTCGCTCGCGTGGATGCGAACCTGGCCGAGGTAGATCTGGATGTCGGCGACGATCGGCTCGGGGGTGTCGAAAGCAGGCATGGCGGAGCCCTCCTCACGGGTCCGGTGGAACATCCCGGCCTTCGGGCCGGGCGAAGAGTGGCGAACAGTGGCGACGGGTGACGAGACCGGGCGGGTGCCGCTAGCGCACCCAGCCGGTGTAGCTACGCCCGGTGCGGGGCTGCCGCGGCCGGTCGGAGGGACCACTCCCGGCGCCCGGCTCGAACGCCGCGGAGACAGCGCGGACCAGCCAGGCGTTGACCGAGATCCCCTGCCGTGCGGCCGCCTCCTCCACACGCACCTTGAGGTGCTCGGGCAGCCGCAGGGTCACCCGCGCGGTGCCGCCCTCCTCACCGGACAGTGGCCCGGCAGGAGGGACGGCCTCCGGCGCTGTCGGCGGCGCTGTCGGGGGCGTGGTGTCCGCCCCGCCGGCCGCGCCCTCCGAAGACGGCGCCGGCTGCGGTGGCGTCACCACGAACGCCGGGTCGCCGCCGCGCAGCCGCACGTCGACCGAACCTGGTGCGAGATCACGGGTGATCTCGTCGGCCGCCGCCGACAGCGCCTCCAGGAGGGTGAGCCTGGTGGCCGCTTCGAGGGCGCCGGTGAGGCGCTCGGCCAGCGCGTGGGCATCCGGGCCACCCGCCTCGGCGGCGACGGCGAGCTGACGACGGAGGTTCTCGACGTACGGCATCAGGTCCATGGCTCAACTATGACGCCACTCTGACGTCACGTCAATCGCTTATGACGTCATCCGGCGTCGGAGTGATGTCAAATGTGAGGCGCGGCGCAGGCGTCAGCGCAGGGCGCGGGTGAGCACGTCGAGGGTGATCTCGATGATCTCGTCCGGGTCCGCGGCCACGGGCTCCGGGTCGTACGCCGCCGCGTCCGGCATGAGGCGGCGGGCCCCCGCCCGCAGCACGCCCCACGCCAGCTCGGCCCGCAGCGCCGGATGGTCGGCCCCGGCCTCGCGCAGCGCCTCGGCGAGCGGCGCGATCAGCGCGCCGTGCAGCTCGTCCACCCGGACCCGGCACTCGTTCGGCAGCCCGACGGCCTGCAGCGCCGGGATCAGCGCGTAGTCGGGGCTGCCGACGAAATCGAGCGCGGCCCTGCCGTACGCGCGGATCCTGCCGGGCAGCGAGCCGTCCGGGCCGGCGGGGGCGATGGCGGCGCGCAGGCGGGCCGACCAGCGGGGAAAGGCGTCCTCCACGAGCTGGGCCAGGATGTCGGCGGTGGAGGCGAAGTAGCGGTAGACGCTGGAGCGGGCCAGGCCGATCCGGGCGCCGACGGCCGCCGGGGTGAGCGCGTGCACGCCTTCGGCGGCCAGGATCTCCCGCGCCGCCTCCAGCAGGGCGGCGTGCTGGTTGGCCCGGTGATCCGCGACGGTCGCCGCGCTGATCCTCGGCATTACCCCCTCCAGGGTCGCTACATGTCCAGGTCGCGACCTCCAGTATCCGGCCCGCCCGCCGCGATCGGCTCCGGCGACTCGTCCCGCACGGCCGGTGTGCGGGGGAGCAGGAGGGTGACGCCGACCCCGGCCAGCAGCGCGAGCGCCGTGATGAACGTGACCCTGCGGGTCGCCTCGGCGGCGGCCTCGACCGCCGCCGCGTGGATCACCGGGTCGCGGAGCGCGGGGATGGCGGCGCCGGCGCTCTCCTCGACCGCGCGCGCCGCACTCGTGCGGACCTGCTCGGGCCGGTCGGCGAGCCCGCGCTCGACGGCCGAGCCGAGCCCGGCCACCAGCACCCCGCCCAGGATGGCGACTCCCAGCGCCGCGCCGAGCTGGCGGACCGTGCTCTGGAGCGCGGACGCGCCGCCGGACAGACGCGCCGGCACGTCGGCCATGATGACGCCGGTGAGCTGGGCCGTGGCGAAGCCGATGCCCGCGCCGTAGAGGAGCAGCCACGGCACGGGCCGCCAGGCGCCCATGTCCGGCGCGAGGGACAGGCCGATGCCGGCCGCGCCGACGGCCTCCATGCCCAGGCCGATCCGCACGATGGTCCGCGGGGACAACGTCTTCGACAGCGGGGGGACGAACCCGCCCGCGAGGAAGGTGCCGAGGGCCAGCGCGGCGATGACGAGGCCGGCCCGGAAGGCGGTGTAGCCGAGCGCGGACTGAAGGAAGAGCGGCAGCACGAGGATCATGCCGAACTCGCCGAGCGCCACGATCACCGCCGCTGTCGCGCCGTAGCGGAAGCTCGGCAGCTCGAACAGCGTCAGGTCGACGAGCACGGGCCGGCCGGCGCGCTCGCGCCGCCGTTCGAGTACGACGAGGGCGACCAGCGCGAGGATGCCGACGCCGAAGGCGAACGGCACGGGGGAGACGCTCTCGAACCGCAGGCCGAACAGGTCCGCGGTCCGCCGCGGCTCCAGCCAGCCGTACTTCTGGCCCTCGATCAGCGCGAAGACGACGCTGGTCGTGCCGAGCACGGCGAGGACGAGCCCGGCCAGGTCTCCGCCCGCCGCGTGGCCGTCCCGAGACTCGGGCACCCGCAGCGAGCCGAGCAGGAGCAGCGCCCCGATGGGCAGATTGATCCAGAACGCGGCCCGCCAGCCGTGCTCGGTGACCAGCCAGCCCCCCGCCAGTGGGCCGACGGCGGCCATGCCGCCGATGATGGAGCCCCACACCGCGAAGGCGATCACCCGCTGACGGCCCACGTAGACGCGGTTGATGATCGCCAGGGTCATCGGCACGGCCATCGCCGCCCCCACGCCCTGCACGGCTCGTACGCCGATGAGCATGGGCCCGTTCACCGACGTCGCCGCCAGCACGCTCGCCAGCAGGAAGACCGCGACGCCCAGGGCGAACAGGCGGCGCCTGCCGTACCGGTCGCCGGCGTGGCCGAACGGGATGAGCAGCGCCGCGAACATCAGCGAGTAGATCGAGTTGACCCACTCCACGTCGGTGGCGCCGAGGCCCAGGTCGGCGATGATCGCGGGCACCGCCACGTTCACGATCGTGCCGTCGATGACGACCATCGACACGCCCGTGGCGAGCACGACGAGGGGGACCCAGCTTTGGCGCGATGTTGGCGACGGCATGTCGCGAACTATAGCAACACGCTGTCGCCAACCTGCCTCACGAGGTGGCGCGGCGGGCGCGGGCGCGGCGCTTGCCCTCGTGCATCGCCTGGACGCGGGCGACCGGGATCGTGTGGCCTTCCTCGATCAGATCGCGGGGCAGCCGCTGGGGCCCGGGCATGAGCGCGGCCCAGGGGTCCCCGTCCCGCAGCAGCTTCGCCGCCGTGTGCACGGTGAAGTCGCCGGGGGTGACACGGTCCAGGTCGTCCCAGGCCACCGGGAACGACACGGGAACGCCGGGCCGTACGCGCGGGCTGTAGGCCGCGACCACGGTCGCCCCGCCGGACCGGGTCGAGTCGATGAACACCCTGTCGCCGCGGTCCTCCCGGATGAACGCCGTCGTGGCGAGGGCGGGGTCGAGGCGTTCGGCGCGTACGCCGAGCGCGCGGGTGGCCGCGGCGACGTCCTCCGTCGTGTGCGCCTCCAGCGGCACGAACACGTGCAGGCCCTTGGCGCCGCTGGTCTTCACCGCCCCCGACAGGCCGGCGTCGGCCAGCGCCCGGCCGACCAGGCGGGCGGCGGCGACGGCCTGCGGGAACGCCTCGGCCGACGGAGGGTCGATGTCGAGCACGAGATGGGTGGGACGGTCCCAGTCGCCGGCGTGGACGAGGGCGGGGTGATACTCCACCGCCCTCTGGTTGGCGAGCCACAGCAGCGTGCGCCGGTCGTCGCACAGGGCGTACGACACCCGCCGCTGTGACGACTCGGCCCACAGGGTGACCGTCCGCACGAAGTCCGGGGCGTAGGAGGGCACGTTCTTCTGCATGAACGGCGCCTGGCCCTGCCGCACCCGCACCACGGACAGTGGCCGGTCGCGCAGCACCGGGATGACGCGGTCGCGGACCGCGTCCAGGTAGTCGACCAGGTCGCGCTTGGTCGCGCCCGCGCCGTCGAACAGCGGCTGGTCGAGGTTGGTCAGCGTGACTCCGTCGCGAACCTCATCGCTGGTCATCCGCTCACCATGCCCCCGCTGGGGGCGGGGAATCAACCGTCCAACGGGGCCAGGTAGCCGCGCAGGACCTTCTTCAGCTCGCGCACCTCGGCCTCCCGCTCCTCCTCGGGGGCCGCCACCACCACCGGCGTCATCGCCTGGAAGATCTGCACGAGCACCCGCGCGCTGCGGGTCCGCTCCGCCGCGGACAGGCCGGGCGCCCGTACGGCGAGGATCGCCTCGACCCGGCCGAGCAGCGCCGACTGGATCGGCCCGGCCGCCGTCGCGAGGCCCGGCGGCATGTCCGGGCGGGCGAACAGCGCCTTGAACCCCGGGTTGGCGACGTTGAACGCCACCAGCGGATCGACGACCCGGTCGATCAGGTCGTCCAGGTCCATGGCGGCCAGGTCGGCCGGGGCGAACGCCTCCCCATGCGCGGCGCGCGCCGGCGGGACTTCGTCCGGGCCGAGCTGGTCGTGCTGCGGCGGTCCACGTGGTCGCGCCGGAGGGGAACGCCACCCAGGTGGGGCCGTACGCCGCCGCGCTGTCGCGGATCGACGGCGTCGTGCGGGTGGACTCGGCCGCCGGGTCCTACGCGGACGGCCGTCCGGCCCCCGGGCCCGTGGGTGCGCGGTTCGCCGCCGCTCGCGGCACGTGGCTGTCGGTGGTGGCGTCGAGCGGCCGTCTCGACGCCGACGCGCCCGGTCTGGTGCGCCAGGTGCGGGCCGTCCCGGCGCCCTTCGCCGTGGAGGTGGGCGGCTACCCGGCCGAGCTGACCGACTACCGGGACGGCGTGACCGCGCGCCTGCCGCTGATCGGCCTGCTGATCGTGCTGGTGACGTTCGCGGTGCTCTTCGTCATGACCGGCAGCGTCGTGGCGCCGCTGAAGGCGTCGGCGCTCAACCTGCTGAGCCTGTCGGTGATGTTCGGCGCGCTGGTGTTCGTCTTCCAGGACGGTCACCTGTCCGGGCTGCTCGGCTTCACGCCGACCGGGTCGATCGAGCCGAGCATCCCGATCCTGATGTTCTGCGTGGCCTACGGGCTGTCGATGGACTACGAGGTCTTCCTGCTCGCGCGCATCAAAGAGGAGTACGACCGGACGGGTGACGTCGTGGCATCCGTGCCCGCGGGCATCGCCCGCAGCGCGCCGCTGGTCACCGCGGCCGCGGCCATCCTGGCCGCCTCGTTCGCGGCGTACGCCACGGGACGGGTGGTGTTCCTGCAGCAGCTGGGCGTCGGCATGGCGCTGACGGTCGCCGTCGACGCGACGCTGATCCGCGGAGTGCTCGTGCCGGCGCTGATGCGGCTGGCCGGTCCGGCGAACTGGTGGGCCCCCGGCCCGCTGCGCCGCCTGCGCCGAAGGCTGGGTGTATCAGAATATGAAACATAATTGCTCAGATTGCGAGACACGTGGAATCGTGGCCGGCATGGCAAGCGAAACGGCCGTGTACACCCACGGCTTCCACGAGTCCGTCCTGCGCTCCCACCGCTGGCGTACGGCCGCCAACTCGGCGGCGTACCTGCTGGGCGCGCTGAAGCCCCACATGCGGATCCTGGACGTCGGCTGCGGTCCGGGCACGATCACCGCGGACCTGGCCGAACTGGTGCCGCAGGGCGAGGTGATCGGCCTCGACACCGGGCCCGGAATCCTGGAGCAGGCCCGCCGCGAGGCGGAGGGGCGCGGCCTGGGCAACGTGAGCTTCGCGACCGGCGACGTGCACGCGCTCGACTACCCCGACGCCTCCTTCTGCGTGGTGCACGCCCACCAGGTGCTGCAGCACGTCGGCGACCCGGTGGGCGCGCTGCGCGAGATGCGGCGGGTGACCAAGCCGGGCGGGATCGTGGCGGTGCGCGACTCCGACTACGCCGGCTTCGTGTGGTATCCGCGGATCCCGGCCCTGGACGACTGGCTGGACCTCTACCGCAGGGTGGCCCGCGCCAACGGCGGCGAGCCCGACGCCGGCCGCCGCCTGCGCGCCTGGGCCAGGGAGGCGGGGTTCACCGAGATCACGTCGTCGTCGGCCACCTGGTGCTACGCCACCCCGGAGGAGCGGGCCTGGTGGGGCGGCCTGTGGGCCGACCGCACGGTCCAGTCCTCCTACGCCCGGCGCGCGGTGGAAGGCGGCCACGCCACCGAGGACGACCTCCGGCGGATCGCCGACGCCTGGCGGGAGTGGGCCACGAGCGAGGACGCCTGGTTCAGCGTCCTGCACGGCGAGATCCTCTGCCGTGTGACCTGATCTGTGCACACCGGGGGGCGACCCCCGGACCCCCGCGATGGCAGGTCAGGTGATCCTCGCTCCGCTGCGGGTCACCTGACTCGCCGACACCGGGGGGCGACCCCCGGACCCCCGCGATGGCAGGTCAGGTGATCCTCGCTCCGCTGCGGGTCACCTGACCTGCCGCGCTTGCCTCCGCTGCGTACGGGGGACGGTGCCAGTGGGGCGATCGAGGGGGGAACGGCGATGACGCTGCTGATCGTGGCCGGGACGGCCAACCGCCCGCTCGCCGCCGCCGTCGCGGCCGCGCTCGGCCAGGAGCCGTCCGTCCCGGTGGTCGAGCGGTTTCCCGACGGCGAGTCGCGGCCGGTCGTCAGCGGCGTCCGGGGCGCGGACGTCTACCTGATCCAGCCCACAGGGCCGCCCGTCAACGAGCACGTCATGGAGGCGCTGCTGCTCGCCGACGGCTGCCGGCGGGGCGGCGCCGCCCGGCTGACGGCGGTCGTGCCGTACGTCGGATACGCCCGGCAGGACCGGCGCCGCCGCGAGGGGGAGGCGATCGGGCTGCGGGTGGTGGTGGCCGCGCTCGCCTCCGCCGGCGTCGAGCGCCTGGTCGTGGTCGATCCGCACACGGCCGCGCTGGAGGCGGTGTGCCCGATGCCGGTGGAGACGCTGACGGCCGTGCCCGCCCTCGCCCGCGCCGCCGGGCGCGGACTGCCGCGGGAGGCGGTGGTGGTCGCGCCCGACCTCGGCGCGGTCACGCTCGCCCGGCACTACGCCCGCCTGCTGACGCGGCCCGTCGCGCTGGTCCGCAAGACGCGGCTGACCGGGGCGGACGTGCGGGCCGAGCAGGTCTTCGGCGACGTGACCGGCCGTCCCGCTCTGGTCGTGGACGACATGATCAGCACGGGCGGGACGATCGAGGCGGCCGTCGACGTCCTGCTCCACCAGGGGGCGACGCCGCCGTTCGCCGTCGCCGCGACGCACGGCCTGTTCGCCGGGGACGCGCGGGAGCGGCTGCGCCGTACGGAGATCCGGAGCCTGGTCGTGACCGACACCCTGCCCCAGGACGAGACGGCCCCGCCGTCGCTGGAGGTGTGCCCGGTCGCCCCGCTGCTGGCCGACGCGATCGGCCGCCTGCACCGGGACGAAGCCGTGGACGACCTGCTGGCCGGCACCTGAGACAGGTGGCGGCGGGCGGCCAGTGGGAAGGATGGAAGTGTGACGTCCAGGACGCGCAGCCGTACGGCGGCGGACAGGGACCTGACCCGCCTGCCGGACCGCGCGTGCCGTCTCGTCGAGACCCTGGGCGGCCGGTTCTCCCGCGAGATGGGCATCGACGTCGACCGGGGGGACCGCGAGGTCGAGCGGTGGCTGCTCGCGGCGACGCTGTTCGGCACCCGGATCTCCGCCGCGATCGCCGTACGGACCTACCGGGCGATGGCCGAGGCGGGGGTGCGGAGGCTCTCCGACGTCGAAGGCCGCACCTGGGACGAACTGGTCGAGATCCTCGACCGCGGCGGCTACGCCCGTTACGACTACCGGACGGCGACGCGGCTGCTCCGCCTGGCCGAAGCGGTGGGCGGCGAGGTCGGCCGCCTGCGCGGGGGCGGGCTGGACGAGACCCGCGCCGCGCTCGACGCGCTGCCCGGCTGGGGCCCGGTGACGGTCGCGCTGTTCCTGCGCGAGCTGCGCGGCGTCTGGCCAGGGGTGGACCCGCCGCCGGACGAACGGGCGGTGGAGGCCGGGCGGCACGTGGGACTCCTCGGCGCGGGACGCCACCCCCTCGATCGGCTGCGGGCGATCGCCGGTGAGGCGGGGCTGGACGTGCGCGACCTCGAAGCCGCCCTCGTCCGCCTGTGGCTGGCCCACCACAAGGACTTCCCCCACTGCCCGGGCGGCGCCCGCTGCGTCACGCTCGTGAAGGAGGGGTGAGATGCGGTCGGCGGCGGGGGACCCGGTGACGCTGTTCCTGTGCGGCGACGTCATGCTGGGCCGTGGTGTCGACCAGATCCTCCCGCATCCCGGCGACCCCGCGCTGGAGGAGCCGTACGTCCGGGACGCCCGCGCGTACGTCGAGCTGGCGGAGGAGGCGAACGGCCCGATCCCGCGGCCGGTCGGCTACTCCTGGCCCTGGGGCGACGCCCTGGAGGTGCTGGACGAGGCCGCTCCCGACGTGCGCGTGCTGAACCTGGAGACGAGCGTCACCCGCAGCCGCGACTTCGCGCCGGGCAAGGAAGTGCACTACCGGATGAACCCGGCCAACCTCCCCGCCCTGGCCGTGGCCCGGCCCGACGTGAGCGTGCTGGCCAACAACCACGTGCTCGACTTCGGCGTACACGGCCTCACCGAGACGCTGGACGCGCTGGCGGGGGCGGGACTCGACCAGGCGGGCGCGGGACGGGACGAGGACGAGGCGCGGCGGCCGGCGGTCGTGGCGCTCCCCGGCGGCGGGCGGGTCCTGGTGTTCGCGGTCGCGATGCCGTCCAGCGGCGTCCCCGGCGGGTGGGCGGCGGCCCGGGACCGGCCGGGGGTGGCCTTCCTGCCCGGGCCGTCCCCCGAGGCCGCGGCGGAGACGGTCCACCGCGTACGGCAGGTCAAGCGGCCGGGGGACATCGCGGTCGTCTCCGTGCACTGGGGGTCGAACTGGGGCTTCGAGGTCGGGGACGACCAGGTCGGGTTCGCGCACACGCTGGTCGACGGCGGCGTCGATCTCGTTCACGGCCACTCCTCCCACCATCCCCGCCCCGTCGAGGTGTACCGGGACCGGCTGGTCCTCTACGGCTGCGGGGACTTCGTCGACGACTACGAGGGCATCACCGGCTATGAGGAGTACCGCGACGACCTGCGGCTGCTGTACTTCGCGACGGCCGAGGCGGCGTCGGGGCGGCTGCTGGAGCTGCGGATGGCGCCGATGCGGGCCGTGCGCATGCGGTTGCGGCACGCCTGCGGCGAGGACCGCGAGTGGCTGCGGGCGACGCTCGACGGGATCAGCCGGGAGTTCGGCGCGCGGGTCGCACCGGCGCCCGGCGGCACGCTCGCCCTCGCACCGGCCGCGTAGGAGGTGGTCAGGATGCTGGTCCGCGAGATCATGACGACGCCGGTGGTGACGGTTCGGCGCACGGCGACGATCAAGCAGGCCGTCCGCCTGCTGTACGAGCAGGACATCACGGCCGCGCCGGTGGTCGACGCGGCTGGGCGGATGGTCGGCATCGTCAGCGAGATGGACCTGCTGCGTGGCGAGTTCGGGGCCAACCCCCGGTCCTTCCTGCGCCCCGAGGCGCTGCCCACCGGCAGGCCGCCCGGGCTCGTCGAGGAGGTCATGACGCCGCGCGTCGCCACCGTCGGGGACGGCGCCGACACGATGGACCTGGTCGAGCTGATGATCACGACGGGGGTGAAGAGCGTCCCCGTCGTACGCGACGGCGAGCTCGTGGGGATCGTCAGCCGCCGCGACCTGATGGGCCTGCTGGCCCAGGGGGACGAGCGGATCCGCGAAGACGTGCTCGCGGCGCTGCGCGACTGTGCCGACACGGCGTCCTTCGGCGCGGCCGTGCGGGACGGTGTCGTCGAACTGTACGGCCCCGGCGACGAGCGGTCGGCCCGCATCGCCGAGCTGGTCGCCAGGACCGTCCCCGGGGTGGCCGACGTCGTCTTCCCCGAGGGGCTCGTCAGTTAGCCGGGTCGAGCCGGTCGAGCACGTCCGTGGCGAGCCGTTCGAGTGCGGCGACCTGTTCGCGGGTGAGCCCGTCGAAGAACAGGCGCCGTACGGTCTCCACGTGTCCGGGGGCCGCGGCGGTGATGGCCCGGCGGCCCTCCTCCGTGATCACGACGTACGCGCCGCGGCCGTCGTCCGCGCACTCCTCCCGCGTGACGAGCCCGCGGCGCTGCATCCGGGTCAGGTGGTGGGACAGCCGGCTCTGCTCCCACTGGAGGTCGCGCTGCAGCTCGTACGGCCGCAGCCGGCCTTCCTGTCTGTCGGTGAGGTGCACGAGGACCTCGTAGTCCGCCAGGGACAGGGCCGAGTCCGTCTGCAGTTGCCGGTTGAGCCGGGCCGTGAGGCGGCCCTGCATGCGCAGGTACGCGCGCCAGGCGCGCTGCTCGTCCGTGTCGAGCCACCGTGGGCTGTCCATGTCTCCCAGGCTAGCCGGAATGAATGACTCGTCATGTATGTTGAGGGGCACCAGTAGATGACACATCATCTACATGGCGACGAGGAAAGGGCACTCATGACCACGACCAGGCCGACCCCTCGCGTGGACGTCCGCCGGGCGGCCGAGCGTTTCGCCACCCGCATCACCTGGCTGGATTCCAAGCACTCGTTCTCGTTCGGCGGCCACTACGACCCCGACAACACCCACCACGGGCTGCTGCTGGTCAACAACGACGACGTCGTCCACCCGGGCACCGGCTTCGAGACCCATCCGCACCGCGACATGGAGATCGTCACCTGGGTGCTCCAGGGCTCCCTGGTCCACCAGGACTCCGAGGGCCACTCCGGCGTCATCTACCCGGGCCTGGCCCAGCGCATGAGCGCCGGCACCGGCATCCTGCACTCGGAGAAGAACGACTCCTGGCGGCTCACCGGCGGCGACACACACGACAAGCCGGTGCACTTCGTCCAGATGTGGGTGGTCCCCGACGAGCCGGGCATCACTCCTGGCTACGAGCAGCTGGAGATCGAGAACGATCTGCTGGCCGGCGGCCTGGTGCCGGTCGCCAGCGGCATGGACAAGCACGCCGGCGAGGCGGCCATCCGCATCAAGAACCGGTACGCCGCGCTGTACGCCGCCCGTCTTCAGCCGGGCCAGAGCGTGGAGCTGCCCGAGGCGCCGTTCCTGCACCTGTTCGTACCCCGGGGGACCGTCACCCTGGAGGGTGCGGGCACCCTGGAGACCGGCGACGCCGTACGGTTCACCGCCACGGGCGGGCAGAAGGTCACCGCGACGGAGCCCGCCGAGATCCTCGTGTGGGAGATGCACGCGACGATCGCCGCCTGACGACGACCCTGGAAGGAATCCCGATGCAGCAGTCAGAACCGAAGGTCGCCGACAACCCGGAGGCGAGCCGCTTCGAGATCACCGTCGACGGCGCGCTCGCCGGCTTCGCCGACTATCGGCTCAAGGGGCCGACGATCTCCTTCACCCACACCGAGATAGACCCGGCCTTCGAAGGCCGGGGCCTCGGCTCGACGCTGGTCCGGGCGGCGCTCGACGCCGCCCGGGACGCCGGGCTGTCGGTCCTGCCGTTCTGCCCGTTCGTGCAGCGGTACATCAAGCGGCACCGGGACTACCTCGACCTGGTGCCCGCCGACCGGCGCGCTCGGTTCTCCCTCGACGGCGGGGAGGCGGCCGAGTGAGTGGCGGGGAGCCGGCGGTGTACGGCTGTACGGTGGCTGACGGCACGGAGCCGGAGAGCGTGCTCCTGCCGGGCCACGACGTGCCGCTCGGCCGCTACACGACCGTGCGCCGGCTGCTCCCGCAGCGCCCGCGCAGGATGGTCGGCGCGTGGTGCTTCGTCGACCACTTCGGGCCCGACGACGTGAGCGGCCGGCCGGGCATGCAGGTGCCGCCGCACCCCCACACGGGACTGCAGACGGTCACGTGGCTGGCCGAGGGCGAGATCCTGCACCGCGACAGCCTCGGCAACGTCCAGCCGATCGTGCCCGGGCAGCTCAACCTGATGACCGCCGCCCACGGGATCGCCCACTCTGAGCACTCGCCGCCGGAACACCCGCCGGGCATGCACGGGCTGCAGTTGTGGGTCGCCCTGCCGGAGGAGGCACGGCACGGGGAGGCGCGGTTCGAGCACCACGCCGCGCTGCCCGTGCTGCGCGACGGGGACGTCACGGTGACGGTCGTGGTGGGCGAGGCCGGGCCGCTGCGCTCGCCCGCCCGCGTCCACACCCCGCTGCTCGGGGCCGAGGTGCTCTTCGAGGGTCCCGGGCGGCACCGGCTGCCGGTCGATCCCGCGTACGAGACGGCGGTGCTGGTCATGTCGGGCACGGCCGACGTGGCCGGGGTCGCGCTGGCGCCGGGCTCGCTGCTCTATCTCGGGCAGGGCCGTACGGAGGTGCCGATGGAGGCGCCCGGCCCGGCCCGGCTGTTCGTGCTGGGCGGCACGCCGTTCGAGGAGCCCCTGGTGATGTGGTGGAACTTCGTCGGCCGTTCACACGAGGAGATCGCGCGGGCGCGCGACGACTGGATGCGGGGCGGCCGCTTCGGCGTCGTCCCGGGCGGGGAGCGGCCGCTCCCGGCCCCCGAGATGCCCACCGTGCGGCTGAAGGCCCGCGACCGGCACGGCCGCGTCCTCAGCTGACCGGCGAGCCCGCCCGCCTTCTGGTGAAGCAGGTCAGCACGGCGAGCGCGGAGACGGCGGTCATGCAGGCCAGCGCCCAGCGGTAGCCGGTCACGAGCCGCTCGACCGCCGTGGATGAGACGTGGGACAGCGTGCCCGCGAAGACGGCGTCGTGCAGCCCGGCCGGCAACGGCACCGTGATGATCGACAGGACCAGCGCGGTGCCGACCACCACTCCGGTGTTCTGCAGCATCAGGCGCATGGCGTTGACGATTCCCAGCCGGTGCGACGGCACCCCGTCCAGGATCGCGGTGGTGTTCGAGGGCAGGAACATGCCCGAGCCGACGCCGATCAGCACGAGGGCGGCCGTGAGCGCCGCCAACGACATGTCGGGGGAGATCAGCCACAGCAGGACGGCGAGGCCCGCCGTCGTCAGCGAGGTCGCGGCGACCGCCACCGTGCGCGGGCCGAGGCGGCGCAGCAGGAAGCCCGACGCGACCGACGCCGCCATCGCCGCGATCGAGAGCGGCAGCACCTTCACCGCCGCGCGCACCGGGTCCTCCCCGCGGACGGCCTGGAAGAACAGCGACACGAGAAGCACGACGCCGACCCGGGCGGCCGAGTTGAGGAACGACGCCAGCGTCCCGAGGGCGAACGTGAGATCGCGGAACATGCGGATGTCCACCACCGGATGACGGGCCCGCAGTTCCCGCACGACGAACAGCGGAAGCGTCACCGCGAACACGGCGAGCCCGGACACCACCATCGGGTGTCCCCAGCCGAGCCTGGTCACCTCCGACAGCGCGAGCAGCAGGCCGCCGAGACAGGCGAGGACGAGCGCGTTGCCGGGCAGGTCGAACCTGCAGCCCCGGCCCTGCGTCGGGCCGGCGTTCTTGACCGGCGCGGGGAGGGCCACCGCGCCCCAGACCAGGCACGCGATGCCGAGGGGCACGTTGTACCAGAACACCCAGCGCCAGCCCAGGTGCTCGGTGAACAGGCCGCCGAGCGCAGGGCCGGCGAGCTGGGCGATGGAGAACGACGCGGTGTAGACGCCCATCCCCTCGCCGAGCCGCGACTTGGGGAAGGCGTCGGTCACCAGGGCGGCGCTGTTGGTCAGCAGCATGGCCCCGCCCGCCGCCTGCGCCACCCGCAGCGCCACGATGACCCACGCGTTCGGCGCGAGCCCGGCCAGCAGGCTGGCGACGGTGTAGGTGGCCAGGCCGCCGAGGTACATTGCCCGCCGCCCGAACAGGTCGGCCAGCCGGCCGAACACCACCATGAGCACGGTCGTCGTGAGCTGGAAGGCGAGCAGGATCCAGCTCGCGGCGTCCGCGCTCGCGTGCGTCTGCCGTACGACCTGGGCGAGCGCCACGTTGAGCGCGCTGCCGCCGAGCGCGGTCAGGACGCTGGCCATGCTCACGACCGACAGCGTCCGCCAGGCGTGGCGCAGCCGCTCCCGCTCGCCGGGGTCCGCCGCGATGGTCTGCGGCACGGCCGTCATCGTACGGCGAGCTGGATCATGACCGGCTCCTCCCTACCGAATTCTAGATTCCATTACTAGAATCCCGTTCACGCGAGGTTGGGTCAAGGTCGAGTCAAGGGAGCTGCGCATGGGCGGAATCGTGGAAGGCCGTGTCGTGATCGTCACCGGCGCCGCGCGGGGCATCGGGCGGGGACACGCGCTGGAGTTCGCGCGCCAGGGCGCCAAGGTCGTCGTCAACGACCTGGGGGCCGAGGTCGACGGCACCGGCTCGTCCACCGGCGCCGCGGGCGAGGTGGTCGAGGAGATCAGGGCCATGGGCGGCGAGGCCGTGGTCGACGGCGAGGACGTCTCGGACTTCGACGGCGCGCAGCGCATGATCAGGAGGGCCGTGGAGACCTTCGGCGACCTGCACGTCCTGGTCAACAACGCGGGCATCCTGCGCGACCGGATGCTCGTCAACATGACCGCCGACGAGTGGGACGCGGTCATCCGGGTGCACCTGCGCGGCACCTTCGCCCCGCTGCGGCACGCCGCCGCCTACTGGAGGTCCAGGGCGAAGGCGGGCGAGCCGGTGGACGCCCGGGTGATCAACACCACGTCGTCGTCCGGCATCTACGGCAACGCCGGCCAGGGCAACTACGGCGCGGCCAAGGCCGGGATCGCGTCGCTGACGATCATCGCGGCCAAGGAGCTGGCGCGTTACGGCGTGACGGTCAACGCGGTCGCCCCCGCCGCGCTCACCCGCATGACCGAGAACCTCATCCCGGGCGGGAGGCGGCCCGCCGAGGGCGGCTTCGATCCGGCCGCGCCGGACAACATCGCGCCGGTGGTCGTGTGGCTGGCGAGCGCACAGTCGCGGGGGATCACCGGCCGGGTCTTCAACGTGCGCGGCGGGCACATCAGCGTCGCCGAGGGCTGGCACGCCGGGCCGGGCGCGGACAAGGACGCCCGGTGGGATCCGGCCGAGCTGGGCGAGGTGATCCCCGCCCTGGTGGACAAGGCCGCGCCGAACGCCCTCACCAGCGGGCGCATCCCGGGCGGGGAGGACTGACATGCCGCTCGACCACAGCCTGATCGGGGTGGAGAGCGCGCCGTACGAGCGGTCGTGGACGTCCGCCGACACCCTGCTGTACGCGCTGGGCGTCGGGGCGGGCACCGAGGAGCTCGCCTTCACCACGGAGAACTCGGCGGGGATCCGGCAGCGGGTGCTGCCGACGTTCGCGGTGCTGGCCGCCCAGGCCCCCACCGGACGGCGGCTCGGCGACTTCGACCCGGCCATGCTCGTGCACGCCGAGCAGGCCTTCGAACTGCACCGCGAGCTGCCGCCCGCCGGCCGCGTCCGGACGACCTCGACGGTGACCGGCATCTACGACAAGGGCTCGGGGGCGCTGGTGACGACCGAGGCCCGGGCGGCCGACGCGGAAAGCGGCGAGTTGCTGATCACGAGCCGGAGCTCGGTGTTCATCCGGGGCGAGGGCGGCTTCGGCGGCGAGCGCGGCCCCCGCGACGAGTGGGCCGAGCCGGGCAGGCCGCCGGACCACACGGTGACCTACGAGACCCGCCCGGACCAGGCGCTGCTGTACCGCCTGTCCGGCGATCGCAACCCGCTGCACTCCGACCCCGCCTTCGCCGCCCGCGCCGGCTTCCCCCGGCCGATCCTGCACGGGCTGTGCACGTACGGGATCATCGGGCGGGCGCTGCTGCACGCGGTGGCGGGGTCCGACCCGGCCCGGTTCGCGGCCATGTCGGGGCGGTTCAGCAAACCGGTCTATCCGGGCGAGACGCTGACCGTGTCGATCTGGACGTCGGATGACGGTGCGACGGCCCTGTTCCGGACGGCGAAGGAGGACGGCGCCGTCGTGATCGACCGGGGCAGGGCCGCCTTCCGCCCCGCCTGAGTGCCCGCCCAGGCCGATCGGGCGGCGTCGCCGCCCAGTCTCGCGACCGCGGGGACACGGGCGGGGACACGGGCGGGGACACGGGCGGGGAGGCAGCCCGGGGCGGCGCGCCCCGGGAGCGTCGCCCGTGAGCTCCGGTGAGCTCCGGTGAGCTCCGGTCAGCTCCGGACGGCCCCGGCATCTTCCGCGACGCCGTCCAGGTCGGTCCTGCCGGTCGGGTCAGCCGTGCCGGCGGTGTCATCGGTGCCGGTGGTGTCCTCGTGGGTGGACAGGGGGTCGCCGAAGCGGCGGATGAGCGCGATCGCCGCCTCGACGACCTCCCCGGCCTCCTCCTCGGTCTCGCTCGTCGCCACCTCGCGGCCGGCCTCGCCGATCACGCTGGTGAGGACCGAGACGGTGAGGCGGTCGGTCGGGGTGTTCGACGCGCCGAGCAGGACGGCGTTCTGCCGGACCCACTCCCGGCCGCGGGTGCGCCGCATCAGCTCGAACCCCGGCGGGCCGTCGCCGTCCATGAACAACCGGGCCAGGTCGCGCCGCTGCCAGGACCCCTCCAGGAACGCCCTGGCCCCGGCGATGAACAGCTCGACCGGGTCCTTCACACCCGCCTGCTTCGCCGCGGCGACGCTCGATGCGGCGGCCTCCTCGTGGGCGGCCTGGTGCTCCTCCCACAGCGCGAGGAACAGCTCGGTCTTGCCGCCGAAGTGGTGATAGAGGCTGCCGACGCTGGAGCCCGCGCGCTCGACGACGTCCGCGACGTTGGCGTCGGCGAAACCGTGCTCGGAGAAGACCTCGCGGGCGGCCTGAAGCATGCTCTTGCGCGTCTGGGCGGTGCGGCTCCACTCCCACGAGCCGCTCCTGCCGCCGGGCTTGCGTGCCATCTGGGCTCCTCGTTTCCAGGGACGGCGCGTTTCCAGGGACGACGCCATCGTAGCCGGTCAAATTCTAGAAACTGATTCCAGACCTCTTGACACCCATCCGGCGGGGAACCAGGCTGGAACCGATTCCTAGAGAGCAATTCTAGAAAAGAGTCGCGTCGATGGACTTCTCCCTGAGCCCAGAGGAACTGCAGATCCGTGACACCATCCGCGCGTTCGTGGAGCGGGAGGTCATGCCGCTCGAACCCGAGGTGCTGCGCAGCGAGCGCGCCGGCGGCCCGGGGCTCGATCCCGAGGTCCTGCGCGACCTGCGGCTCAAGGCGAAGAAGATGGGCTTCTGGGGCATCAACACCCCCGAGGAGTACGGCGGAGCCGCCCTGGGCCCGGTCATGTCCGCGATCATCGCCATGGAGATGGGGCGGACGTTCGTCCCGTTCAGCTTCGGCGGGTCGGCCGACAACATCCTCTACGCCGGCACCGAGGAGCAGAAGCGGCGCTACCTGATCCCCACCATCGAGGGCGAACGCCGCTCCTGCTTCGCCATCACCGAGCCGGGCGCGGGCTCGGACGCCCGAAACATCCGTACGCGTGCCGTCAAGGACGGCGGAGACTGGGTCATCAACGGCGAGAAGACCTTCATCACCGGCGGCAACGAGGCCGACTTCGTGATGGTGTTCGCCGTGACCGACCCCGACAAGGGCGCGAACGGCGGCGTCACCTGCTTCCTGGCCGACCGCGACATGGGCTGGAAGTCCGAGCCGATCCCGACGATGGGGCAGTGGGGCCCGGCCTCGCTGGTGTTCGAGGACGTCAGGGTGCCGGAGGAGAACATCCTCGGCGAGCTCGGCAGGGGCTTCGAGCTGGCGATGCAGTGGATCGGCCAGGGCCGCTACATGATCCCCGCGCGGGCGGTCGGCTCGGCCGAGCGCATGCTCCAGATGGCGATCGA
The DNA here is from genome assembly GCF_040644635.1 of Microbispora sp. NPDC046933. Lineage (NCBI taxonomy): Bacteria > Bacillati > Actinomycetota > Actinomycetes > Streptosporangiales > Streptosporangiaceae > Microbispora > Microbispora sp. NPDC046933. The sequence goes on along the minus strand of NZ_JBEYWW010000018.1, from coordinate 24,949 downwards.
CTACGCCAGGATCCGCGTGTCGATGGGCAAGCCGATCGCCGAATACCAGGCGATCCAGTGGATGATCGCCGACTCGCAGGTGGAGATCGAGGCGGCCAAGTGGCTCACGCTGTACGCCGCCTGGCGCGTCCAGGAGGGCATGGACGCCCGGCACGCCTCCTCGATCGCCAAGCTGAACGGCGCGGTCATGGCCAACCAGGTCGTCGACCGCGTGCTGCAGATCCACGGGGGCATGGGCTACACCAAGGAACTGCCCATCGAGCGGTGGTATCGCGAGTTGCGCCTGTTGCGGATCTTCGAGGGCACCGACGAGATCCAGCGCAGGACGATCGCCCGCAACCTGCTCAAGGGTCACGCCCGCCTCGGCACGATCGGGGATTGAGGATGCCGGTAGGAGAGCTGTTCAACCCCCGGTCGATCGCCCTGGTCGGGGCGACGGACAAGTCCGGCTGGTCGATCAGCACGCTGACCAACCTCCGTACGCACGGGTTCCGGGGGCCCGTGCACCTGGTCAACCCGCGCGGCGGCGTGGTGCACGGCGAGCAGGCATACCGCAGCCTGTCCGACATCCCCGGCCAGGTCGACCTCGCGTACGTGATGGTGCCGACCACGGCCGTGCTGCCCGTGCTGCGCGAGGGGGCCAAGCTCGGCATCCGTCACTACGTGATCCTCACCGCGGGCTTCGGCGAGACCGGCCAGGAGGGCGCCGCCCTGGAGGCGGAGATCGTCGACTTCGCCCGCGAGAACGACCTCACCGTGCTCGGCCCCAACGGCAACGGCTTCATCAACGCCGCCGCGGACGTCACGCCGTACGGCCTGCCGATCCCGTCCCCGCTGCTGCGCGGGTCGGTCGGCGTGGTGCTGCAGAGCGGCGCGCTGGCCAGCTCGGTGCTCGGCTTCGCCCAGGCCCGCAACGTCGGGATCAGCCTGCTCACCTCGATGGGCAACGAGTCGCTCGTCACCGTCACCGACGTGATCGACTACTTGGTGGACGACCCGGCGACCAAGGCCATCGCGCTGTTCCTGGAGTCGGTCCGCGACCCGGCCGCGTTCTCCCGGGCGGCGCGCCGGGCGCTGCTCGCGGGCAAGCCGATCGTCGCGCTGAAGATCGGCCGCAGCCGGCTGGCCTCGCGCACCGCCCAGGCGCACACCGGCGCGCTCGTCGGCGACGACAACGTGATCGACGCGGCGTTCCGGCAGCTCGGGGTGGTGCGGGTGCGGTCGCTCGAGGACCTCATCATCACCGCGGGCCTGCTGGCCGAGGTGGGCCCGCTGCCGGGCCCGCGGATCGGCGTCGTCACACCCTCGGGCGGGGCGTCCGAGATCATCGCCGACCGGGCCGAGGACGAGGGGCTGGAGCTCCCGGCGTTCGCCCCGGAGACCGTCGCCCGGCTGCGGGAGATCGTGCCCGCCTTCGGGACCGTGCAGAACCCCCTCGACGTCACCGGATATGTGCTGATCGACCGTACGCTGCTCGGCCGCGCGCTGGAGGCCGTCACCGCCGACCCCGGCGTGGACGCGGTCATGCTGCTGTCGGACCTCCCGCGCGTCGCCCCGCCCGACCCCGCGCCCGCGTACGCCATGTTCTCCGCGAGCGCCAGGCGCATCGCCGAGGCCCCGATGCCGGTCGTCGTCGTGAGCAACGTGCTGACCGACGTCACCGAGTTCGGCCGCGACGTGCAGCGGGAGACGGGTTTCCCGTACGTCGCGGGCGGCATGGAGCACGGCATGCACGCCATCGGCGCGGCCGTCCGCTGGTCGCAGGCCTACCGCGGGGCCGTCGAGGCCGCGAACGGGGCCACCCCGGCGAAGGCCGCGGCGAGCGCCCCGGCGGCCGAGACGGGGACCGGCGTGTGGGCCGAGCACCGGGCCGCCGCCCTGCTGTCGTCCGCCGGGCTCCCGGTCGTGCCCGGCGAGCTGGTGTACAACGAGGAGTCGGCCGTGGCGGCGGCGGTCGGGTTCGGCTACCCGGTCGTCCTCAAGGTCGCCGCCGACGGACTCGGGCACAAGAGCGACGTCGGCGGGGTCCGGCTGGGCCTGTCCGACGCGCGCGACGTCGAGCGGGCCTACCGCGAGGTCGTGGCCGCCGCCGCGGCGGTCCCCGGCGCCGGCCGGGTGGGCGCGCTCGTCCAGCCGCAGCGCGGCGGCGGCGTGGAGCTCTTGGTCGGCGTTGTACGGGATCCCGCGTGGGGGCTCACCCTGGCCGTCGGCCTGGGCGGGATCTGGGTGGAGGCGCTGCGCGACACGGCGCTGCGCGTCCTGCCGGTGAACGCGGCCGAGGTGCGGCGGGCGCTGGACGAGCTGCGCGGCACCGCGCTGCTGCGGGGCGCCCGCGGCACCGAGCCGGCCGATCTCGACGCCGTCGCCGAGGTCGTGGCCCGCGTCGCCGCCTTCGCCGAGAGCCTCGGCGACGACCTGGAGTCGCTGGAGATCAACCCCCTGCTCGTGCGCGGCTCGCACGTGGAGGCGCTCGACGCCCTCATCACCTGGCGCGAGCGAGCCGGCTGAGCCCTGCCGCTGACCCTGCCGCCCGTGCGCACCCGTGAAGCGCGCCGGTCCCCCCGGCGCGCTTCACAAGGGCGTCACCAGCCCTCGTCGAAGAACGCGGCGCTGCTCTCCTTCCACGCCAGCGTGTACAGCAGCACGGCGGCGACAGCCATCACGAGCCTGAAAGCGCACGGGCCCGGCCACCGGGGTGCGGGCACGTCCGTTCAGCGGCGGCCGCCGCCGTGCGCGGACGGACGACGAACTTATTCGGGCATATTCCGGCGCGGCTGAAAAGCGCAATTCGCGACGCCGATCAGGGGCGTTCCGGCGGCCTCGATGAAGTAATCGGTATGTGGCCGACGGTGAAACTCCCAGCTCGGATTGCACGGAGTCGCGAACGTAGGCGCGACAGGGCCGGGAAACGCGAAAAATGCCCTAAGAATTGTTTGACAGCGCATGTCGGGTGGCTCACGATCACATCGAAACCGGTTTCATCGACCGCCACTCCGAAGGGGGACCCATGCGTTTTCGGGCTTTGCCGGGGATCGGTATGGCCGGGCTTCTCCTGGCTGCGTTGCTCACGAGTCCCGCCCAGGCGGCGCCCGCGGACGTGCCGGCCGGTTACGACTGCGCCGTGACCTACGCCAGCTTGGGGTGGACCACCGGTTTCACGACCAGAATGACGATCACCAACACCGGGACCCGGGCGTTCAGCCCCTGGATCCTGCAGTTCGTCTTCCCCGGAAGCCAGACGCTCATGCAAGGATGGAACGCGACCTTCTCCGAGACCCCGCCGAGCGTCCAGGCCGTCAATCCGAGCTGGCAGAAGAGCATCGATCCCGGCACGAGCTTCTGGATCGGCTTCAACGCAAACGGGGCCGACGACCACCCCACCGGCTTCACGCTCAACGGCGTCCCCTGTGCGGTGACGTACGGGCCTTACTGATGGCGGCGCGGTCCGCGTCCGCGGCGAACGGGTGACGAGATGCATCGGATCAGAAAGACGGTTCTCCGGTTCTGCGTGGCGCTCATGATGGTGGCCGGGCTCGTCCCGGCGGCCACGGGCGCTCGGGCGGCCGTTCCGAACATGTGGGGGTTCGCCTACGTCGACGCGCTCGCGGGGCCTCCACCGGCCGCCCATCAGGGCCTCTCGCCCGCGGGCGTCATCACGAGCACCGCGTTTCTGTCCTGGGTCGATGTCACGTTCCCCACGATCCCGCTCACGGACGGAGTGGTGCACGTCACGGCCGTCTCGCCCAACCCCGAGTGGTGCCAGGTCGCCAAGTGGGGTCCCGGCGGTCCGGGGCTGCTGGTGCGGGTGCGGTGTTACAAGTACGGCGGCGCCCCGGTGATCGTGCCGTTCACCATCGCGTACGAGGAGAGCAGCGGCACTCTCCCCCCGCCGGAGGCCGTCGGCTACCTCTACTACGACGGCGCGTCGGTGGTCTCCTCGTACAACTCGACCGCGGGAGTGAACAGTGTCGCGGCGGGGCCCGTGGGGGTCTGGACGGTCACCCTGCCCGGGCTGCCCACGACCCCCACGGGGAATCTGCAGGTGACGGCGGTCGATCCGGCGCAGCCCGCGCGGTGCAAGGTCGGCAACTGGACTCCGAGCGCGGCCGGGCAGGTGGTCGAGGTGCGCTGCTTCGACGCCACCAGCAAGCCTCTCAAGACCGGCTGGACCCTGAGCTACACGCGGCAGCGGGCGATCACGGGGGGAGCGAAGCCGCCGAAATACTTCGCGTACACGATGGACGAGTCCCCGGCCACGCCCGGGCCTTACCCGCCGTCGTCCGCCTGGAGCTACAACCCCGTCATCATGCCGAACACTGTGCAGGACGCCCTTCCGTTCCGTTCCGTGACATTCCCCGGCGTGGGAGTGCTCCCCGACGACGTCCAGGTGACGGCTTTCGGTCCCGGCCCCGAATACTGCCAGCTCGGCGGCCTCTGGTCGGTCAGTTCCGTGAACGCGTACGTCAACAAGGTGATTTGTTTCAACGGCACCGCGTTCACCAAGCAGCGCACCTTCGTCACCTACACGTCGGCCATCTGACCGGAACGGCGCCGGCCTCGGCGCGACCGTTGTGGACTGGATTCAGGACCTCGTCCCGATCCACGCCTGGCCCTCCTACGACGCGGATGCGCTGACGAGGTATTGCAGGGCCTCGCAAGCGGATTCCAAGAACCTCTCCGCACACTCACCGCCCAGAACCATGTGTGGTGAAGGGGGACCTGCGGTGGGGATGCGTCCGGAAGACGAGGCCCTGCTCCGTGACATCGTCACGGCGGAACTGCGACGTGCCGATGCGGCCGGCTGGTCGATCATCCAGAGCGACGCCTGGTGCCAGGCCTCGCCCGACGATCACAGGCTGCCGGACCAGGGATGGAAACTGCACGTCTCGGCCACGATGCTGTCCGCTCCCGTGGTGCTCTCCCGCGCCGCACGGGTGCTGATCGAGGCCGGGTGCGTCTTCAAGTTCCCCGCGCGGCTCGACGACTACTGGAAACTTCTCGAACCGCACTGCGGCCGCGCGCAGGCGGGCAAGTTCGTCACGGCCTACCCCCGTGACGACGCCGAATCCCTACGGCTCGCCGCGGCGCTCGACGAGGCCACCCGGGGGCTTCCCGGCCCGGTGATCCTGTCCGACCGTCCCTACCGGCCCGGCGGGATCGTCCATTACCGGTACGGCGCGTTCGGCGGGCACCGGGTGCTGGGCAACGACGGGTTCTACGAGGTCCGGCTGCGGTCGCCGGACGGGGAGCTCGTGCCCGACGAACGGCGACCGCGGTTTTCCCCGCCGTCCTTCGCCACCTGCCCGTTCGGCGACCCACCTGCCCCGGCGCGCGCCGCCTCGGTGCTGCTCAACGACCGGTTCCTGGTGCGGCAGGCCGTGCGGCACTCGAACCGGGGCGGCGTGTACTACGCCGAGGACACCAAGACCGGACGCGAGGTGGTCGTCAAGGAAGGCCGGCCGCACGCGTGCGGCGACCTGCGCGGCATGGACGCCGCGGACCGGATCGAGGCCGAGTGTCTGCGGCTGCGAGAGCTGGCGCCGAGCGGGGCTGTGCCGGCCGTGGTCGACTTCTTCGAGCAGGGCGGGCACGCCTTCCTGGTCGAGGAACGCCTGCCCGGCGTCACACTGCAGCGATGGGTCGACCGGCATGCCGGGCCGCTGGGCGAGACCGGGTTCGGCCTCGACGCGGCACGGGTCTCACCCGTGATCATCCGGCTGGTCGGGCTCCTTCGGGCCGTGCACGACCGGGGGCGCGTGCTCGGTGATCTGTCGCCGAACAATGTGATGGTGCTGCCCGGCGGCGAACTGCGACTCATCGATCTGGAGCACGCGGCGGCGCCGGGGGAGACCGTCATGGTCGCCGGCACCGCCGGATATCTGGCGCCGGAGCTCGCCGATCATGTCGGGCGGCTCCGCCCCGCGCCGGACCAGAGCGCCGACCGCTACAGCCTGGGCGCGATGGCGTACTTTCTCGCGGCCGGGACGCATCTGCAGCCACCGGGCCTGGCCAGAGCCGCCGAAGCCGCCGCCGCCAATCCCACCCTGGCCCTGCTGCGCCCCCTCGTCGAGGGGCTGCTGGCGGCGGAGCCGGAGCAGCGGTGGTCGCTGGACGCCTGCGAACGCTTCCTGGCCGGCCTCACCGCGGGCCGGGGGGTCGGCGAGCACCTGCCCCGGCCGCCCCGCGGGGTCGACCGGCTGATCAGCGACGGCGTCGGGTACCTGGTCGAGACGATGAACGCGGGTGCGGACAGCCCCTCGCCCTGGGCCAACGTGGACGACGACATCGAGGCCGACCCGTGCACGGTGAGCGGTGGCGCGGCGGGCATTCTGGGCGTGCTCACCCAGGCCATGCCGGTAGCCGAGGTCGGGGAATCGCCCGAGGTCCTGAGCCGGTGGCTACGGCGCCGGCTCGAGGACGAGCCGGCGTGGGGCCCGGGCCTGTACTTCGGGCGGTCCGGAGCCCTGTGGGCGCTGTACGACGCGGCGACCGCGCTCGGAGACGAGGAAACGGCCCGGTTCGCCGTGCGCGCGGCGCGCCTGCTGCCGGCCGTCAGTCCCAGCCCCGACGTGACGCACGGGCTGGCCGGCTGCGGCATGGCGGTCCTGCACCTCGCGTCGCGGTCAGGCGACCCGGCTCTGCGGGAGCACGCCATGCGGATCTTCGGCAACCTGCACGACGCGCGGTCGTACCTGGACGGACATCCCCAGTGGCCGACACCGGATTCGTACGACTCGGGGCTCGCCGGAGCGAACCATTTCGGCTTCGCCCACGGCATCGCCGGGATCGGCACGGCGTTGCTCCAGGCGAGCCGCGCCCTCGCCCGGCCGGAGTGGATGGCGACGGCCCATGAGATCGCGCGAGCCTTCGCCGCGTACGCGGACGTGGACGGGGACACGGTCTGGTGGCCCATCCTGCGCGGTGACCTGGAGACGGCACGGCCGCGGCGGCCGCACTGGTGCAGCGGCTCGTCGGGGATCGGCACATTCCTCGTGCGGTACTGGAGGGCGACCGGCGACCCGGTGTCCCTCGATCTGGCTCGCAAGGCGGCGACGGCCGTGCACCGCACGCGCTGGCAGTCCGGACCGACCCACTGCCATGGACTGCCGGGGGACGGGGAGTTCCTGCTGGACCTGGCCGACCTCACCGGTGAGGAACGTTACCGGTCGTGGGCGGAGGATCTGGCCGGTTGCCTGGAGTTCGCAGCGGTCGAACGTTCCGGCCGGCTGTTGATCCCCGGCCCGCGAGGAGATTTCCCGCCGGCCTACTTGGGAGGCATGGCGGGGGCCCTCGCCTTCCTCCTCCGGCTGCGCCGCCGCTCCCCGCGGCTGTGGATGCCGGACGAGGCGTGAGGGCTCGCCGTTTCGCGAAGGAACGGCGATCGAGACCGGGCCGCATCAGGGCCGGCCCGGAAGCACAGAAAGGGGAAACACCATGTCCATCGACGTTCGTAACCTGCAGGACCTGCCCGAGATCGAGTCCAGCGACAGGGAGGCGACGCGGCGTTCCAGCTGTGTCTGGGACGCCTACTGCACCGTCATCTGGGTGTGATGATCTGCGTGGCCCCGTCCGCGATCCGCGGGCGGGGCCACGCTCCCACCGCCCGGCCTCGGTGAGCGGCCGGAGGGGCCGGACGGGTCAGGGGCGACGGTTGGACAGGACGAGTGTGGCGGCGGAGGCGAACATGCCGCCGTTGCCGAGAACCACGCCGACCTCGACATCGGGCACCTGGGCGGCCGCCTCGCCGCGCAACTGCCGTACGGACTCCTGGATGGCGAACATCCCGTACATGCCGGTGTGGGTGTAGGAGAGGCCGCCGCCGTTGGTGTTGAGCGGCAGGCGGCCGCCGGGCGAGGTGTGGCCCTCGGCGATGAACGGCCCGGCCTCGCCGCGCTTGACGAAGCCGAGGTCCTCCAGGCCATAGATCGGCACGTGCGCGAAGGCGTCGTAGATCATGAGGTGGTCCACGTCGTCGTGGGAGATGCCCGCCTCGGCGAAGGCGGCCTCGCCGGAGCGGCGGAAGGCGGCGGAGGTGGTGAAGTCCTCCATCTGGGAGATGATCGGCGACTCGGCGGACTCGCCGGAGCCGAGCAGATGGACCGGCGACCTGCGGGCGCGCTCCTCGGTCGTCACGATCAGCGCGCCGCCGCCATCGGTGACCAGGCAGCACTCCAGCAGGTGGAAGGGGTAGGCGACCATCCGGGAGGCGAGCACGTCGTCCACGGTGATCAGATCCTGGTACATCGCCCGGGGGTTGAGGTGCGCCCACCGGCGCTGCGCGACCGCCACCTCCGCGAGCTGCTCGTGCGTCAGCCCGGTCTCCTTCATGTAGCGCAGCGCCGTCAGCGTGAACATGGTGGGCGGGCCGAGCACGCCGTACGGCAGCTCGAACTGGCCGATCAGAGAGTCGGGGCCGAGGGCGGGCCGGGGCGCGCCGACCCGCGACCGCCCGGACTCGCCGTGCGTGATGAGCACGGTCGTGCACAGCCCGGCCCGGATGGCCGCGGCGGCGTGCCGTACGTGGAAGAGGAAGGACGAGCCGCCCACGCCGGTGCCGTCGAGCCAGGCGGGGGCGATCCCGAGCGCGTGGGCGATCTGGATCGGGCCGGGCATGCCGACCGTGGCGACGCCGTCGATGTCGTCCTTGGTCATCCCGGCGTCGGCGAGAGCGTTGCGCGCGGCCTGGAGGTGGAGCTGCGCGGTGGACATGTGGGGGAGCTTGCCGAGCTCGTCGGTCTCGGCCGCGCCGGCGATCACGATGTTCATGCGGCGGCCCCGACCGAGGCGGGGGTGAAGAGGGGGACGTGCACGTCGCCGCGCCGCTCGAAGACGACGCGCAGCTCCATGTCCAGGGGAAGGTTCTCCGGCGTGATCTCGACGCCGACGATGTTCGTCATCATCCGCACGCCCTCCTCCAGTTCCACGACCGCGATGGCGTACGGCCCGTCCTGCTCGAAGCCGGGAGCCGGGCGATGGCTGATCACGTACGAGTAGAGGGTGGCCCTGCCACTGGCCGTCACCCACGCGACGTCGTCCGAGCCGCAGTGCGGGCAGGCGGGCCGTGGATAGAAGTAGTGCCGCGAGCAGGCGCGGCAGCGCTGGATCCGCAGCCGTCCCTCCGCCGTGCCGTCCCAGAACGGCTGGGTTTCCGGCGTCGGTTTCGGGACGGGCTTGTGCGATGCGGTCATGGCTCTCCTACAACGCGGAGGAAGTCTTAGAGTCGAATTCTAGAACTCTAATCTAGAGTTGGCGAGGTCCGTTGTCAGGGGCTCGGGACGCCGTTGCCGCGCCGGCCGCGACCGGCCAGCAGGTCGTCCAGGGACGGCGCCGGCTCGGGGCCGCGTGGCCCCGGCTGGGCGAGCTGGACCAGCACGCCGTGGGCCTCCTTCGGGTGGAGGAAGACCTCGCGCCAGCGGGGCTCGGCGAGGTTGAGGCCGAACAGCCGGTAGCCGCGCCCGCGCAGCGCCGCCACGGCGGCCTCGATGTCGGTGACGTGGAAGTTGAGGTGGTGGACCCCGCCTCTGCCGCGGGTGAGGTCGAAGAAGCTGTCGAAGAACGAGGATCCGGCCAGTGGCTCCATCAGCTCGATCTTGCTCCCGTTGGCGTACCTGAGCTGGAGCGTCCGGTAGCCGTTCACCACGTTGTCGCCCCCGCCGAGATAGACGCCTCCCAGCAGGTCCCGGTAGATCGGCAGCAGGTCCCTGATGCGCGGCGCGGCGACGGCCGTGTGGTCGAAGGCCGCGTCCAGCCCGGCCAGCTCCTCGGCGATGTCCACCCGTCCTCCTTCGATCGAAATCCTAGAATCTCATTCTAGTCATTCGATTCCCAGGAAACACCATGCTCACAACCCTTGACTCCGGGCGTGAGAGGGCGGAGCATTCGTGGAAATGAATTCTAGAGCTAGCTTCTAGAACTCATCGCCGGGACGGGGGCTGACGAGAAAGGCATGTCAATGGGCCTGTCCTACGTACGCGAGCTCGACGAGTACCCCACCGGTGCCCGTCGCATGAAGATCCTCACGATGGCCGTGCTGGCCGTCCTCATCGGCTCCTATGAGGCGCAGATCGCCCCCGTGGTCCCGCTGCTCCTCAAGGACCTCGACATGTCCCTCGCGACGTACGGCGCGGTGTCCGGGGCGGCGGCGGTCGCGGGGGCCCTCGCGTCGGCGCTCGGCGGCAGGCTCACCGACCGGCTCGGCAGGGTGCGCCTGCTGGTCCCGCTGATGCTGCTGACCGCCCTGTGCTGCTTCGCCATGACGCTCGTCCACAGCTCAAGGGACCTGCTGATCGCCCGGATCGTGCTCGCCTTCGTCGACGGTGTGGCGATGGCGAGCACGGCGCCGCTGGTCCGCGACTTCTCGCCGCGCCTCGGCCGGGCCCAGGCGTTCGGCTTCTGGACCTGGGGTCCGGTGGGGGCCAACTTCCTCGCCGCCGCCGTCGCGGGCTGGACACTGCCGATCTTCGACGACTCCTGGCGGTCGCAGTTCGTCATCATGGGCTGTTTCTCGCTGGTCATCTCGATCGTCATCGCCCTCAACATCGCCGACCTGTCGCCCGAACTGCGCGCGCAGATCCAGCACACCGAGCGCCAGTCCAGCAGCATCGTCGACCTGACCAGGCCGGCCAGGGCCACCTCGCTGTTCGTCCGGCGCAACATCTGGGCCCATGTGGTCGGCATCTCGCTGTGGCTGGTGCTCTACATCACGCTCACGCTCTTCGGTCAGACCATGCTGGTCGGCGCGCTGGGCATCACGGCCGCCGAGGCGTCCACGATCATGGCGTGCTTCTGGAGCCTCAACCTGATCACCCTGATCGTCGCCGGCCGCCTCTCCGACCGTACGCAGCTGCGCAAGCCGTTCACGCTGGGCGGCACCGTGGCGGCCGTGCTCGTCACCGCCTACCTGGCCTCGCTCCTCGGCGGCCAGGGCGTCTCCAGCGGCATGCTCATGGTCGTCGGCGCGCTGCTCGGCGGCTCGCTCGGCGTGGCGTACGGCCCGTGGATGGCCAACTACTCCGAGGACGCCGAGGACGTCGACCCCCGGCTGCAGGGCACGGCCTGGGGACTGTTCGGCTTCCTCACCAAGGCGATCGCCGTGGTCGGCCTGCTGGTCATCCCGCACGTGGTCGAGGCCACGAGCTGGCAGACCTGGCTGGTGGTCTCCCTGGTGTGCCTGGCGCTGTTCGCGCCCGCCGTCTTCCTGTTCCACGGCCCCTGGCGGCGTGAGCGCGCCGAGACCGTGGACGGCTCGGAGGCCAGGGTCGCGGTGGCCGAATGAGGCCCGTCTTCAGGGATCACGCCGGCGGGTAGCCGCCCAGGCCCTTGCCGAGCAGGTCGAAGACCCGTTCGACGTCCGCGCGGTGGGCGCGCTCGATCTCCTCGTCGGGCCCGCCCTCCCGGACCCGCTGCCGCAGCCGCCGGTAGAGCGCCCGCTGCGCGCCGACCAGCGTCGAGGCGACGATGCGGGGCAGCGGGTCGCCGGGCTCGGCGCCCGCCTCGGCCGCCAGCGCGTCGGCGAGCACCCGGGTGATCCGCTCGTTGACCTCGTGCATCTTCCGCTCCAGCGACGGGTTGCCGCTGACGAGGTCGAAGAAGCTGCGCGGATGGACGAGGTCGCGCCGCATCTTCGCGACGAACCGGGTCTGCGCCAGGCACAGCGCGCGGAAGGAGTCGAGGATGGAGACCCCGGCAGGGCGGTCGGTGACCGCCGCCAGCGACATGGCCTCCCGGTCCTCGGCCCGGTAGAAGACCAGGTCCTCCTTGGTCGCGAAGTGGTTGAACACCGTTTTCTTCGACACCTGGGCGGCCGCCGCGATCTCGTCCACGGTGACCTCGTCGAACCCCCGGGCCCGGAAGAGCGCGTTCGCGGTGTCGGCGATGAGCTGCCGGGTCCGGTTCTTCTTCAGCTCCCGCAGTCCGCCCGCACTCATGGGCACAGCGTATCGGCCTCCTTGGTTGCACCTGGTGTACTGTTACACCAAGTGTAATGAATCGGGAGGCGGGATGACACATCCGGCGGTTGTCACCATCGGCCTGGCCAAGCATTACGGCGACGTCGAGGCCGTACGCGGCATCGACCTGACCGTGCGCAGAGGGGAGATCTTCGGCTTCCTCGGCCCGAACGGCGCCGGGAAGTCCACGACGATCAGCATGCTCTGCACCCTGACCACGCCCACGGGGGGCGAGGCGCGCGTGGCCGGTCACGACGTGGTGCGCGAACGCGACAACGTGCGGCGCTCGATCGGCCTGGTGTTCCAGGATCCGACGCTGGACGGCTACCTGACGGCCGAGCGCAACCTGCGTTTCCACGCCGAGCTGTACGGCGTGCCCCGCGCGGACATCGGTCCGCGGCTGCGGGGCGTGCTCGAGATGGTGGGGCTGTGGGACAGGCGCGGCGCCAAGGTCGCGACGTTCTCGGGCGGGATGAGACGACGACTGGAGATCGCCCGCGGCCTGCTGCACTCGCCGCGGGTGCTGTTCCTCGACGAGCCCACCGTGGGCCTGGACCCGCAGACCAGGAGCTCCATCTGGTCCTACATCCGGGAGCTGAAGGAGGCCGAGGACATCACGGTCTTCCTGACCACCCACTACATGGACGAGGCCGAGCACTGCGACCGGATCGCGATCATGGACGGCGGCCGGATCATCGCGCTCGACACCCCCGCCGCGCTGAAGGCCGGTGTCGGCAAGGACCGCGTCCAGATCGAGACCGGCGACGGCGCGGCGGCCGTCGCCGCCCTGGACGAGCGGTTCGGCATCCGGGCCGTCGCGTCCGGGGACGTGGTCGTCTTCCACGTGGACGAGGGGGAGCGTTTCGTGCCCGAGTTGTTCTCCCGGTCGGGGCTGCCGATCCGGTCCGTCAGCGTGGCCAGGCCCAGCCTCGACGACGTGTTCATGTCCTACACCGGCCGGTCGATCCGCGACGCGGAGGCGACCGGCGGCGCACGCGGCCCGGCCGCGCTCGCGGCGGCGCGGGGAGGCCGGCGATGACGTCGCCTGTCACGGCGGTCCGGGTGCCGGGGCGCAGCGCGATGAGCGAACTGCGCGCCGTCAAGGTGGTCTGGCAGCGCGAGATCATCCGGTTCTTCAACGGCCCGCTGCGCATCCTCACCTCTCTCGTGCAGCCGTTCCTGTTCCTGTTCGTCCTCGGCACCGGCCTGTCGCAGCTCACCTCGGGCGGCACCGGCGGGCTCGGCCTGCGGACCTTCCTCTACCCGGGCATCCTCGCCATGGCCGTCCTGTTCACCGCCATGTCCTCGGCTGCCTCGATCGTCTGGGACCGGGAGTTCGGCTTCCTGCGGGAGATGCTGGTCGCGCCGGTGTCCCGTGCGTCGATCGTCATCGGCAAGTGCCTGGGCGGGGCCACCGTCGCGGCCTTCCAGGGCCTCGTCGTCATCTGCATCGCCGGGCCGGTGGGCGTGCCGTACGCGCCGGGCCTGATGCTCGGCGTCTTCGGCATCCAGGTGCTGCTGGCCTTCACCATCACGGCCTTCGGGGTCGCGATGTCCGTACGGGTCAGGCAGATGCAGTCGTTCATGGCGCTCAACCAGCTGCTGATCATGCCGCTGTACTTCATGTCGGGCGCGATGTTCCCCGCCTCGAACCTGCCCGCGTGGCTGACCGCGCTCAACCGGATCGACCCGCTGTCGTACGCCGTGGATCCCATCAGGCGGCTGGTCTTCGCGCATCTGAACCTGTCCGCGGCCGCACGCGCCCGGCTCGCGCCCGGGCTGACCTGGGGTGGCTGGCACGTCCCCATCCTGGTCGAGGTGGCCGTCCTCGCGGTCCTCGGGCTCGCCCTGCTCACGATCGCGATCACACAGTTCGGCAGAGCCGACTAAGCGGCGCAGTTCGGCAGAGCCGACTGAGGGCCGCGGTTCGGCAGAGCCGGCTGACGCCCGGCCCTTCGATCAGAAGTGGTCAGGACATGCCCTGCCGGGAAAGGGCGAGGCGGAGGGGTGACCTCCTCAACTCCGCACCGGGCATACATCCCGGTAGGGCGCTTCCGGAATGAGGCGCCTCCACTCCGCGGGGGTGAGGGTGGTCCGCAGGCGGGCGCAGAGTGCGGTGGCGGCTCGTTCGGGATCCGTGGGGAAGTCTGAGAACCAGGCTTCTTCGTTTTCGTCGAGTCCGGTTGTGTACAGGGCCGACCCATCGGGCGCGAGGGCCATGGAGTTGCCGCCCACCGTGGTCAGCACAGGTCCCAGTTGCTGCCGGGTCGCGCTGTCCCAGATGCGTACACCGTCGTCGCCGGAGACGGCGAGCAGCCTGCCCCGGGCGGAGAATGCGAGCGAGTCCGCGCTACCTGGGTGACCGGGCAGGCTCAAACCGGCTCTCTTCAGAGTGCCCGCGTCCCAGAAGGTCACCTGTCCGTCGACGCCGGCGGTAGCGATCACTCTGCCGTCCGGGCTGAACGCCATGTCGAGCATATGATCCGACTCCGGGCCGAACCGGCCTGGCAGCAGCTTCCCTGACCGTACGTCGAGGACGCGTCCGGGGAAGGTGCCCAGTGCGAGGAGACGTCCCCCCGGTTGGAATGCCATCAGTCCGGCGGATCCGGGGGTGGCATCGATTTTGGCCGTGTGCAGCAGGCGTCCGGACGCGACGTCATAGAGGAGTACCGTCTGCCGTCCCGAGTCGTTCTCGTACTCGGTTATGACGGCCACCATCGTCCCTTCGGGACTGATCGCCATTCCGTAAACGAAATTGACCCAGTCCCCTGCGGGTGGGCGGCCGGGCAGCTTCACGGTGACCTTGCCGGCTGTGCTGATGAAGGTGAGCTCGGCGCCCCTCTGCACGGCCATCGTCCGCCCGTGTGACCCCACCTCAAGGTTGTCGAAGCCGGCCGGTACGCTCCCCACGACCTTGCGGGTGCGGGGGTCCAGTAGCGTGGTCGCGGTGTCGCCCTCGGAGAGCAGGATCGACCCGTCCCGGATCATGTATGCGCCCTTGACGGGCAGCGGATGGGTGAGCGCTCGCAGATCCAGAGTCAGCACGGCTCCACCCTCCGCCAGGAGTCGGAGCGCCCCAGCGTCGGCGTCGAATCCGAAGTCGAAGATCTTCTCGTGGGCAGGCCGGTAGACCAGGAGCGGGAGATGGTCGGCCGTGCGCCAGACGTGCAGCGACCTCTCACTGTCGAACCCCGCGAGGAAGCGCCCGTCGGCGCTGAAGCGCAGTGCCTGGATGCTGCCACCATGGTAGGTGTCATTGCCGTTTTGATCCTGCACGACGCTGCCGTCCGAGAGGTTCCACAGCCGCGGCCCGCCGCCGTGGTCGCGCCCAAGGGCCAGGTATCGCCCGTCCGGGCTGAAGGCGATAGCCAGTGATTCGGTGTTCGTCTCCGTGCTGAAAGAGGTCTTTCCCAAGCTGAAGAGCTGCTTTCCGGCCAGAAGGTCCCACACGACGGTGTCCTGGTTCATCCCCGTGTACGCCGCCACGCGATCGTCCGGGCTGACCGCAAACAGCCTCCGGCTCGATTGGGTGTGGTGAATCACGGCCTGCCGAGCCACGTCCCATGCTTCGAGAACATAGTTGTTGGCTTCGACCTGACCCTTGTCGAGAATGAGCCACTTCCCCCCAGGGCTGAACCGCACCGACTTGATTCCCGACCCGAATTCGGCGCCGACCCGCTTGCCTGATCCGGCGTCGTACAGCCGCACCCGGCCCTTCTTGGTGACGAGTGCCAGGGTGTTGCCGTCCGGGCTGAGTGCGAAGGTGTTGAAGGACTCTCCCGTGGCCGACGCCCATGTCGTGGGCGTCGCGACGTCCGATCCGGGGACGTTCAGGGTCCGTACTCGTCTGCCTGAGGCGGAGTCCCAAATGTTGCCGCCGTCGGAGCCGAACGTGACCACCGTCGAGGCGTTCCGTCTGAACTCGTATCCGGCAGCGTCGGCGGGAATGGTGGCGACGGATTGCTCCACCTGGTCCAGCGCTCCGTAGAGACTGCCTTGTGCGGCCGGAACGCGGGCGATTCGCCAGGCCGCGATGCTCAGCAGCATGCCCCTGACAGGATCGGTGTGGCGCAGGCTGTCCGCGCGTGCGGCGACGAGGGGGGCGAGAGCGAGGTCACGCTGCTCCTCCGCCAAAGCGGTCTGCTCATTCGCCGTACGCCGTTGGGATTCGGCGAAACCCGCCGCCGCCAGAGCGGTTATCAGGAGTGCCACCAGGCTTGCCGTGATCGCTTTGCGCCGGCGATTGCGGCGCGTCGTCTGCGTCCGACTCGCATCCAGGAACGCGCGCTGGACCTCGTTGAGTGCGAACTCGCGTCGCGAGGGGTCGGCTTCCCATCGTCTGGCGGCCTCGCCGGCGGTGGCGAGACGCGTGCCCTGATAGAGGAAAGCGGCGTCGCGGTCATGCCGAAGCCACGTATTGGCGTCTTCGTCGAGTTGCTGCAGGGCCAGCAGGATGGCCCGATCCGCTTCCACCCAGGAGCGTAATCGCGGCCAGGCGCGGATGAGCGCCTCATGCGTGATCTCCACCATGTCCTCGTCCGTAGTCACCAGACGGGCGCGTACGAAGTGGTCGAGGATCTGCCGGGCGGGGGAATATCCCGGCGAGCCCGCCGATGGGATCAGGTCGGCGAGTTGCGCTCTTCTCCGGGTGTCCTCTGTGCCCTCACCTACCCGTACAAGGCGGGGTAGGAGCCATCGTGCGGTCTGCCGGCTCGCCGGAGGGAGGCCTTCGAGCACGCCGTCGGCGGTCTGTGCGAGCGATCGCGCGATTCCACCACTCGCGCGGTATCCGGCCAGGGTCAGCGTCCGGCCCTCGCGATGATGCCATGTGGAGAGCAGAGCGTGGGACAGGAGTGGGAGAACGCCTCCGGTGGCGCCTGCCGCCTGCGCTCCGGCGCCGACGTCGTCGAGAAGGAGATCCACCAGGCCGTCCTGGAGCACGAGGCCGGCGAGCGCAGCGGGCCTCTCGATGGCCTCGCGTAGCTGTGCAGCGGTCATTGGGCCTACGACCACCGGGTGGTCGAGGACATTCAGGAGCTCTGGGTGAGCTGTGCAGTGCGCGTAGAAGTCCGCGCGGACCGCGACGACGACCACGGCCGGCGCGGGGCCGGTCCGATCACAGGACGCTTCCTGCAATGCCCGAATGAAAATCAGCCGCTGGTTCTCGTCCGGGCACGCGGTGAAGATCTCCTCGAACTGGTCGACGATGATGATCGGGCGCGCTGCTCCGCTTCGCGGAACTCCCTCGAGAATCTGCCGCAGGGCAGCAGGATCGGCTTCGAGTCGTCGTTGTGGTTGTCCGGGAGCCAGGGCGGCAAGACTCGAGAACCGCTTCGCGAGCACGCCGACGGGGTCATCACCCGGACTGAGGACCATGAAACCGGCGTCGGGCTCACCACGGTCCGATGCCCGTAACAGCGCGGGGATGAGACCGGCGCGCAGGAGCGACGACTTTCCCGAACCTGACGGCCCGATCACAACAAGCGGTCCCGTGTGGGAGGGGGCGTAGAGCACGCGTCGGACCAGGGTCGCGGTGAGGTCCGCGCGCCCGAAGAAAAAGTCGGCGTCTTCCGGACCGAAGGCGGCCAGACCCCGGTAGGGACTGAAGTCTCCCGTCCGATCCTGAGCCTGTCTGATCTTTTCTGGAACGTTCCGATAGGCAGGGTTGGGAGCTATCGGCTGCTGATCCGCGTAGTCAGCGGCCTGCCGCCGAGGCCGTGGAAAACCTCGCTCCGTGAGCGTGCGTGCCAGCGACCGATACAGGTGGTCCAGGGTCAGCAGCGGCGGTGCGGCCGGATCACCCGTGGTGAGCAGATTGATGAGGGCGCCGGAGAAAGCGGTGTGCGGCTGATCTTCCGGTGCCCAGGCCGCCTCGTCTCTGCTGGTGGAGGTGAGTAGATACATCCCCTGCTGAGCGGTGTCGAAGGCTTCGTCGACGTCCGCGCGGACGGTGCTTCCCTGTGCGCGCCCGGAGAAACAGCAGTCGAGAATGACGAGTACCAACCGGGCCGGACACTCGGACAGGACTTCTCGTACGATTGAGTACGGCACAGCTTGATGGCTGGGAATTCCTTGGGTCAGATCGATGGTCGAACGTGTCGCCAGATGGAGTTCCTTGCGCATGCTCACGAGACCGTGGCCTACGTAATAAACGACCAGTACGTCTCGCGCCCGCTTGGCCGTTTGCACAAGGGCGGTCCCGAACTCTCTCGGGTCGGCGGGATCGACCAACGTTACGAGGTTCGACGGATCCAGGCCCGCACGGTCGATCAGACAGCCCCCGAGATCACTGATCGTTCTCGGGACGGCGGCGACATCGGTCAAGCGTGAACCGGCCGCGTACGTTCCCGATCCGACAAGGAGAACCTGGGTTCCTGATGAGGTGAGGAGGAGGCGGGGACGTTCAACCGTCGTCATCGGACCGGGTATCTCTCAGCGCCTGGACGAGATGTGCGGTCAGCGCCTGCGTTCCGGCCAGGTCCAGGGCTTTGACGCCCTTGGCGGTCACTTCCACCCGGGTCTCGTCCTCGCTGCGGCTCAGGGTCACGCCTATCTCACCGCCGCGGGTTCTCAGCCAGGCGATCACTACACTCGCCAATGACGCCACGGCTCCTCCGGCGCCGAGCGCCACCTGAAGCCCGTCGGCCACCGGACCAAGGGCGCCGGGTAGCGCGGCGGCCTCCCTGATGTGAACATGTCCGCGCAGCTCCGGCTCATCGGAGAGCCACGAATACAGATCGAGAATCTGCTCCGCCCGATCCTCGGCTGCGATGGTCACCACCACGCGCAAAACGACACCCCGCGGTTCTGTGTGGAATTCCGGGCCCGTGTCAGCCGCGTTTATTACCACACATTCGGCATACGCGACCGGAGTAGCTCAAGCTGCAGAAGCGCTCCCTCTTGGCACTTTTCGCAGTGTCTCATCAGATATCTGCAGGGCCTGAAGCACCGTTACAGCTTCCGCGGTTCAACTGGGCCGGACGTCGCCGGCCGTACGACGGACCGGCTGGCCGTCGAGAGGTTCCAACTATCGGAACAGCGGGTTCTACTTTGCGTGTTCATTAAGTAACTTTCCGCAGGGGATACCGGCTCGCCGAGCGAGGAGGCCGAGCATGACCGCGGACACCGTGGACACGTCCATCAGCAGGATCACCGGCGCCGACGACACCGGCGGCATCGCCGCCGTCACGAGCGCCGTCCGGGGACGGGTCGACGAGCTGCTGGCCGGCTTCCTCGACGCCCGCCGCCCCCCGGTCGGCGACCCGGACGTCGCCGAGGGCTACCGGCTGCTGCGCGAGTTCGTCGTCGAGGGCGGCAAGCGCATCCGGCCGCTGCTGTGCTACTGGGGCTGGCGGGGCGCCGGCGGCGAGGAGCCGCAGGAGGAACAGGCGGTCATCACCGGCGCGGCGCTGGAGCTCTACCACGCCGGCCTGCTGATCCACGACGACGTCATGGACGGCAGCGAGCTGCGCCGTGGGCGCCCGACCATCCACAGGGGACTCGCCGGGGCGCCGCGGTGGGCGGGCGCGGAGACGTTCGGTCAGTCCGCCGCCATCCTGCTCGGAGTGCTCGCGCAGGCGTGGGCGGACGAACTGCTCGCGGAGGCCGCCGCAGGCGACCTGCGGGCGCGCGCGGCGCGCGAGCTGTTCAACCGGATGCGAACGGAGGTCGTCACCGGGCAGTATCTCGACATCCTGGCGCACGCCCGCGCGGACGCGGACGTCGAACAGGCCCTGACGGTGATCCGCTACAAGACGGCCCGATACACCGTGGAGCGCCCGCTGCAGATCGGCGGCGCGCTCGCCGGGGCCACGCCCGCCCTGCTGGACGCGTACTCCCGGTTCGGCCTGCCGCTCGGAGAGGCCTTCCAGTTGCGCGACGACGTCCTCGGCGTCTTCGGCGACCCCGCCGTCACCGGCAAGCCGGTGCTCGACGACCTGCGTGAGGGAAAACGGACCGTGCTCATGGCGTACGCGTACGCGCGGGCGCGGGGACCCGAACGGGACCGGCTGCGGACCTGGCACGGCGCCCCCGACCTGGACGAGCGGCGGGCGGCCGAGCTCCGGCAGATCATCGTGGACACCGGCGCCCTCGGTGCGGTGGAGGACCTCATCGCCCTGAGGGCCGGGCAGGCGCTCGACGCGTTGCGCGACTGCGCGATCGCCCCGGAGGCGGCGCGCGCGCTCGTGGTGCTCACCGAGCGGCTCACCCGCCGCGTCCGGTGAGGCGCGCGATCGGACACCCGCCTCTCTCACGACTCCCGCCGTGCCGGAACGACTCCGGCCGGCTCCGCGCCCGGCCGCACGGGCACCCGGTGCACCCGGTGCACCCGGCCTGTGGCGGTGCGGCCCTGTCCGGGCCGGTAGAACCCTGATCTTTCCTCCCCCCTCCGCCGCTCGGCGACGAGCGTGACCAGTCACCGAACAACCGGCCGCCGTGCCGATCACAGATGGGGTGATGTGCTGTGACCGAAAACACCATGCCGACCGACAACCGGTTGAGCCTCAGCACCAGGGCCGCGCGCAATCTGGCCACGACGACCAAGACACCGCCGCAGATGCAGGAGATCACCTCCCGTCATCTGCTGCGGGTGCTGCCGTGGATCGAGGCGGTGGGCGGCGTCTACCGGGTCAACCGGCGGCTGACCTACCAGATGGCCGACGGGCGGGTGACGTTCGTCTCGACCGGGGCGGACGTGCGGGTCATCTCCGCCGAGCTGTGCGAGCTTCCCGCCCTGCGCGGCTTCGGCGACGCCGACGTGCTCGCCGCCATGGCCGACCTGTTCACCCAGCGGGAGTACGAGGCCGGTCAGGTCATCGCTCAGGCCGGCGCCCCGATGGACGAGGTCGTGCTCCTCGCCCACGGCAAGGTCGACAGGCTCGGCGAGGGGGCGTACGGCAACGAGACGCGGCTCGGAGTGCTGGCCGACGGGGAGTACGTCGGCGAGCAGATGCTGGTGAACGCGGACGCGCGGTGGGAGTGGACGGTCAAGGCCGTGACGTCGTGCACCGTGCTCGCCCTCGGCAGGGAGGAGTTCGAACGGCTGCTCACCCTGTCGGACAGCCTGCGTGAGCACGTCCAGGCGTACCGGGAGGACCCGGACCGGCCGGTGAACCGGTACGGCGAGGCGGAGATCGCGCTGGCGGCGGGGCATGAGGGTGAGGCGACGCTGCCGGGGACGTTCGTGGACTACGAGCTGGGGCCGCGTGAGTACGAGCTGAGTGTGGCGCAGACGATTCTGCGGGTGCACTCGCGGGTGGCGGATCTGTACAACGAGCCGATGAACCAGACCGAGCAGCAGTTGCGGCTGACGATCGAGGCGTTGCGGGAGCGTCAGGAGCACGAGCTGGTCAACAACCGCGACTTCGGTCTGCTGCACAACGCCGACCTCAAGCAGCGCGTGCACACCCGTTCCGGCCCGCCCACCCCCGACGACCTCGACGAGCTGCTCGCCACGGTCTGGAAGAACCCGACCGTCATGTTCGCCCACCCCAAGGCGATCGCGGCTTTCGCCCGTCAGTGCAACGCCCGAGGCATCTACCCGCAGACCGTGGAGTTCAACGGCCAGAAGGCGCCGGCCTGGCGCGGGGTGCCGATGCTGCCGTGCAACAAGATCCCGGTGAACGACAAGGGCATCAGCTCGATCATGGTCATGCGCCTGGGGGAGAAGGACCAGGGCGTGGTCGGTCTGCGCCGCACCGGGCTGGTGGACGAGTACGAGCCCGGCCTGTCGGTGCGCTTCATGAGCATCGACGACAAGGCGATCATCTCCTACCTGGTGACCACCTACTACTCGGCGGCCGTCCTGGTCCCCGACGCCCTCGGCATCCTGGAGAGCGTCGAGGTCCTGTGATGTCCTCCTACCGGCTGCCGGACTTCTACCTCCCCTATCCGCCCCGGCTGAACCCGCACGTGGAGACCGCCCGGGCGCACACGCGGGGGTGGGCGGCGGACATGGGCATGCTCGACGACCCGGACATCTGGACCGAGGAGTCGCTCGACGCGATGGACTACGGCCTGATGTGCGCCTACACCCATCCCGACTGCTCCGCCACGGAGCTCGACCTGGTCACCGACTGGTACGTGTGGGTCTTCTACTTCGACGACCACTTCCTGGAGACGTTCAAACGCAGCAGGGATCTGGACGGCGCCCAGGACTACCTGGACCGGCTCGACGCGTTCATGTCGGACGACCCGCCCGAGCCGTCGAACCCGGTGGAGCGGGGACTGGCCGACCTGTGGCCCCGAACCGTGCCCGCCATGTCCGAGGCGTGGCGGCGCCGGTTCGTCCGGGTCACCCGGGACCTCCTGCAGGAGTCGATGTGGGAGCTGTTCCACATCGAGCGCGAGGCTGTCTCCAACCCCATCGAGTACATCGAGGAACGCAGGAAGGTCGGCGGCGCCCCGTGGTCGGCCGCGCTGGTGGAGCACGCGGTGGGCGCCGAGCTGCCGGCCCGGCTGGCCGGCTCCCGGCCGATCCGGGTGCTGACGGAGTCGTTCGCCGACGCCGTGCACCTGCGCAACGACCTGTTCTCCTACCAGCGGGAGGTGCTGCAGGAGGGCGAGCTGTCCAACTGTGTCCTGGTCTGCGAGCGTTTCTTCGGCTGCGACACCGAGCGGGCCGTGGAGATCACCAACGACCTGCTCACCTCCCGGCTGCACCAGTTCGAGCACACCGCGCTGACCGAGCTTCCGGCGCTGTTCGCCGACGAAGGGGTCCTGCCGCCCGAGCAGGCGCTGGTCCTGAGCTACGTCAAGGGGCTGCAGGACTGGCAGGCGGGCGGACACGCCTGGCACACCGCCTCCAGCCGCTACACCAAGACGGCGGGAGAGACCGGCTTCCTCGGCATGAACGTGGCCCGCGCCCACCTCACGGGCGCGGGCGGCCTGCGCAACCACACCCATCGGCCCTTCTTGGAGGCGGCGGTGCGGCTGCCGCAGCCGTACATGCCGTTCGAGGTGCGCGACAACCCGCACCTGGACGCGGCGCGGGCGGCGGACGTCGAATGGTGCGCCGCCATGGGCTTCTTCGACGGGGTTCCCGGCATCCCGGCGACCGCCGTCTGGAACGAACCGCAACTCGTCGGCTTCGACCTCGCCCTGTGCGCGTCCGGCATCAACCCGGACGCCACGGCCGACGAGCTGATCCTGGCCGTCAACTGGCTGGCCTGGGGGACGTACGGCGACGACTACTATCCGCGGGTCTACGGGGCGGCGCGCGACCTGGTCGGCGCGAAGCTCGGCAACCGGCGGCTCAAGGAGTTCATGCCGCTGGACCTCGTCCCACGCCTGACCCCGGTGACGGGGCTGGAACGCGGGCTGGCCGACCTGTGGCCGCGCACGGCGGGGCCGCTGCCGGAGAGCTCCCGCCGGGACTTCCGCGCCGCCGTGGAGGAGATGATCGACAGCTGGGTGTGGGAGCTGGCCAACCAGGCCCAGCACCGCGTGCCCGACCCGGTCGACTACATCGAGATGCGGCGCAGGACGTTCGGCTCGCAGATGACGATGAGCCTGGCCAGGCTCGCGCCGGGCCGGGTCATCCCCATGGAGATCCATCGCACCCGCGAGTTCCTCGGCATGACCGACGCCGCGCAGGACTACGCGTGCCTGATGAACGACCTGTTCTCCTACCAGAAGGAGATCCAGTTCGAGGGGGAGCTGCACAACGCCGTCGTGGTGCTGGGCACCTTCCTCGACTGCGCGCCTGAGGAGAGCGTGGCCGTGGTGGACGCGCTCATGACCAGCCGGATGAGGCAGTTCGAGCACATCACCACCGTCGACCTGCCCGCCCTGCTCGACCGCATCGAAGCGGGGGAGGCCGTACGGGAGTCGGTCGAGGGATACGTGTCCGACCTGCGCAACTGGATGGCGGCGATCCTGCGCTGGCACCAGCGGTCCCGGCGCTACTTCGAGGAGGAGCTGCGCAGGGGGCCGGCGGCCCGCTGGACCCAGGGCCCGACCGGGCTCGGCACGGCCACCGCCCGCATCCTCTCCCTAGCGCCGCCAGCACACAGGGCGCCCCCGGCTCACGGGTCGCCGGCGCTCACGGCGTCGTCTGTGACGGCGCCTGCTCTCGCGCCGCCGGACCTGGTGGCGTCGTCCGCGACGGCGCCTGCTCTCGCGCCGCCGGACCTGGTGGCGTCGTCCGCGACGGCGCCCGCTCTCGCACCGCCGGACCTCGCGGCACCGGCTCATTCGCTCCCAGCTCATTCGCTGCCGGATCACTCGCTTCCGGCTGCCGCGGACCTCCCCGTGCCGGCGCACTCGCTTCCGGTGGGGGCGCCATGAGCGGGACGCGCCTGACCCTGAGCACGGCCGCCGCGCGGAACCTGGCGACGACCACCAAGACACCGCCGCAGATGCGGGAGATCACTCCCCGGCACCTGCTGCGGGTGCTCCCGTGGACGGAGGTCCAGGGTGGCGTCTACCGGGTCAACCGGCGGCTCACCTGCACGGTGGGGGACGGGCGGGTGAGCTTCGTCTCCACCGGAGCGCGGGTCCGGGTCATCCCGGCCGAGCTGTGCGAACTGCCGTCCCTGCACGACTACGGCGACCTGAACACCCTCGGGGCGCTGGCGGACCGGTTCGTCCAGCACGACCTGCGCCCGGACGAGCCGGTGCCGCCGGGACAGGTGGTGCTCGTCGCCCACGGCAAGATCGCACGCATCGGAGCCGGCGCGTACGGCGGCGAGGCCCTGCTCCAGGTCCTGGCCGACGGAGATCACCTGGGGGACCTCGCCGGTCCGGGGGCCGCGCCCGCCAAAGCCCTCACCTCCTGCGTCGTCCTCGTCCTCGGCCGGTCGGCGCTGGACAACCTGATCGCACTGTCCGGCGGTCTCCGCGAGCATCTCGGCCGTCCTCCCGTGGCACGGCCGGTGAACCGGTACGGCGAGGCGGAGATCGCTTTGGCGGCGGGGCATGAGGGTGAGGCGACGCTGCCGGGGACGTTCGTGGACTACGAGCTGGGGCCGCGTGAGTACGAGCTGAGTGTGGCGCAGACG